>NZ_BQXI01000003.1:0-308245 GCF_030158955.1 Acidovorax sp. SUPP1855 | reverse complement strand
TGAACCTGGTCACCACCTACACCTACGACGCGCTGGGCAATGCCCTGAGCGTGACCGACGCCCAGGGCGTGACCACCCAGTTCAGCTACGACGCCAAGGGCCAGCTCGTGCGCCAGGCGGTGGACCCGGCCGGCCTGAACCTCGTCACCACGTATACCTACGATGCCATGGGCGGTCGGCTGAGCGTGACCGACCCCAACGGCACCGTCACCGCATACCAGTACGACGTGCTGGGCCGCAGGGTGCTGGAAGTCCTGGACCCGTCCACGGCCACGCACGCGGGCCTGAACCTCGCCAAGCGCTACGCCTACAACGCCACGGGCCAGGTCACGAGCGTGACCGACGCGCAGGGCCACGTCACGCGCTATGCCTACGACAGGCAAGGGCGGCAGCGCTTCGTGATGGATGCGGCGGGCAACCTGTCGGAGACCGTGTACGACGCGGCGGGGCGGGTGGTGCGCCAGACCCGCTACGCGCAGCCGGTTGCCGGAGCAGAAAGCCTGGCGCTGGACGTGGGAGAGTCGCAGCTGGAGGGCCTCAAGCGCCCCAATGCCGCGCAGGACCAGACCGAGCACCGCATCTACGACGCGGACAACCGGGTCACCGCCACCGTCAACGGTGCGGGCGACGTGGTGCGCCTCGTCTATGACGCCAACGGCCTGGTGACCCAGCGCACCGCCTATGCCAATCGCCTGGATATGGGCGCCTGGAGCCCGGGCAGCGACCCGCAGCCCGTGCCCAGCGCGGCCGATGCCGTCACCCGCACCGTCTACGACGCGATCGGGCACGCGCGCTACACCATCGATGCCACCGGCGCGGTCGTCTCCCAGCGCTACGACGCGAGCGGCAACGTCACGCAGCGCATCAGCTACGCCAACCGCCTGGACCTGGCCGCCAAGCCCCTGTCGGCCGGCCCGAGCGAATCGGAGATGGAACTGCGCCTGGTGCAGATCTTCGATGCGGCGCGCGACCAGCACGTGCGCTACCGCTACGACGCGGCCAACCGCGTCACCTTCAGCGCCGACGGCGTGGGCGGAGTCACCCAGTACCTGTACGACAAGAACGGCAACCTCCTGCAGGCCACCCAGTACGCCACCCCGGCCGGCGCCTTCCAGTGGCGCGACGAAGGCACCATCGGGTTCCTGGGCAGCGCGGCCCAGCCGGGCCAGCACGCCCTGTACCCCCTGGACGCCCAGGGCAACGAAATCCGCACCGCGCTGCTGGGCTACGTGGACGACGCGGCCACTGCCGGCAACACCGCGCTCTACCTGGCGCGCCACACCGACGGCAGCTACTACTACACCACCGACAGCGCCAACCTGGACTTCGTCAAGACCCTGCCCGGCTGGAGCGTGCAGGGCAGTGGCATCGTGGGGTACATCCGCACCGCGCCCGTGGCGGGCACCACCGCGCTGTACCGGCTGAACCGCCAGGGCACCAACGAAAACCGCTACACCACCTCGCGCAGCGAAGTCGATGGCATCCTCGTCAACGTGCCCCAGACCAGCCTGTCGGACCGCTTCACGCGCAAGGTCTACGACGCGGCCAACCGGCTCACCAGCCAGGTCGATGCCAGCGGCGCCGTCACCACCTACGGCTACGACGCGGCCGGCAACCTCACGCGCGAGACCCGGTACGCCGCGCGCGCCAGCGCCTACACCAACCAGGTGGCCGGCGGCGCGCTGCTCGCGGCGCCCACCGCCGTGGCGGGCGATGCCGACCGCACCGTGCGCCACCTGTACGACCGCGCCAACCGCGAGACCGTCTCCATCGACGGCGAAGGCGCCGTCACCGAGCGCCGCTACAACGGCATCGGTCAGGTCGTGTGGTCCCGGCAAGGCGCGGTGGCGCTCACGGCGACCCAACTGGCGGCGCTCGATGCCGCGCTGGCGCAGCAGGGCGTGCTGGCCGGCAGCACCGTCGCCGGCTACCTCACCGCCAGCCCGGCCCAGGACCGGGTCACGCGCAACTACTACGACGCGGCCGGCCGACTGGCCTTCGCGCGCGACGCGCTGGGGCAACTGCAGGGCTACGCCTACGACGGCGTGGGCCGCCTCACGGAGCGCACCGTCTACATGGCCGTGCAGAACGCGGACCACTGGCTGGACGAAGGCATCACCGGCTACACCCAGACCGCGGACGGCCCTGGCAGAAAACCCCTGTACCGCCTGAGCCGGGTGAGCGGCAGCAGCGACCACTTCTACACCACCGATGCCGCCGAGCGCGACCGGGCGCTGCAAAACGGCTGGCAAAGCGAAGGCAACGTTGGCTACCTGGACAGCGCCCCGGCCCCCGGCAAGGTGCCGCTGTATCGCCTGCGCCCGCCCGGAGACGGCAGCACCAACCACTACTACACCGCCAGCGAAGAGCTGCGTGCCAACGCCAAGCAGCAATCGGGCTGGATCGATGACGGCATCATGGGCTACATCGACGTCGCGCCCGGGCAGGGCAACGCCGCGCTGTACCAGATCAACGTCAACGGCACCGGCGAGCACTTCCACAGCCTCGGGCGCGCGGAGATCGACCTGGCGCTCACGCCGCAGCCGGTGCGCACAGCCGCCGACCGCATCGAACACATGCGCTACGACGCGGCCGGCAACCTCATCGCCAGCTCCGATGCGCCGCAACAGCCCGAAAGCACCACCACCTACGACGGCCTGGGCCACAAGACGTCCTTCACCAACAAGGCCGGCAGCACCTGGAGCTATGCCTACGACGCGGCCGGGCTGCTCGTGCAGGAAACCTCGCCCGAAGTCGTCCTGGCCGACGGACCCGCGCGCGTGGTCACGCGCATGGCCTACGACGCCCTGGGCCACCTCACCCAGCGCACCGAAGCGGCTGGCCGGCCGGAGGCGCGCACCACGCGCTACGAATACGACGCCCTGGGCCGCCAGATCAAGACCATCTTCCCGCCCGTGCCGGTGTACCAGGCGGAAAGCGCCAGCGCCTTGCTGGACAACGGCAGGAACGCCGCCGGCAGCCGCATCGACACCGTGGTCGCCGAGATCAGCAGCGAGACCCGCTACGACACCCTGGGCAACGCCGTGGCCGGGCGGGCCGCGGGCAGCACCGCGTGGAGCTACAAAGCCTACGACCGCGCAGGCCAGGTGGCCTACGACGTCGATGCGCTGGGCTACGTCACCGGCTACACCCGCAATGCCTGGGGCGAGACCGAGCGCCTGGTGCGCTACGACAAAGGCCTTGCGCTGCCTGCCGGCGGCGTGCCGCTGCTGCGCGAGATCGAAGTGCGCCAGGCCGTGCAGCCCGGCAGCGCCGACCGGGACATCCTCACCGGCTACGACCGCGCGGGCCGCGTGCAGGAAGTGCAGGAACCCTACGTCTTCTACTACGACAGCCAGACCGGCGTGCAGACCGCGGGCCGCAAGACCACCCGAAACGGCTACGACGCCTTCGGGGACCTGACCTCCGTCGCCGTCAACCTGGACGCCTCGCGCTGGGTCAGCACCCGGCACGGCTACGACCTGCTGGGCCGCCGCGTGAGCACCACCGATGCGCTGGGCTACGTCACCACCCAGGCGTACGATGCGGCCGGCAACCTCACGCGCCGCGTGGAGTTCGCCAGCCCCCAGAGCACCGCTGCTAGCGTTCCCAACACCGCTGGCGGCGACCGCGTGACCGACTACGGCTACGACCTGCTCAACCGCAAGACCACCGAGACCCGCCGCGGCGTGGCCTACACCGCCGCCAACGCGGGGGCGGGCAGCATCGGCGACGTGCTCCAGGAAAAAACGGGCGATCTCGTCACGCAATACGCCTACGACGCGCTGGGCAACCTCACGCGCACCACCGACGCCATGGGCGGCACCACCTACCAGTACTACGACGTGCTGGGCCGCGTGCGCGCCACCATCACCCCGGCCATCAACGTCGGCGTGGCCGCCAACGGCCAGGGCGCGGCCCCCGTCAACCCGCTCACCGAATTCCAGCGCGATGCGCATGGCAATGCAGTGACCACCACGCAGTACGCAAGCGGAGCCACCCTCTCGGGCGATGGCGCCAGCTACAGCCGCAGCGCCGCAGGGGGAGCAGACCGCACCAGCATCACGCGCTTTGATGCGCAAGGCCACACCATCGAAACCATCGATGCTGACAACAAGAGCCATTACTACGCCTACGACGCCCAGGGCCGGCTGGCCAAGGAGTGGCAGAACGTCACCTACCTGGACGACGCGGGCACGCGGCAGATGCAAAGCCTGTGGCGCGCGTACGCCTACGACGCGCTGGGGCGGCAGACCCACACCTACGCCCCGCTGCAACGCAACACCGACCCCACCCAGCTGAGCCTGGGCGACACCGAACTCACCTACAACGCGTTCGGCGAAGTCACGCGCAAGCGCGTCCTGGACGCCGGGGTGGCGCTGCAGGGCGATGAAACCTACGAATACGACAACGCCGGCCGCGCCTGGCGCAGCAATGCCGGCGACGGCGTCGCCAAAGTGCTCGCCTACAACCTGCAAGGCCAGCAGACCCTGCAGCTGGTGGCCTCCGGCAGCATCGATCTGGCCGGCTACCGCACGGCCATGGAGGCGCTGGGCGGGCAGGCCGAAGTGGGCGAGCAGTTCCGGCGCACCGAAATGCGCTACGACGTGCTGGGCCGCCTGGTGCAGACCCTCGCGCCCGAGCGCGCGAGCGAGCAGACCATGGCCATCACCACGCGCCAGAACCTGCTGTACGGGGTCATCTCCCAGAGCGAGGTCGCCAACGGCGTGGTGGGGCAAAGCCGCAAGAACCAGGTGAACCTCGTGTGGCGCTCGCTGCAGGACCTGGGCAGCGGGGACGTGCGCATCACGCTGCAATACCTGTCCGAGGGCTACAAATACGGCAACCAGGAAAGCCCCGATCCGCAGGCGCAGAAATCCGTCACCCGCAGCATGGTGGTGAGCGCCGAAGAGGCGATGACCGGCTACGCGTTCCAGTGGGAATCGCCCCTGTCGCAAGAGGCCGGCATCGCCCGGGGCATCGCATCCATCCAGAAGATCCAGGTCGAAAAACTCGACATCTTCGGCAACTGGGCCACGCTGTACGACGTGCAGCAGCCCACCGCGAGCGCGGTCGAGCTCAACTGGACGGAAAGCGCGAGCCCGGGCTACATCTGGAACGAAGCGGGCGAGGGCCGCAAGCCCATCTACCGCTACTACAACCGCTACAACGACACCCACCTGTTCAGCGCCAATCCGGCGGACCGGGAGGCGCTGCTGAACCAGCGCACGGGCTGGCTGGACGAAGGCATTGCCGGGTACGTTGCGCAAAACCCCGGGCCGGGCCTGGTGGAGCTGTACCGCCTGGGCAAGGCTGGCACCGACATCTCGGTCTATACCTCCAACGTCGCCGAGCGCAACCGGCTGCTGGGCAGCGGCTGGGAGAGCCGGGGCATCGATGGCTACGTCGCCGCTCCCGGCAACGATGCGGGAGCGATGGCGCAGCAGGGAATGACCAAGCTTTACGCCCTGCAGCACAACCGCACGAGCGGCGTGGACAGCGAGTGGACCGACGGGCTGTACACCACCTCGCTGAGCGAGCGCAGCGCGCTCATGCTGGGCCGCAAGGAGCAGACGCAGTCGCAGACGGATCCGGTCTTCGGCGGCACCAAGAGCACCCCCGTGGGGCAGGTGACCATGCTCTACGGCCAGATACCCAGCCAGAGCATCGAGGTGAGCCTGCCGCAGGACGTGGTGAGCACGCTGCGCATCGAAACGCGCAGGACCGGCACCACGCAGTGGGTGCAGAGCACCCTGAACGCCTCCAACCTGCGCACGTTCGGCTCGGCGCACCGCATCGACCTGGGCGGCCTCGGGCTGGCCGCCGGCGGCTACGAGTACCGCGTCACCAACGCCAAGGGCGATGCGGTGCGCGAGGTCGGCACGGGCACCTTCGCCATCACGGGCAATGGCGTGTCCGACGCCGACAGCGCGCCGCCGCTGCAGGGCGTGGGCGTGATCCGGGCCAACATCGACGGCAGGACCTATTCAGTGCTGCAGTGGCCGCAGCCGGCGCAGAACCAGGGCGTGGTCTACCGTTGGCGCCCTCAGGGCAGCAGCGTGTGGACGGCTTCGCGCACGGTCGGCACCGGCGTAGTCGCCTATGGCGACGGGCGCACCAGCGGCTTCGGCGTGGGCATGCAGGGCGTGTCGCTGGACATGAGCGCGGGCGTGTACGAATACGAGATCGTGGTGACCAATGCGTTCGGTGGCACCGCCCAGCGGGCCAAGGGCGTCGTGACCATCCCGCAGGCGATGTCGGTGCGCGATACCACGCCCCCCATCGTGATGGCCAACAACAACGTCACCAATCTGGGCATCGTGGGCTATCTCTGGGACAGCCCGGCGGCGGATCGCAAGCCGCTGTACCGCTATTACTTTCTGTACCAAGGCAACGCCCACCACATCTCCACGGCCGATGCCAACGTCATTGCCGAGTTCGACGGCATCATCGCGCGGGACGCGGCGGCGGGAGCGCCGCCTGCGATGGTCAAGGAAGGCATCCTGGGGTACGTGCAGACCTCTCCCACGGGGTCCAACCAGCGGCTGTACCAGTACATCTACGGCGGCGACACCGTGTTCCGGCTCACGGCCAACCCGGCGGACGTGGGCAGCTACCTGCCCATCTACGCGGAGCCCAAGAGCGATCCAAACTTCCACTTCAACCCGGGCACCTGGTACCAGAACGCGTACCAGAACGACGGCTACATCTCCAGCGTGCCGGTGGATGGGACCACGGCGCTGTACGCCGTGTACAACGGCAATGCGGTGGGCGGACGCAGCCTGGGGGACTACCTGACCACCCCCAGCGAATACGAGATCACCTCCACCTTCATGCTGCGGGCCGTGACGGCGGCCACGCAGACCGTGGGCGGCGTGGGCATGGGCCGCGCGGTCATCGACGGGACCGATCACGCGGTGCTGCAATGGCCGCAGCAGGAGGCGGGCGTGCGGGTCAAGATCACGGCCTCGCCCGGCATCCCCGGCGGCACACCGGCACCCTACCTGTTCCGCCAGGGCGATGGGCGCTCGCAGTTCGCCGGTGGCGCGGCGCTGCAGGGCTTCGTGCTCGATGGGTTGAACGGGGGCACCACCTACCAGATCCGCATCGAGATCGAGCACCCCGCGAACGGCAATCAGAAAGCCTACATCGCCCGCACGGACGTGGCGATCACCGTGCCCTCCACCGGAGCCAATGGCCAGGTGACCATGGCGGACACCACGCCTGCGTACGTGCCGCAACTGCGTGCGCAGACCCAGGTGCAGGGCGGCTTGAGCGCCCGGCCGGTGACCGCACGGGAATACGACCGGTGGGGCAACGTGGTGGCGATCGACGAGACGCAAGGGCTGGGCGCGGGCAAGCTCGTGCGCACGGCCACGCTGCGCTATGACGCCAACAACCAGGTGGTGGAGCAGCGCCGGCTGCACGAGGACGTGAACTTCGCGCAATCGTGGGCGAGCACGAAGATCTACTACGACGCGCTGGGCCGGCAGGTGGGCCTGCGCGATGCCAACGGCAACCTGAACGCGCAGGTGCGCGATCTGGCAGGCAACGTGGTGCAGGAGCGGCATGCCGATGGCGGGCGGATCGACAGCGCGTACAACGCTTTCGGGGACAAGGTGTCCTCGGCCGAGCGGGTGACGGACAGCCGCACGGTGGTGACGAAGTACAGCTACGACAAGCTCTCGCGTCTGGAGCAGACCTCGCTGGCGCAGGGCATCTCGCGCTACGAGGTCAATGGCACGGGCGGGGCGGTCAACACCGCCACACCTGCGGACGGCGCACTGCACGCCTCCAACGGCGTGGACATCAGCGGCGCGATCACGCAAACGGTGCTGGAGACCAACCAGTACGACGAAGCGGGGCGCAAGGTGCGGGTGGTCAACGGCAATAACGAAGCCACGCGCTACCGCTACGACCGGGCGGGCAACGTGGTGCTGAGCGGGCAGGAGACGGTCAAGGTCACAGACCCCCTCAAGAAACCCGGGGTCGACAACACCCCGGTGGCACCGCTGGCCTACCAGATGCGCTACCGCTACGACGCGCTGGGCCACAAGGTGGGCCAGACGGATGCGGCCGGTATGAGCCAGTCCTGGACCTACAACACCTTCGGGCGCCTGATCGGGCGCACGGACGGCAAGACCGGTGGCGGCACGGTGGACTTCCAGTACACCTACAACCGCGCGGGCGACCTCACGCACGAGGGTAATGGGGCCGGCAAGAGCCTGGACTACCGTTACGACGGTGCAGGCCAGCGCATCGAGATCCGGGACAACTACCTGGGCCAGAGCACCAACTACGGCTACGACCTGGCGGGCAACCGGGTGTCGGAGAAGATGGCGCAAAAGACGCTGCTGTCCTCCGGGGTGCTGGACAACGTGGTGTACCAGGACAACCACCTGGTGTACGACGCGCAGAACCGGCTGCGGGCGGTGTTCGACAGCCGCGCGGACGTGCGCATCACATACGATCTGGCGGGCAACCGCTCGCAGGTGACGACGCACGTGATCAACACCATCCGCCCGGATGCGAAGTCGCAGCCGGCGAATGGGGTGGTGCAAGACCAGCAGGTGATCCACACCAGCACCACGGGGTATGGCTACGATGCCATGAACCGGCAGATCCGAAGCCAGGAAGTGTCCTCGGTCACGGGTGCGGTGGACACGCACCAGTACCGCTACGACTACGCCGGCAACCGGACCCAGGACCAGACCTACAGCGGCGGGCCGATAGAAGGCTCACCCAACGGCAAGCTGGAAAAAACCTACAACTACGTCTACGACGACCTGAACCGGATGGCCAGCTACACCGGTTATGGCGTGGCCGAGCGCACGGACCAGATCCTGTACGACGGCGCGGGGCGGCAGGTGTATGCCAAGTCGCTGGTCAAGGCCAACAACCTGTGGAACGAAGAGCACCGCTACAACCGCTATGACGCGACGGGCAAGCTGCAGGACACGCGCATGGTGCTGCGGCGCGACGACACCAAGGCGGTGACGCAGCGCACGGATGTGGCCTACCACGATGCCGATGGCGTGACGGGCTTAGGGTACGACGCGGCGGGCAACCTCCTGGGCAACCGGCAGGTGAGCGATGGCAACCAGGGCAACGCCACCACCACGAAGTACGACTACCAGTATCTGAACGGCAGCTACCAGCAGACCGGCTCGACCGCCACGCGTGGTAGCACGAGCGCGACCACGCGGACCTGGCGGGATGCCAACGGCTTCGTGAGCAACATCGAGCAGACCACCGGTGTGGCAGACGAGCGGTTCAACCGCGCCTTCGTGAACGACGTGCAGGGCAATGCGGTGTACGTGAACCAGGGCGCGGGCCACACGGGCCGCGTGCAGAACCAGCCCGGCGGCTACCTGGGCGGCTGGGTGGGCGACTCGGTCAACCCGGGCCACGTGCAGCGCCAGCTGGTGGCCAATGGCGAGGTCCTGGCCCGCTACGGCGACGCGCCGGACAGCGAGAACCCGCCGAACCCAGGAGACATCCCGAAGTATGTGGATACGGCCGAGTT
The DNA here is from genome assembly GCF_030158955.1 of Acidovorax sp. SUPP1855. Taxonomy (NCBI): domain Bacteria; kingdom Pseudomonadati; phylum Pseudomonadota; class Betaproteobacteria; order Burkholderiales; family Comamonadaceae; genus Acidovorax; species Acidovorax sp. SUPP1855. The sequence goes on along the minus strand of NZ_BQXI01000003.1, from coordinate 298,719 downwards.
CCGGCTGAACGCGGCGCCGCTCAAACTCAAAGGGGCGAACCTGGACGCGATCGCCTACACGGTGGTGGGCGGGGAGACGCTCAAAGACATCGCGCGCAACGTGCTGGGCGATGCCAAGCTGTGGTGGCGCATTGCGGAGGCCAATGGCTTGGCGCTGTCGGGCTTGCTACCCTGTCCATCTACGCTGAGCCCACAACAGCGACCCGAATTCCACTGCAACCCAGACCTCCTGGTGGCAGAACGACGTACACGCCGTCATTGTGCAGGTCGATGGCACCTCTCTGTACGCCATCTACAACGGCAACGCCACAGGTGGAGACCGTCTGGGGAAACACATCACCACTCGATCGCCTGCGAACAAGTCCACATCCCGTGCATTCACGACAGTCTCCAGCCAACTTGCGCCCTGACAAGGGATTCCCCCGAGAAGGCATGGCCGATACGACCCCCCTCCTGGCCGGATCCGCCCCACGTGCCCTGACCCCTTCTTCCTAAAGTGGCTCCTGCCATCCAGGTATCCAAAGAAGGAATTGAGCGCATGACGAATCTCTCGCAATCGAAGCCGGCCGACCGTTCGGCCGCTGTGTGTGTCATCGGTGCGGGCCCTGGCGGGCTGAGCGCTGCGCGGGCTCTGAAGATGCAGGGGCTGGACTATGACCAGTTCGAACGCCACAGCGACCTGGGCGGCCTGTGGGATACGACGAACCCCGGCTCGCCCGTGTATGCGTCGACCCATTTCATTTCATCGCGCGATCTGTCGGGTTTCATCGGCTATCCCATGCCGCGCGACTACCCCGACTATCCGTCGCACCGGCAGATCCTGGCCTACCTGCGCAGCTTTGCCGATGCGTTCGGTCTGCGAGAAAAAATCCAGTTCAACACCGGCGTGCAACGCATACGGAAAGACAGCGCTTCGCGCTGGGTGGTGGAGTTGGCGGACGGCACGCACCGACTCTACGGCGCCGTGGTCTGTGCCACCGGGGTGAACTGGGACCCCAGCATGCCAAGCTTCGAGGGCGCCTTCCAGGGCGAGGTGCGCCATGCGGCGACCTTCAAGCACGGGGACGAGTTCCGGGGGCGGCGTGTGCTGGTCGTGGGGGCGGGCAATTCGGGCGCCGATATCGCCTGCGAAGCGGCCGCGCATGCCCAGCGTGCCTTCATCAGCGTGCGCCGCGGTTATCACTTCATCCCCAAGCATCTGATGGGCGTGCCCGTCGACCAGATCGCGGAGACTGGGCCGCACCTGCCGATGTGGCTGGCCCGCCCGCTCTTCAGTGGCCTGCTGCGGCTCGTTCAGGGCGATCTCACGCGACTGGGGCTGCCGAAGCCCGACCACCGACTTTCCGAGAGCCACCCGCTTCTCAATTCGCAGTTGCTGCACCACCTGCAGCACGGAAACATCGCCATCAAGCCCGACATCGCACGGCTGGATGGCGGGCACGTGGTGTTCAAGGACGGCTCCCGGGAAGAGATCGACCTGGTGCTCTGCGCGACTGGCTACCGGTGGAGCTGTTCCTACGCCACCGAGTTCTTCACCTGGACGGCAGGGCGGCCGCAGATGTACCTGTCGATGTTCAACCGCAGCCACCGCAACCTTTTCGGCATCGGCTATCTGGAAACCAACTCCAGTGCCTACAAGCTGTTCGACACGCAGGCGCACATGATCGCCTGCTATCTGAAGGCGCAGCAGACGGCACCGGAGAGCGCACAACGGTTCGACGATGCCATCCGCAAGGACGAGCCCGATTTGTCGGGCGGTATCCGATTCGTTCAGTCGCCCCGGCATGCCGTCTATATCGACGCGCATGCCTTCAAGGCCTATCTGCGCAAGTTGCGCAGGCGCATGGGCTGGGGAGAACTCAGCGAGACCATGTACGACGCTCTCAGGGTCAAGACCAGCCCCGTGCGCCACAGCGGCCGCAACGGGCTCGCCGCCGCGCCGCAGCCGGGCGAGGTAGCGCATGGCTGAGCGCAAGCCTTTCGCCGGCGGGGTCGCCTTGGTGGCCGGCGGCGCCGGTGGATTGGGGCGGGCGATCGCCGCGCGGCTGATCCAGCGGGGAATGCGCTGCCTGCTGGTCGATATCGACCCGCAGGCGCTGGACCGGGCCGTTCAGGCGCTGGGTCCGATGGCCATGGCGCACGTTGCCGATCTGACCGACCCGACGGCCTGGCAGCTTCTGGTGCAACAGGTGCAGGCTCGGTGGGGCCGGCTGGACCTGCTGGTGAACAACGCGGGCATGGTGGGCACGACCCCGTTCGAGCAGCGCGGCCAGGATTCCATCCGCAACGAGCTGGAGTTGAATCTGATGGCGCCGCTGCTGCTCACCCACAGCCTGCTGCCGTTGCTGCAGTGCACGGGTGACGGCCGGGTGGTGAGCATCGTGTCGCTCGGCGGCATGTTTCCGTTGCCGGAGTCCACCGTGTATTCCGCAAGCAAGTTCGGGCTGCGTTGCGCCATGCTGTGCCTGGGGCTGGACGGCGCGCGGCTCGGGGTGCGGTTTTCCATCGTGAACCCTTCGGCCACCGAGACCCCGATGCTGATGCGCGAAGCGATCCACGGGGGCAACAAGCTGCAGTTCATGGACCCGCCCCAGATGCCCGACGAGGTGGCGCTGCAGGTGATGCGCTGCCTGGACCAGCCTTGCCTGGAGCGCTTCGTGCGGCCTGCCGAGTCCTGGACAGTGCGGCTGGCGATGTTGCTCCCCAATTGCCTGGTGCGGGCGCTGCCCCTGTTCCAGCGCAGGGCCGAGCAGGGCCACCAGCGGTACCTGGATTCGCTGGTCGCGCGTGGGCTCGTGCGCCAGGAGGAGGGCGTGTGGGTATGCGTTGCCGATGCCCGCCGCTGATCAGCGTTGACCGCGGTTTGCCGGCGAGAAGTCAATGAAGTCGGCCGGCACATTCGCCGTGAGCCAGACGCCATTCTCTGCTTGGTAGAACCGGTGCCCTTGGCCGTGCATGGCGGCCGCTGCGATGGACAGCACCACGGGTTGCCCGTATCGCTGCCCCACGCTGGTCGCGGTCTGCGCATCCTCTGAAAGATGCACATGGTGCCGCGAACCCGGCAGCAATCCTTGCTGGCGGATCGACTCCAGAAACCGGGTCGCAGTGCCGTGGTACAGAACAGCGGGCGGCGTCTTTTCCTCCATGCGGATCGACACGGTGGGGGTGGAGTGCCCTTGCACCGCGCGGATGCTGGAGCCATCTTCCGAAATCGAAAACCGCTTTTTGTCGCTGGTCACGACGACCTGCTCGATCAATGCATGGTCCAGCGCACGACCGTGCTGGGCCGCCGCCGCGATCAATGTGTCGATGGGGGCCCAGCCCTCGCGATCCAGGGTCAGCCCGATGGATTGGGGTTCATGGCGCAGAACGTAGCTGAGAAACTTGCTGGTTTCGGCGAGTGGCTGGGTGCTCATGGAAAACGCTTGGGCTGCTTATCCGGCCTGGCGGCCCGTTACTCTGCCGCTGCGGCGATCAATGCCTGCAGGGCCTCGTCCACTTCGCGGTTCTCGACCCCCTGCTGCGGCACCAGGCAGTCTGTCAGCGCCTGCAGTGCTCCCGCTTCCTTCTGCAGCCGTGCAATGGCCTGCCCCGCATCGCGCGGCGCATCGAAGCCGGTGCTTTGCAACAGCACCCGGCCATCCGCCGCGACCAGCTTGAAGTAGAACTTGCCGTCCGCCTCGCGGTACTGCTTGAACGACGGCAGCGCCGCCTTGGCGGGCTTGGCCTGTGCCGGCGCCGCCACCGCGGCGGTGCGCAGGCTGCGCAGTCCCACGGCCCCGCGCAGGTCGCGCATGAACGGCGTGGCGATGGCGCGTGCGCGTTCGGCGCCGGCCAGCAGGGTGTCTTCGATCTGCGAGGGGTCGGCCATCAGCGCTTCGTAGCGCGCGCGCATGGGGGCGATGACCTGGTCCACGCGTTCGAACAGCACCTGCTTGGCGTCGCCCCAGGCGATGCCTTCGGCGTATTGCCGGCGCAGCGCGGCGGTTTCCGCTTCGGTGGCAAAGGCTTGGTAGATCTGGAACAGGGCCGAGCCCTCGGTGTCCTTGGGTTCGCCGGGCGCGCGCGAGTCGGTGAGGATGCCGCCGATGAGCTTGCGCAGCTGTTCGCGCGAGGAGAACAGCGGGATGGTGTTGTCGTAGCTCTTGCTCATCTTGCGGCCATCGAGGCCGGGCAGGGTGGCCACATGCTCGTCGATGGCGGCCTCCGGCAGCACGAAGCGCTCGCCGTACAGGTGGTTGAAGCTGGCCGCCATGTCGCGCGCCATCTCGATGTGCTGCACCTGGTCGCGGCCCACGGGCACCTTGTGGGCCTTGAACAGCAGAATGTCGGCGCCCATGAGCACGGGGTACATGAACAGGCCGGCGGTCACGCCGTCATCGGCCTCGCGGCCGGCCGCGGTGTTCTTGTCCTGCGACGCCTTGTAGGCATGGGCACGGTTGAGCACGCCCTTGCCGGTCACGCAGCTCAGCAGCCAGTTGAGTTCGGGGATTTCCGGAATGTCGGACTGGCGGTAGAAGGTGACGTGCTCAGGGTTCAGCCCAGCGGCGAGCCAGCTGGCCGCGATCTCCAGCGTGGACCGCTGGATGCGCACCGGGTCTTCGCACTTGATGAGCGCGTGGTAGTCGGCCAGAAAGTAAAAGCTCTGCACGCCGGGCTGCAGGCTGGCCGCGACGGAGGGGCGGATGGACCCGACGAAGTTGCCCAGGTGCGGCGTGCCCGTGGTGGTGATGCCGGTGAGAAAGCGCGTGGTGGTCATGAAAGCAGGATCCGCAGAAAAACAAAGGACAAGAGAACCGCAGCCGCGGGCCCGTCGGCACCGCAACGTTCAGATGCGGGTGCCGATCAGCGCAGCATCGCCATCAGGGGCGTCAGCAGCAGGTTGATGGCCGAGTAGCCCAGCGACATGAGCGGGCGCAGCCAGACCGCACCCACCACGCCGGCCACGACCAGGGCCAGCACGATGAAGAAGCCGTAGGGCTCGATGCGCGACACCATTTGCGCCTGCTTCCAGGGCAGCAGTCCGACCAGGATGCGCCCGCCGTCCAGCGGCGGCAGCGGGAACAGGTTGAAGGCCCACATGACGAGGTTGACCAGCATGCCGGCGCGCGCCATCTCCAGGAAAAAGCGCTCCTGCACGCCGAAGCCGACCAGCGCGATGAGGAACACCGCCCACAGGATGGCCTGGAAGAAATTGGAGGCCGGCCCCGCCAGCGCGACCCAGATCATGTCGCGCTTGGGATTGCGCAGGTTGCCGAAATTCACCGGCACCGGCTTGGCATAGCCGAACAGAAATGCCCCCGACGTGGCGAAGTACAGCAGCAGCGGCATGAGGATGGTGCCGACCGGGTCGATGTGCTTGAGCGGGTTGAGCGTGATGCGGCCCATCATGAACGCGGTCTGGTCGCCGAAGTGGCGCGCGGCGTAGCCGTGGGCGGCTTCGTGCACCGTGATGGCGAAGAGCACCGGCAGTGCGTAGATGAGAACGGTTTGGATGAGGTTGGAGAAGTCCACCGGGCGATTGTCTCAGACACCGGCGAGGGGCCTTTCCCGCGGCATAAGCGCAACTACGGAGGGCGTCCGGCGCGATCGTTGATAGCATGGCACGGCATGTTGCAAAACGTAGCCTGTGCACACTGCCGGGCGCCGGTGGCTGCCTGCGATAACGACATACAACAGGCATAGGAGACAGTCGATCATGGGCTTGGACAGGCTGAAGATTGGTACGCGGCTGGTGCTGGCGTTCGGGGCGCTCGCGGCGCTGATGGCGCTGCTGGTGGTCGTGGGGCTCACCGACATCGGGCGGGCGCAGGCGTCGCACCGCGCGGCGTTGCAACTGGCGGGCGGCCTGGCCGACGCGCAGCGAATGCCGCTGGTGCAGGCCGTTCAGGCGGCGCAAGGGCAGCTGGACGACGTGCGGGTGTGGCTGCTGGTGCTGGGCGGGCTGGTGTTCGCGGTGGCCATTGCCGCGTTCCTGCTGCTGCGCCAGGGCATCGTGAGCCCCCTGGCCCAGGCCATCGTCATCGCCGAAACCGTGGCGGCGGGCGACCTGAGCAAGGAGTTCAGCTCCGATCTGCAGGGCGATTTCGGGCGGCTGCTCGGGGCGCTGGGCACGATGGAGGACACCTTGACCGAGCTGGTCTCGCGCATCAAGCAGTCCACCGATGCGATCACGCTGTGCGCGGGCGACATCGATTCGGGCAATTCCGATCTGTCGCGCCGCACGCAGGAGCAGGTGTCCTCCCTGACCGAGACGGCCGCGAGCATGGCGCAGCTCACCTCCACCGTGCGCCAGAACGCCGACCGGGCGCGCTCTGCCAGCGGCCTGGCCGTGGCCGCGTCCGCCACGGCCGAGCGCGGCGGGGCGGTGGTGGGCGAGGTGGTGCAGACCATGCAGGCCATCAGTGGCAGCTCGCACAAGATCGTGGACATCATCCAGGTGATCGAGGGCATCGCGTTCCAGACCAACATCCTGGCGCTCAACGCCGCCGTGGAGGCCGCCCGCGCGGGCGAGCAGGGCCGGGGCTTCGCGGTGGTGGCCTCCGAGGTGCGCAGCCTGGCCCAGCGCAGCGCCGTGGCGGCGCGCGAGATCCGCACACTGATCCAGGAGTCCGTGCAGCAGGTGCAGAACGGCACTGGCCTGGTCGGCCAGGCGGGCAAGACAATGCAGGAGATCGTGCACGACGTGGGGCAGGTCACTGCCCTGCTGGGTGAGATTTCACACGCCCTGCACGAGCAGAGCGACGGCATCGCCCATGTGAACAAGGCGGTCGCGCACATGGATGGCGCCACGCAGCAGAACGCGGCGATGGTGGAGGCGGCGGCGCGGGCCGCGTCGGTGCTGTCGGAACGCGCGAACGACCTGCAGCGCGCCGTGGGCGCGTTCAAGCTGGACGATGACGACACGCCCGCCCTGGGCTCGCCCGGCCATCACGGCCCGTCCACTCTGCGCCTGCCGGCCTGAGGGAAGCAGCGGCGCGTTGACTCGCGTCTCAGTGCCGCGTCAGCGCCGCATCCATCAGAGGCCCAGCGCCTGCAGGCTGCCGCGGCCCTCGCGCACCACCCGCGGTTCGCCGCCGTCGTACATGTCGGTCAGGTCCACCACGGTGGTGGGCTCCAGCGGGCAGGCGCCCGCATCGACGACGGCGTCGATCTGGTGCTCGTAGCGCTCGCGGATCTCGCGCGGGTCGTTCAACGGCAGGGTTTCGCCCGGCGCGATGAAGGTGGTGGCCAGGAGCGGCGCGCCGTGCAGTTCCAGCAGCAGTTGCAGGCCCTTGCGGTCCGGCACGCGCAGGCCGATGGTCTTGCGCTGCGGATGGCTCACGCGGCGGGGCACTTCCTTGGTGGCGTCCAGGATGAAGGTGTAGGGCCCGGGCGTCGCCAGCTTGAGCAGGCGGTACTGCCGGTTGTCCACGCGGGCGTAGTTGGCCAGCTCCGACAGGTCGCGGCACAGCAGGGTGAGGTGGTGCTTTTCGTCCACCTGCCGGATGCGGCGCAGGCGGTCCACGGCCGCCTTGTCGTCCAGCTGGCACACGAGGGCGTAGCTGGAGTCGGTGGGCACGGCCAGCACCGCGCCTTGCTTGAGCAGCGCGGCGCCCTGCTTGAGCAGCCGGGGCTGTGGGTTGTCGGGGTGGACTTCGAAATACTGGGCCAAGGGGAAGGTCCTCAGGCGGCGGTGTGGATGCGGTCTGCCAGCAGGTCCCACACGGGGGGCAATGCGCCGGGCAGCGAGGGCAGGGCGCCCAGGTCGGTGTGCGATTCGTCCGGACTGTGGAAGTCGCTGCCGCGCGACGCGGCGAGGTTCAATTCGGTGGCCATGGCGGCATACACGCCGTACTCGGCCACGGAATGGCTGCCGGTCACCACTTCCACCCCCCGGCCGCCATGCTGGATGAATTCGGTGAAGAGCGCGTACTCGGCGTTCGCGCTGAACTTGTAGCGGGCCGGATGCGCGATGACGGCGATGCCGCCGGCCTCGTGGATCCAGCGCACCGCATTGCCGAGCGTGGCCCAGCGGTGGGGAACGTAGCCGGGCTTGCCTTCGGTGAGGTATTTGCGGAACACCTCGGAGGTGTCGCGGCACACGCCCGTTTCCACCAGAAAGCGCGCGAAATGGGTGCGGGAGATGAGTTCCGGATTGCCCACATAGCGCAGGGCGCCCTCGTAGGCACCGCGGATGCCCACCTGGGCCAGCTGGCGGGACATTTCCATCGCGCGCTCGCCGCGCCCCCCACGGGTGGCGGCCAGGCCCTGGCTGAGCTGCCGGTCGTCCGGATCGAATCCCAGGCCGACGATGTGCACCGTGGTGTCGGCGAAGGTGACCGAGATCTCCACGCCGGTGAGGTAGGGCAGGCCGTGCGATGCGGCGGCGGCCATGGCGCGGTGCTGGCCACCGATCTCGTCGTGGTCCGTCAGGGCCCACAGCTGCACGCCGTTGGCATGCGCCCGGGCGGCCAGTTCCTCGGGCGTGAGCGTGCCGTCGGAAACCACGGAGTGGCAGTGCAGGTCGGCGTTGAGAAGGATGGACACGGATCGATTCTAGGGCGCTGGCCCTCCCGTGTGTCGCAATCTCGCACCAGGTATGGAAAACCCGGCTGACGCCCATCGGCGCAACCACTGAAAATGTAAGCAAAAGTGCACGGCGGTAACGTTTCACGCGTTGCATCGTCTGCCGTGCGCTTTTTTGCGCTTCTTCACCTTCGCCCATTTCCCGATTAACTTCCAAAACCTTTCCGTTGGCCGCAAGCTGTGGCTCATCATCCTCGGCCTCATGGGCAGCATGCTGCTGCTGGTCTATGCTCTCGTGGCCTACACGGCCCGCGTGGATGCCGACACCACCGCCATGGTCCAGGCCAATGAAGACCGCATCTCGCTGGCCTTGCGCTGGAAGGGCATGACACAGTTGGCCGTGGAGCGCGTGGTGGTCAGCGCGGTCACCACCGACGAGGTGCTGAGCACGCGCATGAAGGCGCTGGTCAAGAACGACATCGCCGCCATCACCGAGATCCAGAAGAAGATCATCGCGCAGGCCGTGGCGCCCGAGGAAAAGGCCCAGCTCGAACGCGTCTCCGCCGAGCGCACCGCCGTGCTCAAGATCACCGCCCAGGCCCAGGAAGGCCGTGGGGACATCGACGCCACCCGCAAGCTCGTGGACGACACTTTGCTGCCTGCCGTCGCCAAGTACATCCAGACCCAGGAGACCTTCGTCGAGCAGCAGGAGGGCCAGCGCGAAGCGGCCAAGGCCGAGGGCCGGCGCCAGCGGGAAAAGGCGCACTGGATCGGCGCGGCGATTGCTGCCCTGGTGATGTTGCTGGGCGTGTTCCTGGCGTACCTCACGGTGCATTCGATCACCCAGCCGCTGGACCGCGCCGTGGGCCTGGCCGACGCCATCGCCGAGGGCGATCTGACCGTCGACGTGCAGGACGCGCGCAAGGATGAGCTGGGCCACCTGCTTCGCTCGCTGTCCGCCATGGCGGCGCGCCTGCGCGGCGTGGTGGCCGAGGTGCGCTCGGGCGTGGAGTCGGTGTCCTCCGCCTCCACCGAGATCGCCACCGGCAACCAGGACCTGTCCGCCCGCACCGAACAGACCGCCGCCAACCTCGAGGAGACGGCGGCCAGCATGGAAGAGCTGACCGCCACCGTCACCCAGTCCGCCGACACGGCGCGCCAGGCCAACCAGCTCGCGTCCACGGCGGCGCAGGTGGCCGGGCGGGGCGGCGAAGTGGTGGGCCAGGTGGTGACCAGCATGCAGCAGATCACCGACAGCTCGCGCAAGATCAGCGACATCATCGGCGTGATCGACGGCATCGCCTTCCAGACCAACATCCTGGCCTTGAACGCGGCCGTGGAAGCGGCCCGCGCGGGCGAGCAGGGCCGGGGCTTCGCGGTGGTGGCGTCGGAGGTGCGCAGCCTGGCGCAGCGCTCGGCCGAGGCGGCCAAGGAGATCAAGCTGCTGATCGACACCTCCGTGCGCAACGTGGAGTCGGGTTCGCAACAGGTGGCGCAGGCCGGCCAGACCATGGAGGAGATCGTCGGCAGCGTGCAGCGCGTGTCCGACCTGATCGGCGAGATCACCGCGTCGTCCACCGAGCAGCGCGATGGCATTGCCCAGGTGAACCAGGCCGTGAGCAACCTGGACCAGATGACCCAGCAGAACGCCGCGCTGGTGGAGCAGTCGAGCGCTGCCGCCACGGCGATGCGCGACCAGGCGCAGCGGCTGTCGCAGGTCGTGTCTGTGTTCAACGTGGGGGCGGTGGCCGTGGCGAGGGCGCCGATCCCGGCCCCCGCGCGGCCTGCCGCGCCGCGCCCGGTGCCCGCTGTGGCGCCGAACCGTTCGGCCGCAGCGCCGGCACGCGTCCCGGCAGCCGCTGCGCCGGCAGCGCTCGCCGCGCCAGCCACCCGGACCAGCGCGGCGGCGCCCGTGAAACCTGCCAAACCCGCTGCGGCGGCCGCGCCCCGGGCGCCTTCGGCCAAGGCACCCGCTGCAGCACCCGCAGCCGCGCCTCGCGCCGCCAGCGCCGCCGCAGCGCCGCGCCCGGCCGCGGCGCGGTCGGCGTCCGGCTCCGAGGATGATTGGGAAACGTTCTGAAAAACCGGGACGCCGGGTGCGGGCCAAGCCAGGCGCAGGCCCCGGCGCCCGGCACCCGGGCGCTCAACGCGGCAGGGGCTGTTTGCTACAAAATTAATAGCTAATCGGGCAATCGATCCGCCGGCGTGAGGCCTGTTTCACCGTGAATGGGCCCCGGCAGCGCCCGTGCCCGCCGGGCCGCACGATGGCCCGGCGCGGCCCCTTCAAAGCTGCGCGCCTTCCACCAGAAACTGCACCCGCCGCTCGCCCTTCCACTCGTTCACGTCCAGCCGGAACGCCAGCAGCACGCGCGAGGGCAGCGGCTCGGTGTGGCCGAACCAGATGCCATCCACCGGCTGGCCCTGGTGCAGCAGCTTGAGCGACAGGTGGTGCTTGTTCTCGCCCACCAGGCGCTGCGACAGCACCTCGACCTCTTCGCTGAAGGTGGGCGGCGCAAAGCCCTGGCCCCAGACCTCGCGGTGCAGGGTGTCCACCATGTCCGCGCGGCAGTATTCGGGGGCCAGGGGGCCGTCGGTGTCGAGCCGGCGGGTGAGCGTTGCGGCGTCCAGCCACTCCTGCGCCACCAGGGCGAAGGCGCGCTCGAAGGTGGCGAAGTGTTCCTCGGCCACCGTGCAGCCGGCCGCCATGGCATGGCCGCCGAACTTGAGCAGCGTGCCCGGGTGGCGCTTGGCCACGAGGTCGAGCGCATCGCGCAGGTGAAAGCCCGGAATGGACCGCCCCGAGCCCTTGAGTTCGTGCCCCTTGCCCGGCGCGGCGCTGGCGGCGAAGACGAAGGTCGGGCGGTGCAGCTTGTCCTTGATGCGCGAGGCGACGATGCCCACCACGCCTTCGTGGAAGTCGGGGTCGAACACGCTGATGGCCGGTGGGGGCTCGGTGCCTTCCTCGAACAGGCTCTCGGCCATGAGCAGCGCTTGCTCGCGCATGCCGCCCTCGATCTCGCGGCGCTCGCGGTTGATGGCATCGAGCGTGCGGGCGAGTTCGGCGGCGCGGCCGGGGTCGTCCGTCAGCAGGCATTCGATGCCCAGCGTCATGTCCGCCAGGCGCCCCGCGGCGTTGATGCGCGGCCCCAGGGCGAAGCCGAAGTCGAAGGTGGTCGCCACGGGCGCCTTGCGGCCCGCGGCGTCGAACAGCGCGGCGATGCCCGCCGGCATGGCGCCCGCGCGGATGCGGCGCAGGCCCTGCGCCACCAGGCGGCGGTTGTTGCTGTCGAGGCGCACCACGTCGGCCACGGTGCCCAGCGCGACGAGCGGCAGCAGCGGCTCCAGCTTGGGTTGGCTGGCCTTGTCGAACACGCCGCGTTCGCGCAGCTCGGCGCGCAGCGCCATCAGCACGTAGAACATGACGCCCACGCCGGCGATGGATTTGCTCTCGAAGGTGCAGCCGGGCTGGTTGGGGTTGACCATGGCATCGGCCAGCGGCAGCGCGGGGCCGGGCAGGTGGTGGTCGGTGACGAGCACCTGCAGGCCCAGCGCCTTGGCCTCGGCCACGCCGTCCACGCTGGCGATGCCGTTGTCCACGGTGATGAGCATGTCGGCGCCGCGCTCGTGCACGCGGCGCGCGATGCTGGGGGTCAGGCCGTAGCCGTCCGCCACGCGGTCGGGCACCAGGTAGTCCACCTGCCGCGCGCCCAGCAGGCGCAGGCCGCGCACGGCCACGGCGCAGGCGGTGGCGCCGTCGCAGTCGTAGTCGGCCACCACGATGAGGCGGCGGTCCTGCGCGATGGCGTCGGCCAGCAGCACGGCGGCCTCGCGCGTGCCGCGCAGGGTGTCGGGGGGCAGCAGCCGGGCCAGGCCATCGTCCAGTTCGTCCTTGCCGCACACGCCGCGGGCGGCGTACAGCCGTGCCAGCAGGGGGTGCACGCCGGCCTGCTCGAGCGCCCAGGCGGCGCGCGGCGGAATGTCTCTTGCTACTATTTTCATAGCAATGTGCCGTAGTCTTTCATGCGCTGGGGCCGGAAAAGGCTTTGAATCCTTTGCACGAATCCGCGCGGCCCCGTCTGCCAGGTGAGCGCGCTGCGCTCGCCGCACAGCGTGAGCCGCGCCGCGCCGCCGGCGGCCACGTGGTCGGCCAGCCGGGCGACCGGGCCGCTGTCCAACGCCTGCCAAGCCGCGCGCCAGGTGCGCCAGTCCTCGGCCAGGGCGGCATCGCGCAGGGCGGTGGGCATTTCGGGCGGCGGGGCCGCCGGTGCCGCGCCCGGGGCGGCGGGCGGCAGCGATCCGGTGCCGTGCACCCAGAAGGAGTTGACCGGCCCCAGGCCCTGCGCCGCACGCGCGTCGTTGAAGGCATGGGTGTAGAGCAGCATCTGCATCTCGCTTTGCAGGCGGTGCAGCAGGCGGGCCTTTAGCGCATCGGGCATCCAGGCGCGCACGTCGCGCTGGATCACGCGGTCCAGCGAGGCGGTGGCGACCCCTTCGAACACGGCGCCGTGCGCCAGCCAGCGCGTGGGCTGCTCATAGGCGAGCACGATGCCGTCCTCGGCGAACCAGGGCGCCACGATGGCCAGCAGCGCGCGCGATGCGGCTTCGTCCAGGCGCAGCGCGGCCGGATCGCCGACGGTGACGTGCTCGGTGGTCACGCGCCATTCGCAGGGGGTGACGAAGGCCCAGGCCGTGCCGCCGTCGCCATCGGCGCCAGTGACTCCGGTCTGGCGCTGATGCCAGGCGGCCCAGGGCGCCTGGCGGCGGGTGGCCGGCAAACCCAGGTGGCGGGCCAGGGCGCGCTCGTGGGGGGGGATGAAATCGGTCTCGTCTCCGGGGTCGGTGGCGGGGGCCGGCAGGCGGGCGAGCAGCCGGTCGAGGTGGGGCAGGGCGAGGTCCTGCAAGGCCTGCTGGCATCCGTCCGAGGGGCTGGCCGCGAACGGAATGAGCAAATGGGGGGTGTCCGACATGGGCGTATTGTCCGGGATGCCACAATCGGCGCCGCCCGGTGGCCGACATTTCCAGAGCGGCGGCGGGCCTTCCATCACACCCATGCAAATTCCCTACGAGCTGGCCCTGGGCTGGCGCTACACCCGGGCCGGGCGCGCCACGCGGCGCAACGGCTTCATCTCGTTCATCTCGGGCGTCTCCATGCTGGGCATCGCGCTCGGCGTGGCGGCGCTCATCATCGTGCTCAGCGTGATGAACGGCTTTCAGAAAGAGGTGCGCGACCGCATGCTGAGCGTGGTCTCGCACATCGAGATCTTCGCCCCCCACGGCGCGGCGCTGCCCGACATGCCGCGCACGCTGGCCCAGGCGCGGGCCAACCCCGAGGTCGTGGGCGCGGCGCCGTTCGTCTCCGCGCAGGCGCTGCTGGGGCGTGGCGAGGACATGAAGGGCACGCTGGTTCGCGGCATCGACCCGCTGCGCGAAGGCGATGTGACCGACCTGGCCGCCGCCAACGTCGACGCCCTCAAGGCCCTGGTGCCGGGCGAGTTCCGCGTGGTGCTGGGCAGCGAACTGGCCCGCGCCCTGGGCGTGCGCCTGGGCGACGCGGTCACGCTGATCGCGCCGGGCGGACAGGTCACGCCCGCGGGCGTGGTGCCCCGCCTCAAGCAGATGACGGTGGCGGGCACGTTCAACTCGGGGCATTACGAATACGACTCGGCGCTGGTGCTGCTGCACCACGAGGACGCAGAACGCATCTTCCGCCTGGAGGGGCCGACCGGCATCCGCCTCAAGCTCAAGGACCTGCACCGCGCGCCCCAGGTGGCGCAGGAGCTGGCGCACTCGCTCACCGGCGACCTGCTGATCCGCGACTGGACGCAGCAGAACCGCACCTGGTTCGCCGCCGTGCAGCTGGAAAAACGCATGATGTTCATCATCCTCACGCTCATCGTGGCGGTGGCGGCGTTCAACCTCGTGTCCACGCTGGTGATGACCGTGACCGACAAGCGCGCGGACATCGCCATCCTGCGCACCCTGGGCGCGAGCCCGGGCAGCATCATGGGCATCTTCGTGGTGCAGGGCGCGATGGTGGGCGTCATCGGCACGCTGGCCGGCCTGCTGCTGGGCCTGGGGATCGCGGTGAACATCGACGTGATCGTGCCGGCCATCGAGCACGCGCTGAACGCGAGCTTCCTGCCCAAGGACATCTACCTCATCAGCAAGATGCCGAGCGAGCCGCAAAGCAGCGACATCGTGCCCATCGGCATCATCTCCCTGGTGCTGGCCTTCGTGGCCACGCTCTATCCCAGCTGGCGCGCGAGCCGCGTGAACCCCGCGGAGGCCCTGCGCTATGAATGACCTGTCCACGCCCGGCGCCGCCGCGCCCCATGCCGCTCCCGCCGCCCGCGGGGCGGTGGTCCTGCAGGCCCGGGGCCTGACCAAGCGCTTCACCGAAGGCCGCCTGGACGTCACCGTGCTGCAAGGGGTGGACCTGGATGTGCATGCCGGCGAGACGCTCGCCATCGTCGGCGCTTCGGGCTCCGGCAAGAGCACGCTGCTGCACCTGTTGGGCGGGCTGGATGCGCCCACCGCCGGCAGCGTGCAGCTGCAGGGCAAGGCCTTCGACACGCTCTCGGCCGACCGCCAGGGGCAACTGCGCAACCAGCACCTCGGGTTCATCTACCAGTTCCACCACCTGCTGCCGGAGTTCAGCGCGCAGGACAACGTGGCCATGCCGCTGCGCATCCGCCGCATGCCGTATGCCGACTGCGTGGCGCAGGCGGTCGAGATGCTCACCGCCGTGGGGCTGGGCGGCCGGGTGCAGCACCGGCCGGCCGAGCTGTCCGGCGGCGAGCGCCAGCGCGTGGCGATCGCGCGGGCCCTGGTCACCCGGCCCGCCTGCGTGCTGGCCGACGAGCCCACGGGCAACCTGGACCGGGCCACCGCCGACGGGGTGTTCCAACTGATGCTGCAGCTCGCGCGCGACAAAGGCACGGCGTTCGTGATGGTCACCCATGACGAGTCGCTCGCCGCGCGCTGCGACCGCGTGGTGCGGCTGACCTCGGGCGTGCTGGCGTGAGCCCTGGGCCGTCAATGGGTTTTTAATGCTATTAAATTAATAGCTAAATGCCCTAGAAACATATGCGCTAGAGCCCGATTCATGCCTTCATCCGACTCTTCCCTCGCCCTGCCGCCCCTGGCCATCACCCAGGGCGATCCGGCCGGCATCGGCCCTGAAATCGTGGCCAAGGCGTTCCGCGATGCGCCGGACGACCTGCGCGGCTGCTTCGCCGTGGGCGATCTGGCCACGCTGCGACGGGCCGCCCAGTGCATCCAGCGGCCCGGCGAGCCATCGCTGCCCGTGGCCACCCTGGAGGCGCCGGCCGACGTGGCCGACGTGGCCGGCGTGGCCGGCGTGGCCGGCGTGCCGCCGCGCTGCCTGCCGGTGTGGCCCCTGCCGGGGTTGCCGGGGCCGGTGCCCTTCGGGCAGGTGAGCGCCCAGGCCGGCCGGGCCGCGGCTGACTGCGTGGTCTGGGCCGCGCGGGCCGCCCTGCGCGGCGACATCGCCGCCCTGGTCACCGCGCCGCTGCACAAGGAAGCGCTGAGCGCCGCGGGCGTGGATTTTCCCGGCCACACCGAACTGCTGCAGGCCGAGGCGGCACGCCATGCCGGCGTGCCGCTGGCCGGCATGCCCGTGCGCATGATGCTGGCGAGCGACGAGCTGCGCACCGTGCTGGTGAGCATCCACGTCTCGCTGCGCGATGCGATCGCGGCCGTCACGCGCGAGAACGTGCTGGACTCGCTGCGCATCACCCACGAAGCGCTCTCGCGCAGCCTGGGCCGCGCGCCGCGCATCGGCGTGGCGGGGCTCAATCCGCACGCGGGCGAGGGCGGCCTGTTCGGCCGTGAAGAGCTGGAAGTGATCGCCCCGGCCGTCGAGGCCGCGCGCCGCCTGGGCGTGGACGCGCACGGCCCCTACGCCCCGGACACCATCTTCATGCGGGCACGCCACACGCCGCAGCGCGGGGGCGAGTTCGATGCCGTGCTTGCGATGTACCACGACCAGGGGCTGATCCCGGTCAAGTACCTGGGCGTGGACAAGGGCGTGAACGTGACGCTCGGCCTGCCGCTGGTGCGCACCAGCCCCGACCACGGCACGGCGTTCGACATCGCCGGACAGGGCATCGCGGATGCCTCCAGCCTGATCGAGGCCGTGCGCATGGCGCGGCGGCTGGCCTCGGCCGCCTGAGCGACCGGGAGGCCGCCCGTGCCGGGGGCTCCGGGCGCGCCGCGCGCCCTGGCTTTCAGCGCTTGAGGCTGTCGCGGATCTCGCGCAGCAGCACGATGTCTTCCGGCGTCGCCACCGGGGCCGGCGCGGGGGCCGGCGCCTGGCGCTTGAGGCGGTTGATCTGCTTGACCATCATGAAGATGATGAAAGCCAGGATCAGGAAGTTGACCGCCACGGTGATGAAGTTGCCGTAGGCCAGCACCGGAACGCCGGCCTTCTTGAGCGCGTCCAGCGTCTGCGGCACGCCGGGCGGCACGGTGCCCAGCACCACGAACAGGTTGGAGAAATCCAGCCGGCCGAAGACCAGCCCCACCACCGGCATGATCAGGTCGCCGACCACCGAATCGACGATCTTGCCGAAGGCGCCGCCGATGATCACGCCGACCGCAAGGTCTACCACATTACCTTTGATTGCGAACTCTTTGAATTCCTTTGCGATGCTCATTTCGCCCCTCCTTGATATAGCTGAAAACCCTCGCAGTATTGCGCAGGTTTAGGGGTGTTAACGCCTAGGAATACCCATTTTCACTCCGCTACAATTCCGCGATTGCCCCACCCAGCGAAGTACAACGAGGACACCCATGAGTGAAACTCCTATCGACTCCAGCAAGCGGACGTGGCTCATCGCCTCTGGCTGCGCTGGTGCCGTGGGCGGCGTAGCAACCGCCGTACCGTTCGTGAGCACGTTCCAGCCTTCCGAGAAGGCCAAGGCGGCAGGCGCCGCGGTCGAAGTCGATATTTCCGATCTCAAGCCGGGCGAGAAAATCACGGTCGAATGGCGCGGCAAGCCCGTGTGGATCATCAAGCGCACGCCCGACCAGCTCGCCGCGCTGCCCTCGCTGGATGCACAGCTGGCCGACCCGAAGTCGGAGCGCAAGCCGAGCGAACTCACCCCCGAATACGCCCGTAACGAAGCGCGTTCCATCAAGCCTGAAATCCTCGTGGCCGTGGGCATCTGCACCCACCTGGGCTGCTCGCCTTCGGACAAGTTCGTGCCCGGTGCGCAGCCTTCGCTGCCCGACGACTGGAAGGGCGGCTTCCTGTGCCCCTGCCACGGCTCCACGTTCGACATGGCCGGCCGCGTATTCAAGAACAAGCCGGCGCCGGACAACCTGGAAGTGCCTCCCCACATGTACCTGTCGGAGACCAAGCTCCTGATCGGTGAAGACAAGAAGGCATGAGGGAACACGACATGGCCCACGAATTCAAGGACATCTCCCCCAACGCCTCCACCGGCGCCAAAGTGACCAACTGGTTCGAGAACCGGTTCCCGACCGCGTTCGACGCCTACCGCGTCCACATGTCGGAGTACTACGCGCCGAAGAACTTCAACTTCTGGTACATCTTCGGCTCGCTGGCCCTGCTGGTGCTGGTGATCCAGATCGTCACCGGCATCTTCCTGGTGATGCACTACAAGCCCGACGCGTCGAAGGCCTTCGAGTCGGTCGAGTACATCATGCGCGACGTGCCGTGGGGCTGGCTGATCCGCTACATGCACTCCACGGGCGCCTCGGCGTTCTTCGTGGTGGTGTACCTGCACATGTTCCGCGGGCTGCTCTACGGCTCGTACCGCAAGCCGCGCGAACTGGTCTGGATCTTCGGCTGCGCCATCTTCCTGTCGCTGATGGCCGAGGCGTTCATGGGCTACCTGCTGCCCTGGGGCCAGATGTCGTACTGGGGCGCCCAGGTGATCGTGAACCTGTTCGCGGCCATCCCCTTCATCGGTCCCGACCTCGCGCTGCTGATCCGCGGCGACTACGTGGTGGGCGATGCCACGCTGAACCGCTTCTTCAGCTTCCACGTGATCGCCGTGCCGCTGGTGCTGCTGGGCCTGGTGGTGGCGCATCTGCTGGCGCTGCACGACGTGGGCTCCAACAACCCCGACGGCGTGGAGATCAAGGGCCCCAACGCCCCCCGCGACGACAAGGGCCACCCGCTGGACGGCATCCCGTTCCACCCCTACTACACGGTGCATGACATCTTCGGGGTCTGCGTGTTCCTGTTCATCTTCTCGGCCGTGGTGTTCTTCGCGCCCGAGTTCGGTGGCTACTTCCTCGAGTACAACAACTTCATCCCGGCCGATCCGCTCAAGACGCCCGCCCACATCGCGCCCGTCTGGTACTTCACGCCGTTCTATTCCATGCTGCGCGCCATCACCAGCGAGATGATGTACGCCCTCATCGCGTGCGTGGTGCTGGCCGCCGGCTTCGGCGTGGTCAAGGGCCGCCTGCCGGTCTTCATCAAGGTGGCGATCGTGGCCATCGCGGCAGCGGCCATCGCCCTCATGCTGTCGATCGACGCCAAGTTCTGGGGCGTGGTCGTGATGGGCGGCGCCGTCATCATCCTGTTCTTCCTGCCCTGGCTGGACATGAGCCCGGTCAAGTCGATCCGCTACCGTCCGGGCTGGCACAAGTACATGTACGGCATCTTCGTGATCAACTTCGTCGCACTGGCCTATCTGGGCGTGCAGCCACCGTCGCCGCTGGGCGAGCGTGTCTCGCAGGTCGGCACCCTGTTCTATTTCGGTTTCTTCCTGCTCATGCCCTGGTGGAGCCGGCTCGGCGAGCCCAAGCCCGTGCCGGACCGCGTGATCTTCAAGGCGCATTGAGCAGGCAGGAGACCCATCCCATGAAAAAAATCATCCTCACGCTGATCGCGGCCCTGGGCATCGCCACGGGCGCGCAGGCTGCCGAAGGCGGCATCGCCTGGGACAAGGCACCTGTCCAGACCAACGACACGGCCTCGCTGCAAAACGGCGCCAAGCTCTTCGTCAACTACTGCCTGAGCTGCCACTCGGCCGCGTTCATGCGGTTCAACCGCCTGAAGGACATCGGCCTCACCGACCAGCAGATCAAGGACAACCTGCTGTTCACCACCGAAAAGGTGGGCGAGACCATGAAGTCCACCATCGATCCGCGCCAGGCCAAGGACTGGTTCGGCGCCAATCCGCCCGACCTCACGGTGATCGCCCGCTCGCGCGCCGGCCATGGCGGAACGGGGGCGGATTACCTCTATACCTTCCTGCGCACTTTCTACCGCGACGAGACCAAGGCCACGGGATGGAATAATCTCGCCTTCCCGAGTGTCGGCATGCCGCACGTGCTCTGGCAATTGCAGGGCGACCGGCGCCCCGTGTTCGAACAGCAGGAGAGCCATGGCCACAAGACGGAAGTCTTCAAGGGCTGGACGCAGGTGAGTCCGGGCACAATGAGCCCCCTCCAATACGACCAGGCCGTGGGTGATCTCGTCAATTACCTGCAATGGATGGGCGAGCCAGCGCAAAATACCCGGTTGCGCGTCGGCGTCTGGGTTTTGATTTTCCTCGGTGTGTTCACGGTGATTGCCTGGAGGCTCAACGCAGCTTTCTGGAAAGACATCAAGTAACCGCACCAACCGCCTGCGGCGCCAGACCTGGCGCTGCCCAGGTTTTCAGAGTGGACGCATCCTGCGCCCACTCTTTTTGATTTTTAGGAGCCTCTCACCATGATGGTGCTTTATTCGGGTACGACCTGTCCCTTCTCCCATCGCTGCCGTTTCGTTCTGTTCGAGAAGGGAATGGACTTCGAGATCCGCGATGTGGACCTGTACAACAAGCCCGAAGACATCAGCGTGATGAACCCTTACGGACAGGTGCCGATCCTGGTCGAGCGCGACCTGATCCTGTACGAGTCGAACATCATCAACGAATACATCGACGAGCGCTTCCCGCATCCGCAACTGATGCCCGGCGACCCGGTGGACCGCGCCCGCGTGCGCCTGTTCCTGCTGAACTTCGAGAAGGAACTGTTCGTTCACGTGAACATCCTCGAGTCGCGTGCCACCAAGGGCAACGAGAAAGCGCTGGAAAAAGCCCGCGCCCACATCCGCGACCGCCTCACGCAACTGGCGCCCGTGTTCCTCAAGAACAAGTACATGCTTGGCGAGAATTTCTCGATGCTGGACGTGGCCATCGCGCCGCTGCTCTGGCGCCTGGATTACTACGGCATCGACCTGAGCAAGAACGCCGCGCCGCTGCTCAAGTATGCTGAGCGCATCTTCTCGCGTCCTGCGTACATCGAAGCGCTGACGCCTTCCGAAAAAGTCATGCGCAAGTGATTGCGCAATCCTTCCTTCCCGCACGCCACCATGATGAACGCCCAGGATTCCACCTCCACTCGCCCCTATCTCATCCGGGCCTTGTATGAGTGGTGCACCGACAACGGGCTCACGCCCTACGTTGCCGTGCGGGTGGACGACTCGGTGCAGGTGCCGCGCGAGTATGTGAAGGATGGCGAGATCGTGCTCAACATCAGCTACGACGCGACCAGCGCGTTGCAACTGGGCAACGATTTCATCGAGTTCAAGGCGCGCTTCGGCGGCAAGCCGCGCGACATCATGGTCCCCGTGGGTCGCGTGATTGCCATCTACGCGCGCGAGAATGGCCAGGGCATGGCCTTTCCGCCGCCGGTGGACGTGCTGGAGCCGAGCGAAGGCGGCGTGCTGTCTTCCTCGGTCCTCAGAACGGCCACCTCCGCACCCGCAGAGTCCGAGCCTTCGACGGGCGCGGACGACCGTGTGGTGCAACTGGTGTCCACCGATTCGCCCCCGGACGACGGTGGTGCGCCGCCCCGGCCGACGTCGCCGGGCGCCGGTGGCCGGCCCTCGCTCAAGCGTGTCAAATAGCGTTGCCGTGCGGCTGCGGCGCATTTCGCGCGGCTAGAATGCAGCCTTCGCCGATTTAGCTCAGTTGGTAGAGCACCCGCCTTGTAAGCGGTAGGTCGTCAGTTCGATTCCGACAATCGGCACCATCTTTCCCTCTTTTTCGTCTCCCCTTTGCCATGCCTTCCCTTGCGGGCTTCAGGTTTGGATTTTGAGGCGAATGGAGTTAACCTCCCACCCCCGAGTGCGCAAATGCGCCTGCAAGGCAGGCAGCAGCTGACGTACCTTGGCCGCCGCTGCGTTGCTGCGCACCAGCAGGCACCATGTCGGGCCTTCGATCGGCCCTGCCTGAATGGCGGGTCGCAAAGTGGGGGGGATCAATGGCTCGATGGCCTTGAGCCGCTCCGTGGATTCGCGTGTCAGTGCCGCCAGCTTGGCCAACGTGGGGGATTCCTCCGTGGCTTGAAGCAGGGTGACGGCTTGGTGACGGCGGTTCATGGCAATGCGCCGCGCGGCGCGGAGAAATGTAGTGCACTTGATTATCACGGACGCCAGGCTGGCGCGAAGCCGGGCCATACACCTGACAGGGACACGGCTCATGGCGGCAGGCTTGCTGGTCTCGTTCACCATCATGCTGGTCGCGGCCATGCTCTACCACTGGGTCTTTCTCAAGGGCGCGCGCGAAGGCTGGCCCATCGTCGGGTCGCTGGTCAAGCTGGTGGCCAAGGACGAAATGGAAGAGCGCGACCGCTTCATGCGCGCCAACCTCGACGCCATGGCGCGCAAGGTCGGCGAGATGCAGGCGCGCGTCATGCAGCTGGAGTCGCTGGGCGAGCGGGTGCTGGGACTGGCGGGCATGCCGGCGTCGGAACTTTCGCGGCCGCCGGGGCAGGGCGGTGTGCTGGTGTCGGGCCATCCCATGGACATGCAGGAACTGGAGCGCACGCTGGACGACCTGGCACAGCTCACGGACCGCCGTGTGGATCTGATGACCGTGGTGGAATCGCGGCTGTTCGACCAGCACATCCGAAAGCACATGGTGCCGACGCAGGCGCCGGTGCTGGGCAAGCTCCTCGGCTCGGCGTTCGGCTGGCGCATCGACCCCATCACGGGCCACTCCGCCCTGCACACGGGATTGGACTTCCAGGCGGACACGGGCACGCCCATCCTCGCGGCGGCCGGGGGCGTGGTGGTGGCGCAGGAGTACCACCCCGCCTACGGCAACATGATCGAGGTGGACCACGGCAACCAGCTGGTCACCCGCTATGCGCATGCCTCCAAAACGATGGTCAAGCGCGGCGACCTCGTGCGCCGCGGCCAGAAGATCGCCGAGGTCGGCACGACGGGCCGCTCCACCGGTCCCCACCTGCATTTCGAGGTGCTGGTGCAGGGTGTTCCGCAGGATCCGCAAAAATTCCTGATGGCCGGAGCCCAGGCCCCCTCCACCCGCGTGGCCAGTGCCGGACCGCCCCAAAAGGCCGATGGCCAGCCGGTCACCCCGCGCAGGTAAAATCCGCGGTCCGGACCTGCCGACCCGGGTTGCGCAACTTGCAACCTGAGAACGCAGCCCCACCTGAACTCACTTCTTCTTTAGGGATTCTGGTCGCGCCGTACGCCTTCGGGCACGCGGCGCGGTCCTGCTCGCATGGCCACCAATTTCCTCACCAAATTATTCGGCAGCCGCAATGACCGGCTCCTCAAGCAATACCGCAAGACGGTGGCCCGCATCAATGCGATGGAGCCCGACTACGAAAAGCTGAGTGACGAGGCGCTGCGCGCCAAGACCGCCGAGTTCAAGGAACGCGTCTCCAAAGGCGAATCGCTGGACGACCTGCTGCCAGAGGCTTTCGCCGTGGTGCGCGAAGGCTCCAAGCGCATCATGAAAATGCGCCACTTCGACGTGCAGTTGCTGGGCGGCATGGCGCTGCATTACGGCAAGATTTCGGAAATGCGAACCGGCGAAGGCAAGACGCTCACCGCCACGCTGCCGGTCTACCTGAATGCGCTGTCCGGCGACGGCGTGCACGTGGTGACGGTCAACGACTACCTCGCCAACCGCGATGCGCAGTGGATGGGGCGCCTGTACAACTTCCTGGGCCTGACCGTCGGCATCAACCTGCCGCAGGCCCCGCGCGAGGAAAAGCAGGCCGCCTACCAGGCCGACATCACCTACGGCACCAACAACGAGTACGGCTTCGACTACCTGCGCGACAACATGGTGTACGAGTCGCGCGACCGGGTGCAGCGCGGGCTGAATTTCGCCATCGTCGATGAGGTGGACTCGATCCTGATCGACGAGGCGCGCACGCCACTCATCATCAGCGGCCAGGCCGAAGACCACACGGCGATGTACATCGCCATGAACGAGGTGGTGCCGCTGCTGGTGCGCCAAGAGGGCGAGGCCGATCCGCGCACCGGCGAGGGCGTCACCAAGCCGGGCGATTTCACGCTCGACGAAAAGACGCACCAGGTGTTCCTCACCGAGCAGGGCCACGAAACCGCCGAGCGCGTGCTGGCCAGCCGCGGCTTGATCGCCGAAGGCGCATCGCTTTACGACCCGGCCAACATCACGCTCATGCACCACCTGTATGCGGCGCTGCGGGCCAACCACCTCTACCACCGCGACCAGCACTACGTGGTGCAGGAAGGCGAGATCGTCATCGTGGACGAGTTCACCGGCCGCCTCATGTCGGGCCGCCGCTGGAGCGAAGGCCTGCACCAGGCTGTCGAGGCCAAGGAAGGCGTGGGCATCCAGGCCGAGAACCAGACGCTGGCATCCATCACGTTCCAGAACTACTTCCGCCTGTACAAGAAGCTGGCGGGCATGACCGGAACGGCCGACACCGAGGCCTATGAATTCCAGGAAATCTACGGCCTGGAAACCGTGGTGATTCCTCCGAACCGCCCGAGCAAGCGCAACGACCAGCTGGACCGCGTGTACAAGACCACGCGCGAAAAGTACGAAGCGGCGATCAAGGACATCCGCGAGTGCCATGAGCGCGGCCAGCCCGTTCTGGTAGGCACCACGTCGATCGAGAACTCCGAAATCATCGACCAGCTGCTGCAAAAGGAAAACCTGCCGCACCAGGTGCTGAACGCCAAGCAGCATGCCCGCGAGGCCGACATCGTGGCCCAGGCCGGCCGTGCCGGCATGATCACGATCGCGACCAACATGGCGGGCCGCGGCACCGACATCGTGCTGGGCGGCAACATCGAAAAGGCGCTGGCCGCCATCGAGAGCGACGAGTCGCTCGACGAGGCGACCAAGGAAAGCCGCGTGGCCGAGGTGCGCGCGCAGTGGATGCGCGACCACGAGAAGATCAAGGAACTGGGTGGCCTGCGCATCATTGCGACCGAGCGCCACGAGTCCCGCCGCATCGACAACCAGTTGCGGGGCCGCTCGGGTCGCCAGGGCGACCCTGGCTCTTCGCGGTTCTACCTGAGCCTGGATGATTCGCTGATGCGCATCTTCGCCGGCGACCGCGTGAAGGCGATCATGGACCGCCTCAAGATGCCCGATGGCGAGGCCATCGAAGCGGGCATCGTCACGCGCAGCATCGAGTCGGCGCAGCGCAAGGTCGAGGCGCGCAACTTCGATGTCCGCAAGCAGCTGCTGGAGTACGACGACGTTTCCAACGATCAGCGCAAGGTGATCTACCAGCAGCGCAACGAGATCCTGGACGCGAGCGACCTGTCCGGCCTGATCGCCAACATGCAGGAAGACTGCCTGACCGATCTGGTGCGCCAGTACGTGCCGGCCGAATCGGTCGAGGAGCAGTGGGACCTGCAGGCGCTCGAGAAGTCGCTGGCCGAGGATTGGCAGATCCAGTTGCCTCTGAAGCAGGAAGTGGACAGCGCGCACGCCATCACCGACGACGAGATCCTGGAAAAGGTGCTCACCGCAGGCAAGGCCGCCTTCCAGGCCAAGCTGGAGCTGGTGGGCCAGGAGAATTTCAACCAGTTCGAACGCGCGGTGCTGCTGCAGAGCTTCGACTCCAACTGGCGCGACCACCTGGCGGCCCTCGATTACCTGCGCCAGGGCATCCACCTGCGCGGCTACGCGCAAAAGCAGCCCAAGCAGGAATACAAGCGCGAGGCGTTCGAGCTGTTCCGCCAACTGATCGATCAGGTCAAGAACGAAGTGACCAAGATCCTGATGACGGTGCAGGTGCAGTCGCCTGCCCAGCTGGACGAGGCCGCCGAGGCCCTGGAAAGCCGTGCCGAGAAGATTGCCAATGTGACCTACACCGCCCCCACCGAAACCGGTGAGGTGGAGGTCCGCTCCGAGGCGGCCATGGCGGCCGGTTTGCTCGCGGGCGAAGTGCCCCGTGTCGGCCGCAACGACCCATGCCCTTGCGGCAGCGGCAAGAAGTACAAGAGCTGCCACGGCCGTCTGGACTGACCATGCGGCACCGCCCTGATCGCGGGGCGGGATGCCTGTGCCCCGGGCGCGCAGGGATGGGGCGAGGCGGGCTGCAGCAGTGGGGGCTTCGTCTTCGGCTTGTCACGGGCCGCTGCTAGGCTGTTTCGCGTCACAGGGAGAAGGGCGCAAGGATGATCGACAAGCGGTTTTTCCCGCGGCAGGTGGTTCAGGCCACCGGCAACCGATGGGATTGGGCCCTGCTACCCCTGGTGCTGGCCGTGCTTTTCGCCCTGGCCTGGGGCGGCTCGCAGATGGCAAGGCCCTACCAAGTGGGCGACGTGCTGCCGCTGTCGCTCGATCCGTGGATGCTGCCGTATTACCTGCTGCGCACCACGCTGCGCATGTTCATCGCGCTGGGCGCATCGCTGGTGTTTGCCTGCCTCTTCGCGGCGCTGGCGGCCAAGTACCGCACGGCGGAGCGGGTGATGGTGCCGCTCTTGGACATCCTGCAGTCCATTCCGATCCTGGGCTTCCTGTCGATCACCGTGACGGGGTTCATCGCGCTGTTCCCGGGCAACCTCTTCGGCGTCGAGTGCGCGGCGATCTTCGCCATCTTCACCTCGCAGGCCTGGAACATGGCCTTCAGCCTGTACCAGTCCATGCGCACGGTGCCGGCCGAACTGCGCGAAGCCGCCGCGGTGTTCCAGCTGTCGGGCTGGCAGCGCTTCTGGCGGCTGGAGCTGCCCTTCGCCATGCCAGGGCTGCTGTGGAACATGATGATGTCCATGTCCGGCGGCTGGTTCTTCGTGGTGGCGTCGGAGGCGATCTCGGTATCGCACCAGGACATCAAGCTGCCGGGCGTGGGCTCGTACATCGCCCTGGCCATCGAGGCGCGCGACTTGGGCGCGATCGGCTGGGCGATCGTGGGCATGCTGGTGGGCATCGTGCTGTACGACCAGCTGTTCTTTCGCCCGCTCATTGCCTGGGCCGACAAATTCCGGTTCGAGGAGGGCGGCAGCGAAGCCCAGCCGACCTCCTGGCTGCTGTCCTGGATGCGCCGCACGTCGCAGCTCAAGCGGGTGGTGGCGCTGTTCGTGGTGCCGCTGGAGTGGTCGCTCACGCGGCTGCGTCGGCGCCACGATGGCACCTCGATCCGTGCACGCCCCTCCGTGCCCCATCCCGCCCTGACGCGCGCGGGCGATGCCTTGCTGGCGGCGGCGGTGATGCTGGCGGTGATCTGGCTCGTGCGCTTCATCCACAGCGAGGTGGGCTGGCACGAGGTGGGCCATGTCTTCGTGCTCGGCACGTACACGCTGGTGCGCGTGGTCGTGCTGATCCTGCTGGCGGCGGTGGTCTGGGTGCCGGTGGGCGTCTGGATCGGCATGAATCCGCGCTGGGCGGGCCGGTTGCAGGCCGTGGCGCAGTTTCTGGCGGCCTTTCCGGCCAACCTGATGTTCCCGCTGGCCGTGGTGCTGATCGTGCGCTGGCACCTCGATCCGAACCTCTGGCTGGCGCCGCTGATGGTGCTGGGCACGCAGTGGTATCTGCTCTTCAACGTGATCGCCGGGGCTTCCAGCGTGCCGTCGGAGTTGCGTTATGCCGCACAGAATCTGGGGCTGTCGGGCTGGCTGCGCTGGAAGCGCTACCTGCTGCCGGCGGTGTTTCCCAGCTTCGTCACCGGTGCGATCACGGCCAGCGGCGGCTCGTGGAATGCGAGCATCGTGGCCGAATACGTGACCTGGGGCGACACCACGCTGCAGGCCGATGGCCTGGGCAGCTACATCGCCCACATGACGGCGATCGGCGACTTTCCCCGCATCGCGCTGGGCATCGGCGTGATGTGCGTCTTCGTCATGGGCATGAACCATTTCGTGTGGCGGCGCCTCTACGCGATGGCCGAAAACCGCATGCACTCCTGACGCCTGGAACCGAACCCATGGAAACCTCTCCCATGTCCCCCATCGCCGAGCTGGCCCAGGTGGGCAAGTCTTTTCGCTCCAGCGACGGCACCGCGCGTTCGGTGCTGGAGGGGGTCGATCTCGTGCTGCAGGAGGGCGAGATCGTCGCGCTGCTCGGGCAGTCGGGGTCGGGCAAGTCCACGCTGCTGCGCATCCTGGCGGGCCTGGTTCCGGTGGATGCCGGCGATGTTCGCTACCGGGGCCAGCCGCTGTACGGCCCGGCGCGCGGCATCGCCATGGTGTTCCAGTCGTTCGCGCTCTTTCCGTGGCTCACGGTGCAGCAGAACGTGGAGCTGGGCCTGGAGGCCCGGGGGGTGGCCCCCGCCGAACGATCACGGCGGGCCGCCGCCGCCATCGAGCTGATCGGGCTGTCCGGGTTCGAAGGCGCGTTGCCGCGCGAACTGTCGGGCGGCATGCGCCAGCGCGTGGGCATTGCGCGCGCCCTGGTGGTGGAGCCCGAAGTGCTGCTGATGGACGAGGCCTTTTCGGCCCTGGACGTGCTGACGGGCGAACGGCTGCGCGACGACATTCTGGAGCTGTGGGGCAGCGGCAGCATGCCTACCCGCGCCATGCTCATCGTGTCGCACAACATCGAAGAGGCCGTGCTCATGGCCGACCGGGTGCTGATTTTCGCCAGTAACCCGGGCCGCGTGCGCGCCGAGCTGGCGATCCAGTTGCCTCGCCCGCGCCACCCCGACAGCCCCGAGGTGCGGGCCCTCATCGACGAGGTCTACGGGCTCATGACGGCGCGCCAGCCGGGCGCGGGCCGCCCAGCCGCCGAGCCGTCCCGCAGGCCCCTGGCCGACCAGTTGCCGGCCGCCGATGTCGGTCGGATGGAAGGGCTGCTCGAGCGGCTGTCCGAGGCGCCTTTCGACGGCCGGGCCGACCTGCCGCGCATGGCCGAAGACGCGGAACTGGCCGATGACGAACTGCTGGTTCTGGCCCAGGCGCTGGCCCTGCTGGGGTTTGCGCAGCTGGCCGACGGTGACCTGCACCTGACCGCGCTGGGCCAGCGCTACGTGCAGGCGCCCAACACCGTGCGGCAGACCCTGTTCGGCCAGCAGCTGCTCGCGCATGTTCCGCTGGCGGCCCACATGCGGCACAGCCTGGAGCAAGACCCTGCGGGCGAGTTGCCGGAAAAGCCGTTCCTGCGCCTGCTGCACGAAAGCCTGGACGAGGCCCAGGCCGAACAGGTGCTGCGCACGGTCATCGAATGGGGCCGCTATGGCGAAGTGTTCGAATACGATTTCCACACCGGACTGATCCACCTGCCCGATGGCGATGCCAGCCAGGCCGCGCCAAAAGCCACGTCCTAGAATCGGCAGTTTTCGCCGTTGACCTTCCTTCTTCTTTCCCCCCTTACCCGCCGAGACCCACTGCCATGCCCGTGAACCTGATTGCGCCGAATCCCGCTGACTTGCATCCTGTGCCCGGCGTGCGCCTGGGCGTGGCCATGGCCGGGGTGCGCAAGGCCAATCGCCGCGACCTCACGGTGCTGCTGATCGACGAAGGCGCGACCGTGGCCGGCGTGTTCACGCAGAACCGCTTCTGCGCGGCCCCTGTGCAGGTCTGCCGCGAGCACCTGGCGGGCGGCCAGGCCATCCGCGCCATCGTGGTCAATACCGGCAATGCCAATGCGGGCACGGGTGCCGAGGGGCTGGCGCGCGCACGGTCCACCTGCCAGGCTGCGGCCGGCTTGCTGGGCCTGTCGCCTTCGCAGGTGCTGCCGTTTTCCACCGGGGTGATCATGGAGCCGCTGCCCGTCGACCGCATCGAAGCCGGCCTGCCCGCTGCCATCGCGGACGCGCAGCCTGGCCATTGGGCGCAGGCGGCCGAAGGCATCATGACCACCGATACGCTGCCCAAGGCCTTCAGCCGGCAGGTGCAGATCGGCGGCGCCATCGTGACGGTGACGGGCATCAGCAAGGGCGCGGGCATGATCCGCCCCAACATGGCCACCATGCTGGGCTTTCTGGCCACGGATGCGCGCATCGAACCCGCGCTGTTGCAGCCGTTGCTGCGCGAACTGGCCGACCGTTCGTTCAACCGGGTGACGATCGACGGCGACACCTCCACCAACGATTCGTTCGTGGCCATCGCCACCCAGCAGGCCGCGCATGCGCCCATCGTGTCGCTGGACAGCGCCGAGGGCCAGGCGCTCAAGGCCGCGATGCTGGACGTCGCGCAGAAGCTGGCACAGGCCATCGTGCGTGACGGCGAGGGCGCCACGAAGTTCATCACCGTCCGCGTCGAGGGCGGCAAGACGGCGGAAGAATGCCAACTGGTGGCGTACGCCATCGCGCATTCGCCGCTCGTCAAGACGGCCTTCTTCGCCAGCGACCCCAACCTGGGCCGCATCCTGGCGGCGGTGGGCTATGCCGGCATCACCGATCTCGACCAGACCCTCATCGAGCTGCACCTGGACGATGTGCATGTGGTGACGAAGGGCGGGCGCAACCCCAGCTACCGCGAGGAAGACGGCCAGCGCGTGATGAAGCAAAGCGAGATCACCGTGCGCGTGGGCCTCGGCCGTGGCGATGCCGCGGAAACGGTGTGGACCTGCGATTTCAGCCACGAGTACGTGACGATCAACGCCGACTATCGTTCCTGAATCCGGGCCTCCAGCAGCGCTTATGACCGCCACCTTCGAACACCTGATGCTCCGTGCGGAGCAATTGATCTCCCGCATCGAATCGGTGCTGCCTCAGGCCCTGACCGCGCCGGACTGGTCCCGTGCCATCGCGTGGCGCTATCGCAAGCGCAGCGGCGGCCACGGTGCGCTGGAGCCCGTGCGCCATGTGGGGGGCATGCGTCTGGACGATCTGAAGGAAATCGATGCCCAGAAAGAAAAGATCCAGCGCAACACCCAGCAGTTCGTGGAAGGCCGGCCGGCCAACAACGTGCTGCTGACGGGCGCCCGCGGGACGGGCAAGTCCTCCCTCATCAAGGCGTGCCTCAATACCTATGCGCCTCAGGGGCTGCGCCTGATCGAGGTGGACAAGGCCGATCTGACGGACCTGCCCGACATCGTGGAGATCGTGGCGGATCGGCCCGAGAAATTCATCGTCTACTGCGATGACCTGAGCTTTGAAGAGGGCGAGCCGGGGTACAAGGCGCTGAAGTCGATTCTCGACGGATCGGTGGCGGCTTCCACGCCCAACGTGCTGGTGTATGCCACCAGCAACCGCCGCCACCTGCTGCCCGAGTACCACAAGGAAAACCTGTCCTATACCCACACGGAAGATGGTGAGGTGCACCCGGGCGAGGTGGTGGAAGAAAAGATCTCGCTGTCCGAACGATTCGGCCTGTGGGTCAGCTTCTACCCTTTTAGCCAGGACGAATACCTGGCCATCGTGGAGCAGTGGCTTTCCTTCCTGGGTGTCGCGGATGCGGAGATTGCCGCAGCGCGCCCCCAGGCTCTGGTCTGGGCATTGGAGCGCGGATCGCGCAGCGGCCGGGTCGCCTACCAGTTCGCGCGGGACTATGCGGGGCGCCAGCATGGCTGATCCCGTGGCCCCTGTCGACGCCAGAACGCACACCGACGTGGCGGTCGGCATCCTGCTGCGTGCGGATGGCGCCATGCTGCTGTCCACCCGGCCTGCGGGCAAGCCTTACGCCGGGTACTGGGAGTTTCCTGGCGGCAAGCTGGAGGCCGGGGAGACCGTGGAAGAGGCCTTGCGGCGCGAGTTGATCGAGGAGCTGGGCGTCACCATCGGTGCGGCATCCGTCTGGAAGGTGACGGAGCACGACTATCCCCATGCGCTTGTTCGCTTGCACTGGTGCAAGGTGTGGGAATGGCAGGGCGACTTCGAAATGCGCGAGGGCCAGACCATGGCCTGGCAGCAGTGGCCCCTGCAGGTCTCGCCCGTACTGCCGGGCGCTTATCCCGTACTGGAGTGGCTGGCCCAGGAGCGGGGAGAGACCTTTGACCCTTCCACGATCAATCAGCTATAAAAATAATAGCTAAACGCCCTAGAAACATATGTCCTGGGGGCTATTTTTCCCAGGCACCCGGCGGAATGTGCGGAAGCCCGTCGCCCAGGTCGGGGTCTTGGGTCGGTGGTTCGGTCGGCACGCGGAATTCTTCGCTCGCCCAGGCCCCCAGGTCGATCTGCTTGCAGCGTTCGCTGCAAAACGGCCGGAAGGGATTGCTGGGGCCGTAGAGGCTCTCGCCACGGCAGGCCGGGCACGTCACGTACTTGGCGTTGGAGGGGGCCGGCGAACGCGGCTGAGAACGGCTCATGGTCAACGGGCGCTCAGGCGCACAAGGTCAGTTCGAACGCGGCATCTTCGTTGGCGGCATGCAGCTTGCCGTCATCATGCTGGCGCATCAGCCGCACGGAGACGATCAGGCGGTTGCCGCTGATCTCCGGGATCAGGTCCAGGGAAGGATCGATGCGAAGGCGCAGCAGTTGGAAGGTGCGGCCCTGGGGCAGGGTCTGCTGGAACTGCCCATGGTCCGCGGCCACCTTCTGGGGCACGCCCGAATCACGCAGCAGCTTCAGGAGGACATACAACGACTCCGCCAGGGGGGCGAGGGTGGTCGCCCAGGCTTCCAGATCCTGCTGGCGCTGCTGGGGGGCATGGTGCTGCCAGGCGTAGTAGGCCGGCAGATCGAAGCCGCAGGTTCCCCCGGGAATGCCCACCCGGCTGCGGATGCTCATCAGCCAGTCGTTTTCCGCCAGGGCCTGCCCTGCCTTGCCCGTCTGCGCATTCAACCCGGCAAAGCACCGATCGAGCTGCGCGATGATGCCGTCCAGAACCGCTTCGGAAATCGAAGGGTTGCCCCGGTAGCCATCCAGCTGGTGCTTCTGCTTTTCCAGATCCTTGAGCACATCCGATTTGAGATCGGCGCGCGCCGCGACATCCATGATTTCGAAGACCGTCACCAGTGCGTAGTGGTGGTCCAGGGGATGCTGGCGCGGAATCAACTCACCCAGGCGGCGAAACAGCTGCTCGAGCCGCAGGTAGGTTCTCAGTCGTTCGTTGAAGGGATATTCGTAAAGGATCACGCTGCAGGGTTCCTGGGGCACACGGCTGGCGCTGCCAGCTTCGCGCGTCCGATATGCCGGGCATCATAGCCCGAACCGCTGGGCGATCTGAAGGACGTCAGCTCGCAACCCTTGCAGCGAGATCCCGTCGTTGTAGACCACCATGTCCGCTGCCGCCTGCCGGATCGCCCGGGGGGCTTGGGACGCCATGATGCCTTCGATCGTCTCGCGCGTCAGGGCGCTGCGCTGCTGCACCCGGAGGATCTGGGTTTCGGGGGTGCAGTCCACCACGAGAATTTGGTCCAGCTGCTGCGCCCAGCGGGCAGACTCGACCAGCAGCGGGATGTCGAAGACGATCAGGGCCGCACCGCTTTGCACGGCGCGCGAAGCGGCTTCCTGCGTTGCCAGGGCCACCAGCGGGTGGACGATGCGCTCCAGGCGCTGACGCGCCGCCGGGTCCGTGAACACGCGTTCCCGCATGCGGTCGCGATCCATCGCACCGTGCGCATCGATCAAGGCGTCGCCGAACGCGGTGCGGATGGGTTCGATGGCCGCCCCCCCTGGTGCCGTCACCTGGCGCGAAAGCCGATCGGCGTCGATGAGCGCAGCACCCTGGTCCGCCAGCATTTGGCCCACTGTGCTTTTCCCGCTGCCGATGCCGCCGGTCAACCCCAGGCGCAGAGCGGGCCGCGTTCCGGTCGCCATGGGCTCAAAGCCCCAGGCTGCGCAGTAGCCCTTGCAGGATCGTTTCCGGCCCGAACACCATGGCTGCGAGTCCTGAGCCGACCAGGAACGGTCCGAAAGGAACGTATCCGCCTTCGCGCAACTGGCTGGCGAATTTCATGCCGATGCCAATGAACGCTCCGATGACGGACGCAATGAGAATGATCGGCACCAGCGCCGGCCAGCCGAACCAGGCACCGAGTGCTGCAAAGAGCTTGAAGTCGCCATGGCCCATGCCTTCCTTGCCTGTCGCGAGCTTGAAGGCCCAATACACCGTCCATAGGGACAGGTAGCCTCCCACGGCCCCCATGACTGCGCTGAACAGCGGAACGGTGGTCCACTGCATTGCGGAAGCGATGAGGCCCGCCCAGAGCAAGGGCAGCGTGATGTCATCGGGCAGCAGCGTGGTGTCCCAGTCGATGAACGCCAGAGCAATCAGCGCGGCGGAAAATCCACACCAGGCCACTGCGGTGAGTGTCGTGCCCCAATGCCAGCCGCAAAAGAAGAAAAGACCGCCCGTGGCCAGTTCGACCAAAGGATATCGGGGACTGATCCGCACTTTGCAGGCGGAGCACCGTCCGCGAAGCCACAGATAGCTCAGGACCGGGATGTTTTCATACCACTGCACCGCATGCCCGCAGGCAGGGCACCGCGACGCCGGCGTCCAGAGGTTGAAGGATTCCACCGGCGCCACTGGCGCCTCCGTGGAGGCCGCATCCTTGTTCGCCATGGCGGCAAAGTCAGCGCATTCTGCAGCCCACTGCCGCTCCATCATCTTCGGCAAGCGATGGATCACGACATTCAGGAAGCTACCGATCAGCAGACCCAAAATGCCGAGTACCGAAGCGTCTCCCCAGGGTCCCAGTTCCATCAGACGACTTGGCCCAGTTTGAAGATCGGCAGATACATCGAAACCACGATGCCCCCAATGATGGTACCCAGGAACACGATGATGATGGGCTCCATCAGGCTGGACAGCCCCGCGACCATTTCATCCACTTCGGCCTCGTAGAAGTCTGCGGCTTTGCCCAGCATGTGGTCGATGGAGCCGGATTCTTCGCCAATGGCGCACATCTGGATCACCATGGAAGGGAACACGTTGGCATTGCCCATGGCAGCCGTCAAGCTCGTCCCTGTCGAGACTTCCTGCTGGATTCGTTCCGTAGCGAGGGCATACACGGAATTGCCAGAGGCGCCGCCCACCGAATCCAAGGCTTCAACCAGAGGAACCCCTGCGGCGAACATGGTGGACAGCGTCCGGGTCCAGCGAGCAACGCATGATTTATCGATCAAGGACCCGAACACCGGAAGCCGCAGCAACAGACGGTCCATGAACATCTGTACTTTTTCGCTGCGGCGCCACGCCTGCATGAAGAAATAAAATCCGCCGCCCAATACGCCAAAAATCAGCCACCACCATTTGACGAATACCTCGCTCATGGCCATCACGAGGAGCGTAGGTGCCGGCAGTTCAGCGCCAAAGGAAGTAAATACTTCCTTGAATGCGGGGATCACAAAGATCATGATCACCGTGACCACGACGAATGCAACGATCACCACCGAAATGGGGTACATCAATGCCGATTTGATCTTCGATTTGATGGCCTCGGTCTTTTCCATGTACATGGCAAGCCGGTCCAGCAGCGCCTCCAAGATACCCGCGGCCTCGCCGGCTTCAACGAGGTTGCAATAAAGGCTGTCGAAGTACATCGGGTACTTGCGGAAGGCCGCATTCAGCGACGTCCCGGTTTCCACGTCACTGCGAATGTCGTTGAGCAATTTCGTGACGCTGGCATTGGTATTGCCCCGGCCCACGATATCGAAGGATTGCAACAGCGGCACGCCAGCCTTCATCATGGTGGCCATCTGGCGCGTGAACAATGCGATGTCCTTGGGCTTGATCTTCTTGCCCGAACGCATGCGCCGCTTCTTGATCTTGGTAGGCAGCACACCCTGTCTGCGCAAGGTCGCCTGGACCTGGTTTTCACCTACGGCGCGCACTTCCCCGCGGACAATCTTTCCACTGCGATCCTTGCCCTCCCATTCAAAGACGAAGTCCTTGATATCCCTCGATGCGGCGGTTGCCATAATGATCCTCGCGATTGGCGCTATTCGTTGGTGACGGCCAGCACCTCTTCGAGAGAGGTCAGCCCCATCTTGGCTTTATGAAGGCCTGCTTCGCGCAAGGAGCGAACCCCCTCGGCCTTGGCCTGCTTGGCAATTTCCAAGGCGCTTCCATCGCGCAAAATAATGCGTTGAATTTCTTCGGAAATCGGCATGACCTGGTAAATGCCCAGCCGCCCCTTGTAGCCATTGTTGCAAGCGGAACAACCGACCGGACGATATGTCACCCAGGTGCCATCGATTTCATCCTCTTTATAGCCTGCCTCGAGCAGGGTTTCATGTGGAATATCGGCGGGTGCTTTGCAGACCGGGCACAAACGGCGAGCCAGGCGCTGGGCTGTTATCAGAATGACGCTGGACGCAATGTTGAATGGCGCAATTCCCATATTGCGCATCCGGGTGAGCGTGGTCGGAGCATCGTTGGTGTGGAGTGTGGACAGCACCAAGTGGCCCGTCTGTGCTGCCTTGATGGAAATATCCGCCGTTTCAAGGTCGCGAATTTCGCCGACCATGATGATGTCAGGATCTTGACGCAGAAACGACTTGAGGGCAGTGGCAAAGGTCAGCCCCGCTTTCTCATTGACATTCACCTGATTGACACCAGGCAAATTGATTTCGGAGGGGTCCTCCGCAGTCGCGATGTTGACGCCTGCCTTATTCAGCAAGTTCAGGCAGGTGTACAAGGAAACGGTTTTCCCTGACCCTGTTGGCCCGGTCACCAAAATCATGCCGTAAGGCCGGCCGATGGCATGCATCAACCGTTCCTTTTCTTCCGGCTCATAACCCAGCGCATCGATACCCAGCTTGGCGCTGCTGGGATCCAAAATCCGGATCACGATTTTTTCGCCAAAGAGCGTTGGCAGCGTGCTCACCCGAAAGTCGATGACCCGATCCGGGCCGACTTTGAGTTTCATGCGACCATCTTGTGGGACGCGCTTTTCCGAAATATCCAGTCGGGAAATGACCTTGATCCGGGAGGCCAGCTTGTCCTTGATGGCGATGGGGGGCGAAGCGATTTCACGCAATTCGCCATCGATCCGAAAACGCACCCGGTACTGGTGTTCGTAAGGTTCGAAATGCAAATCGGACGCACGCATGTTGAACGCGTCCAAAAGCATCTTGTGGAGGAACTTGACGATTGGCGCATCTTCAACGTCGTTGGCGCTGTCCGAGTTTTCAGGCGCTTCTTCGACCTTGACATCGTCGAATTCGAAATCTCCCCCGCCCGACAGGCTTTCCATCGACTCGCTGACCGACTTGGTATTGGCCTCGATCAGCTTGATGAGCTTGTCGTATTCCGCAATGATCCAGTCCACCCCCATCTGGGTCGTGAATTTGATCTTTTCCGCTGCCTCTTGGTCGGTGGGGTCTGCGGTGGCCACGATCAGCCGGTTGTTGCGCTTGCTCAGGGCCACAACACGATAGGCGATGCAGATCTTCGGATCCAGGAGATCTTTGGGAATCCGAAGGGGATCGATGGCTTCCAGATCCAGCAAGGGCGCACCGAATACGGCAGAAACCGTGTGCGCCAGATCGGCAGAGGAAACAGCCCCCGACCCGGTCAACTCGGCAATGAAGCTCGTTTTGCCGACTTGTGACTTGCGAAAGATATCTTCGGCTGATTTTTGACTCAGCTTGCCGGCTGACATCAATGCCCGGCCTAGACCTGGCAGGGCAATTGCGGCGCCTTCTTTGGGTGCGGTATCAACGGCCATGTAACCAGCAGAATCAATGTGGATGGAAAGGAAACCATCCTAACATCGCGCGGATGTTCGGGCCATGGGATCAACGGGGTAGAGTGCGGCGAAACCACGAAGGTGTAACAACGTGGTCGGGGTGAGAGGATTCGAACCTCCGGCCTCTACGTCCCGAACGTAGCGCTCTACCAGGCTAAGCTACACCCCGATGTGTTGTTTTCAAGGCAATTACAGACGCCGCTCCAGCAATTGCGAGGCCAATTCTAGCAAACCTTCCGTGTAGCGATTGGAGGGCAATTGCCTTGCGGCATCGACTGCCTGCTGTGCTTGGGCCGCAGCGGCAAGTCGAGTTGCTTCCAGGGCCCCGGTACTCTTCACAATTTGCACGATGGCTGGGAGTTCTTCCACCGCGCCCGTCTGTATGGCGTTTTCTATCAGGCGCCGCTGGTCCTGGGTGCCGCGCTGCATGGCAATGATCAGGGGCAGGGTCACTTTGCCCTCCCGAAGATCATCTCCCAGATTTTTCCCCATCTCTGAAGAGTCGCCGTCGTAGTCGAGCACATCGTCAATGACCTGGAATGCGGTGCCGAGCGCCTGACCGTAATCTGCGCAAGCTTTCTCCACATCAGGAGAACTGCGAGCAAGAATGGCTGCCAGCCGGGCGCTTGCTTCGAAGAGTTTGGCCGTCTTCGACCGGATGACCTCCAGATAGCCCTGCTCATCCAGCGATGCGTCATGGGTGTTCATGAGCTGCTGCACTTCTCCTTCGGCGATGACATTGGTGGCCTCTGAAAGAATCTGCATCACGCGCATGTCATCCGCATCGACCATCATCTGGAAGGCGCGCGAGTGCAGAAAATCACCGACCAGCACGCTTGCCGGATTGCCGAAGTTCTCGTTGGCTGTCGGGCGCCCTCGCCGCAGCGTGGACTCATCCACCACATCATCGTGCAGCAAGGTCGCGGTATGGATGAACTCCACCACCGCTGCAAGATTGAAACGCTGAAGCCCCTTGTAGCCGAGCGCGCCGCACATCAGCAAAAGCAATGCGGGACGCAGGCGCTTGCCACCTGCGGAAATGATGTAGCGGGCAATGTCTCCCACAAGAGAGACTGACGAATTCAGCCGGGCGGCAATGACTTTGTCCACCTCGTGCATGTCGTCGGCGATCAAGGCGAGGGTTGCTGAGGTGCTGGAGGTGGTGGTGGACAAGATGAGCGTGTGCAGCGACGAAAAATGGATTATAGGAATCGCTTCGTACCGACTCGGGCGCTCCTGGCTTGCCCACCGCAAAAGACGACGTTTCCGGTTGCCGCCTGGTCGGATGCGGCCGGCTGGCTAAAAAAGTTGCCTCGTGCTATAGTCGCCGGCTCTGCGGAAATTCGTCCGCAGAACTCCATTCAAAGAGGTTCACATGTACGCGGTCATAAAAACCGGCGGCAAGCAGTATCGCGTTGCTTCCGGCGAAAAAATTAAAGTAGAACAGATTGCTGCGGACGTAGGCCAGGAAATTGTGATCGACCAGGTTCTGGCCGTCGGAAACGGCGCTGAAATCAAGGTTGGCACCCCCCTGGTGTCCGGCGCAACCGTCACGGCAACCGTCGTGGCGCACGGCAAGCACGACAAAGTGCACATCTTCAAGATGCGCCGTCGCAAGCACTATCAGAAACGCCAAGGCCATCGCCAGCAGTTCACCGAACTGCAAATCGGTGCGATCGCCGGTTAAAAGGAGCTGATGTCATGGCACAGAAAAAAGGCGGCGGCTCTACGCGAAACGGGCGCGATTCCAAGCCCAAGATGCTCGGTGTGAAGGCTTTCGGCGGCGAATTGATCAGCGCGGGCTCGATCATCGTTCGTCAGCGCGGTACGCGTTTCCACCCCGGCACGAACGTCGGTGTGGGCAAGGACCACACGCTGTTCGCACTGGTCGATGGCCACGTGTCCTTCGGCACCAAGGGCGCACTGTCCAAGCACACCGTCAATGTGACGCCGGCCTGACGCCTGCCACTTGATGCTTTCGAAGCCCCGACCTGTCGGGGCTTTGTCGTTTTGGAAGTGTTGGCTGCCGGATGAATCGGCATCGCGTCGCTTTCCGAACCCTGTTTTGTAAACTGGATCCCCATGAAGTTCGTCGACGAAGCCTTTATCGACATTGCTGCCGGCGACGGCGGCAATGGTTGTGTGTCGTTCCGGCACGAAAAGTACAAGGAGTTCGGCGGTCCCAATGGGGGCGACGGCGGCCGGGGCGGGCATGTCTTTGCCGTGGCCGAGCCGAATCTGAATACGCTGGTGGATTTCCGCTATTCCCGCCGCCACGAGGCGAAGCGCGGCGAGCACGGCATGGGCTCCGACATGTTCGGTGCTGCTGGCGATGACATCACGTTGAAGATGCCGGTGGGTACCATCATCACCGATGCCGAGACGGGTGAAGTGCTGTATGAACTGTTGGTGCCGGGCGAGGTGATCACCATCGCCAAGGGTGGCGATGGAGGTTTTGGCAACATGCGGTTCAAAAGCGCCATCAACCGTGCGCCGCGCCAGAAAACACCAGGATGGCCTGGCGAGAAGAAAAATCTCAAGCTGGAGTTGAAGGTGCTTGCTGATGTCGGTCTGCTAGGCATGCCCAACGCCGGCAAATCCACCTTGATCGCTGCCATTTCCAATGCGCGGCCCAAGATCGCCGACTACCCCTTCACGACGTTGCACCCCAATCTGGGCGTGGTTCGGGTAGGGCCGGAACAGAGCTTCGTCGTTGCCGACATTCCTGGGTTGATCGAAGGCGCTTCTGAAGGGGCGGGGCTCGGGCACCAGTTCTTACGCCACCTGCAGCGCACGCGTTTGCTGTTGCACGTGATCGATTTGGCGCCTTTCGATGACGCTGTCGATCCTGTTGCGCAAGCCAAGGCCATTGTGGGCGAGCTCAAGAAATACGACGCAGGCCTCTATGACAAGCCGCGCTGGCTGGTGCTCAACAAGCTGGACATGGTTCCCAAGGAAGAGCGTGAAGCGCGCGTCCGGGATTTCGTGAAGCGGTTCAAGTGGAAGGGGCCTGTTTTCGAGATTTCGGCTTTGACGCGCGAGGGCTGTGAGCCGTTGATCCATGCCATTTACCGGCATGTGCAGGTTCAGCAGAAGGCCGAACAGACGCCGGAAGAGGTGGATCCACGTTTCGTGGGCGATCGGCCCGAGTGATCCGTTTGCTTCGCTACTCCTGCTACTTATTCAATAGCGTTCATCGCTTGTCCATCCAGCGCCGACGCCAATACTGTCCATATGGTTTCCAGCATATTGCGCGACGCGCGCCGCATTGTCGTCAAAGTAGGGTCGAGTCTCGTGACCAACGAGGGCCGTGGCCTGGATGAGGCTGCCATCGGTGAATGGAGTCGCCAACTGGCGGCGCTGGCGCGCGGTGAATCGGGTGGGCGGCGCGAGGTGGTCATGGTGTCCAGCGGCGCGATTGCGGAGGGCATGAAGCGCCTGGGTTGGGCGACGCGTCCGCATGAGATCCACGAACTCCAGGCGGCTGCGGCGGTCGGCCAGATGGGGCTGGCGCAGATGTACGAGACCAAGTTGAGGGAACAAGGGCTGGGCAGTGCGCAAGTGCTCCTCACGCATGCCGATCTGGCGGATCGGGAGCGGTATTTGAATGCCCGGTCCACGTTGCTCACCCTGCTGCGCCTGGGCGTGGTGCCTGTGATCAACGAGAACGATACCGTGGTCACGGATGAGATCAAGTTCGGCGACAACGATACGCTCGGTGCGTTGGTGGCCAATCTGGTGGAGGCCGATGCCTTGATCATCCTGACGGATCAAAAAGGGCTTTACACGGCAGATCCACGGCGCAATCCGGACGCACAGTTCGTGCACGAAGCCCAGGCGGGCGATCTCGCCCTGGAGGCGATGGCGGGGGGCGTGGGCTCCAGCATCGGCCGGGGCGGCATGATCACGAAGATCATTGCCGCCAAGCGGGCCGCGGGCTCAGGCGCCTCCACCGTGATCGCGTGGGGCCGTGAGACCGATGTGCTCGTGCGCCTGACCCGGGGCGAAGCCATCGGAACACTGCTGGTCGCGCAAACGCAGAAAAAGCAGGCGCGCAAGCAATGGATGGCGGACCATTTGCAGCTCCGTGGCGCCGTGACCGTGGACATGGGGGCGGCGGTCAAGCTGCGAACCGAGGGAAAAAGCCTTCTGCCGATCGGCATGACCGCCGTGGAGGGGGATTTTTCTCGCGGTGACGTCATCGCCGTGCGTGACGAGACCGGGGCGGAAGTGGCGCGGGGGCTTGCCAACTACGCCAGTGCGGAGGCGCGATTGCTGTGCCGCAAGCCCTCGGCGGAATTCGAACGGTTGCTGGGGTATGTCGCCGAGCCGGAGATGGTGCACCGCGACAACATGGTGCTGGCAAACGCCTGACGCACAGGCATGGGCTTGCGGGCTGCCTTTTCCTTTCGGAGAAGGCAGCGGCGCGTCAAACCAATTTGGGCAGGAACTGCGAAGGCGACAGTGGAATGCCAGCTCCCTGTTCCGAAGGAGGCGAGGTGGATTTGCTCTTTTGAGGGTCGGGATCGAAGCTGGCACCCGGGGGCATTTCCATGCCAGGACTGACCAGCAGGGAGCCTGCCCGGTGCATGGGCATGCCGCTGGGCAAGCCTTCGCCTTCACGGGAGCGCATGCCGCTGCGCAGATAGCGATTGCGTTGCTCGTGGCGCGGCAGAAAGCGCGCCAACTCGGTGAGCGCCATTTCATACACGCCGCGCTTGAACTCCACCACCACATCGAGCGGCACCCAGTAATCGTTCCAACGCCAGGCGTCGAACTCGGGGTGGTTGGTGGCGCGCAGATTCAGG
This sequence comes from Acidovorax sp. SUPP1855, assembly GCF_030158955.1. Classification (NCBI taxonomy): domain Bacteria; kingdom Pseudomonadati; phylum Pseudomonadota; class Betaproteobacteria; order Burkholderiales; family Comamonadaceae; genus Acidovorax; species Acidovorax sp. SUPP1855. The sequence continues at coordinate 256,637 of NZ_BQXI01000003.1, read as the reverse complement.
TCCCAGTCATGGCCCAGCAGCTGCAGCAAATACCAGATTTGCTTCTGGCCCTTGTAGTGTCCGCGCGCATCGCGGCGGATGTACCGGTCAGGCACCTCATAGCGCAACCAGTCCCTGGTGCGGGCAACCACGCGCACATGGCCCGGCTGCAATCCCACTTCTTCGTGCAGTTCGCGGTACATTGCCTGTTCGGGAGTTTCCCCCCTGTCGATGCCGCCCTGCGGGAACTGCCAGCTGTGGGTGCGGATCCGCTTGCCCCAGAACACCTGGTTTTTCTGGTTGAGCAGGATGATGCCGACGTTCGGCCGAAAGCCGTCCCGGTCAAGCATAATCTAACCCCAATTTTTTAAACTGTGACCATTATGCACGGCGCCTTGTGCGCAGCAAGCAGACCGGGCGCAATTGCATGAAATCCCCCCAATGAAAGCGTCCCAATTCTTCGTCTCCACCCTCAAGGAAGCCCCGGCCGATGCGGAAGTGGTCAGCCACAAGCTCATGACGCGGGCGGGCCTCATCAAGAAGCTGGGGGCGGGCATCTACAACTACATGCCCATGGGACTGCGCGTGATCCGCAAGGTGGAGGCCATCGTGCGGGAAGAGATGAACCGGGCCGGCGCCGTCGAGGTCGCCATGCCCGTGGTGCAGCCGGCGGAGTTCTGGCAGGAGACCGGCCGCTTCGACAAGATGGGCCCGGAACTGCTGCGCATCCAGGACCGGCACGGGCGCGATTTCGTGATCCAGCCCACGAGCGAAGAAGTGGTCACTGACATCGCCCGCCAGGAACTGCGCAGCTACAAGCAGCTGCCCAAGAATTTGTACCAGATCCAGACCAAGTTCCGCGACGAGCGCCGCCCGCGTTTCGGGCTGATGCGGGGCCGCGAGTTCATCATGAAGGACGCCTACTCCTTCGACCGCGACCAGGATGCCGCCAAGGCCAGCTACCAGGTGATGGCCCAGGCGTACCGCCGCATCTTCGACCGCTTCGGCCTGACCTACCGGGCCGTGGCCGCGGACAGTGGCGCGATCGGCGGCGACCTGAGCGAGGAATTCCAGGTCATCGCCGCCACGGGTGAGGACGCGATCGTCTACTGCCCCCAGAGCGATTACGCCGCGAACATGGAAAAGGCCGAGGCGCTGGCCCCAGCAGGCCCGCGTCCGTCGGCGGCCCAGGCCCTGGCCAAGACGCCCACGCCGGGCAAGAGCACCTGCGCGGATGTGGCGCAACTGCTGGGCGTGGCGTTGCAGACCACCGTGAAGTCCCTGGTGCTCGCCACCGACGAGACCAACGAGGCCGGCGAGATCGTCAAGACGCAGGTCTGGTTGCTTCTGCTGCGCGGCGACCACGACATGAACGAGATCAAGGTGTCCAAGGTGCCGGGCCTGGCGGGTTTCCGTTTTGCCACCGTGGGCGAGATCGAAGACCACTTCGGCTGCAAGCCGGGCTACCTGGGCCCGCTGCAGTTGCAAAAGCCGGTGAAACTGGTGGTGGACCGCGAAGTGGCCGTGATGGCCGACTGGATCTGCGGTGCCAACGCGATCGACTTCCACATGACGGGCGTGAACTGGGGACGCGATCTGCCGGAGCCCGAGGTGGTGGCCGACCTGCGCAACGTCGTGGCGGGTGACCGCTCGCCGGACGGCCAGGGTGAACTCGCCATCGAGCGCGGCATCGAAGTCGGCCATGTGTTCTACCTCGGGACCAAGTACAGCAAAGCCATGAACGCCACCTTCCTGGGCGAGGATGGCAAGCCCGCATTCTTCGAGATGGGCTGCTATGGCATCGGCATCACCCGCCTGCCGGCCGCCGCCATCGAACAGAACCACGACGACCGCGGCATCATCTGGCCCGACGCCATCGCCCCCTTCACGGTGGTGGTGTGCCCGATCGGCATGGACCGCAGCGCAGAGGTCAAGGCCGCGGCCGAACAGCTCTACGGTGATCTGCTGGCGGCCGGCGTGGATGTGCTGCTGGACGACCGCGGCGAGCGCCCGGGCGCGATGTTCGCCGACTGGGAGTTGATCGGCGTGCCGCACCGCGTGGTGATCTCCGACCGTGGGCTCAAGGAAGGTCAGCTCGAATACCAGCACCGCCGCGATACCGCCGCGACCAAGGTCGCCACGGCCGACATCCTGGCGCACATCAAGGGTCGGCTGACACCATGAGCGCGATGAAAGGCGAGGCCGGGGCGGTTTCGCGCCGGGCCTGTCTGATGTCCTTGTCCGCTGGGCCGGCGGCCTGGCTGGCGGCCCCCCAGGCCGCCCATGCCGGGGGGCAACTGGAAGAACCCCTAATCGACTCCGTGCGCACCGCCTTGAGTTCCGCGGTGCTCAACCAGGCGCCGCCCGAACCCCAGTTCGGCACGACGGAAGCGCGGCTGCTGTACCTGCGCTGGCTGGGCACCATGAGCGACCGGCTGCGCCGCCGCAAGCCGGATTGGGAGGTGCGCCGGGATTTCCTGCAGACCGTCTGGTACGAGTCCAAGCGGGCAGGGCTCGATGTATCGCTGGTGCTCGGCCTGGTGCAGGTCGAAAGCGCGTTCCGCAAGTTCGCCGTGTCCAGCGTGGGCGCGCGGGGCTACATGCAGGTGATGCCGTTCTGGACGCGGGTGATCGGCGACGGCGATCCGGGCAAGCTGTTTCACATGCAGACCAACCTGCGCTTCGGCTGCGTGATCCTGCGCCACTACCTCGATCGGGAGCGTGGCGATCTGTTCATGACGCTGGGCCGCTACAACGGCAGCCGTGGCCGGCCGCAGTACCCCGACGCGGTGTTCGCTGCACAGCGCAACTGGGTGTTCCAGGACCGCATCACCACCGCAGCCGAGGGCCTCGCACCGGCCGGTGGGTAGCCCGGTCGGGCTTAAGTCGTTGCTGCCGCCGCGCCCTCAGATGGCGCTGGCTGCGGCGGCGATGGGCACGCCGTTCGCATCCTGCAGCCGCGACACCATGATCTGGTCGATGCGGTAGCTGTCCACGTCCAGCACCTCGAACTTGTAGCCGCCCCAGTTCACGCTGTCGGTGCGCCGGGGCACGCGGCGCAGCATCACCATGAGGAAGCCGGCCAGCGTTTCGTACTCTTCGGCGTGGGGCAGTTCGTCCAGGTTCAGTGCGCGCAGCACGTCTTCGACCGGGGTGACGCCGTCGATGAGCCAGGAGTTCTCGTCGCGGCGCACGATCTGCTCCTCGTCCGCCGGGCCCATGACGAGGTCGCCCATCACGGTGCTCATCACGTCGTTCAGGGTGACGACGCCCACCACCAGGCTGTATTCGTTCACGATGACCGCAAAGTCTTCGTGCACTTGGCGAAACTGCTCCAGCACTTCGGACAGGGAGAGCCGGTCCGGCACGATGAGCACCTTGCGCACCAGGCCTTCGTCGGCCAGCGAGATGGGCTGGTTGTTCAGCACGCGCTGGAAGAGGTCCTTGGCGTCCACGTAGCCGACCACGTGGTCGATGTCGCCGTCGCACACGGGATAGGTCGAGAAGGGCTCTTCCGCGATGCGCGCACGGATCACGGTATCGGGATCGTCGCGCAGGAAGTACGCGATGCGGTCGCGCTGCGACATGGCGCTGCCGACGGTGCGCGTGTCCAGCTCGAACACGTTCTCGATCACCTGCTGCTCCCGCGCGGCCAGCACGCCGGCGCGGGCACCGGCCTCCATCATGGCCAGGATGTCGTCGGAGGTGACCCGGTCGTCCCGCAGCGACGACAGCCCCAGCATGCGAAACAGCAGGTCCGCGCTGCGGCTGTAGAGCCAGACCACGGGCCGGAGCACGGTCATCAGCAGCTTCATCGGCGCCGACACGCGCAGGGCCAGGCGTTCGGGATTGGCCATGCCCAGCCGCTTGGGAAACAGGTCGGCCAGCAGGATGAACAGCGAGGTGATGATGGTGAACGACGCCAGGAACCCCGCGGTCTCCGCCCGGGCGTTGCTCAGCCAGTAGGCGAACAGTTCGGTGAAATGGGGGCTGAGCGCGCCTTCACCCACGATGCCGCCCAGGATGGCGACGGCGTTCTGGCCGACCTGCACCACGGTGAAATAGTCGCCGGGCTGCTCCTGCATGCGCATGACGCGGTCGGCGCGGGTGTCGCCTTCGTCGGCCATCTGGCGCAGGCGCAGGCGGCGCGAAGCCGCCAGGGAGATTTCCGCGATGGAGAAGAACGCGCTGGCCACGATGAGGAGGCCGATAACGAAGAGACTTTGGGACAGGGTCATGGGACGGCAGGCGCCGCCATGATCGTGCTGTGCGCCAGCGTGCCGAGTGTAGCCGCCCTGCCGCGCGCCTTCGCGCGCCCGCATGCAGGGGATGCAAGCGGGCGGGGAGGGCGGTGGGGGCTAGCTCACTGCAGGAAGCCGATGCGCGATTTGCCGCCTGCGCTGCGCGGCAGGTCGCCCACTTCGACCGCGCTGCGGTGCTGCAGGCGCGCGTTGCCGAAGCCCGTCATCAGGGCCCGGCGCATTTCGCGCGGGGGCATCTGCGCGAGCAGGTCCAGCACGTCGGACTGCGGCTCCGGGTCGAGCATGCGGCCCCAGTCGTGGCCGTTGCGGATGCCCTGGTAGAGGTTGCGTGCGATGGCGCGGGCCTGCTCCGGCGTGGGCGCCTGCACCTCGAACACGTTCATGCGGTTGAGGATGGGGTCGGGGATGCCGCGCTCGTCGTTGGCGGTGGTGATCCAGATGACCTGGCTCGCGTCGATGGCGACCTCGGCGAACTCGTCGGTGAAGCTCTGCGCCGTGTCGTGCTCCAGCAGGCCATACAGTGCGCCCAGCGGGTCGTACTGCGCGTCGCTTGCGGCCTTGTCGATCTCGTCCACGACGATGACGGGGTTGGCGTATTCGCCCTCCACCAGCGCCTCGAACACCTTGCCGGGCCGCGCGCCCTTCCACTGCGAGGACGAGCCCGACAGCAGCCAGCCAGCGGTCATCGAACTCATGGGCACGAGGTTCATGCCGGTGCCGAGCAACTCGGCCAGGTGCCGCGCGAAGTGGGTCTTGCCGATACCGGGCGGGCCCAGCAGCAGCATGGGCGTGACTTCGAGCCCATCGCGGCTGTCCTGCGCCAGGGCCACGTGGCGCTTCACGTCGTCAAGGACGTCGGTGAAGTTGGGCAACTGGTCGTAGAGGTGGGCCATGTCCGGCACGCCGGAAGGCTTGACCTGGAAGCGTTCGGGCCCGCTTTCCAGCATGCGTTCATACACCGCGCGCAGATTCTCGTATTCGCGCTGGCTGCCGCCGTCCTGCAGCCGCGTGAGCTTGCGCTCGACGTCGCAGGGGTGGAACACGTTGCGCAACTGGGCCACCGGCAGGCTCAGGGCCGGCGTTTGCGGAACAAGGCTTTGTGTCGTCATGGCGCGCTCCTGTGTGAGGAAGTCACGCACTCATTCAAGCACACAACATGCCCGGTCTCAACGGCGGAAAAACCCCGTCAACCCGCCCTTGTTGTTCCCATGCAAAAGGCCGCCCGGGGGCGGCCTTCGGTCGATGCAGCCGCCAGGGGCTGCCGGCGTCACTCGCCTTGCGTGCCCAGCACCTGCTTGAGCTCGCCCGACTCGTACATCTCCATCATGATGTCCGAGCCGCCGATGAATTCGCCCTTCACATAGAGCTGCGGGATGGTGGGCCAGCTGCTGTATTCCTTGATGCCCTGGCGGATCTCCGGGTCGTCCAGCACGTTCACCGTGGCCACGCTCTTGGGGTCCACGCCGCAGGCCTTCAGGAGCTGGATCGCGCGGCCCGAGAAGCCGCACATCGGAAAACTCGCGCTGCCCTTCATGAACAGCAGGATGTCGTTGGATTTGACGAGGGCGTCGATGCGTTGCTGGGTGTCGCTCATGGGTTGCTCCTGAAAGTGGCCGTGGATCGGCGGCAAGGCGTGATTATTTCACTGTCGGCGAAGGCCGGTGGGCGCTGCGGTGATCCGCGGCATACCCTGGTGGTGGTGCGCAGGCTCCACATGGGGGCGCCGCGGGCGCTTTCCAGTGCGGGTGGCCTGGGGATGGATCGCATCACGGCGCGGGCGGGCGGCGGCCGCCGGTGCAGCGCGCATGCCCGGCCAGATCGGTGCGGCTTTGCACCTCGGTGAAGCCGGCCTGGCGCAGCAGCGCGTGCACGGCCTCGGCCTGGTCCCAGCCGTGCTCCAGCAGCAGCCAGCCGCCGCGCACTAGATGGGTCGGCGCCTGCACCGAAATGGTGCGGATGTCGTCCAGGCCGTCCGCGCCGCTGGCCAGTGCGTTCAGGGGCTCATGGACGAGGGCCGCCAGGTGCGGGTCGTCCGCGGCGATGTAGGGAGGGTTGGAGACGATGGCATCGAATCCCGCGCTGTCGCTCAGGCCCGCGAGCCAATCGCCTTCGGCGAAGCGCACCGGCAGGCCCAGTCGCTCGGCATTGGCCCGGGCGACCTGCAGGGCCTGGGCGCTGGCATCGACCGCCAGCACCTGCGCGTCGGGCCGCTGGTGCTGCAATGCGAGGGCGATGGCGCCGCTACCGGTGCCCAGGTCGGCCACGCGCGGGGCGGCGATGGGCTGCAGCACCTGCAGCGCCCAGTCCACCAGGGTTTCGGTGTCGGGGCGCGGGTCCAGCACGCGGGCATCGACCTGCAGCGCCAGGCAGTAGAACTCTTTGCGGCCCGTCAGGTAGGCCACCGGCTCGCCGGCCGAGCGGCGCCGGCACAGCGCCAGGAAGGCGTCCATCGCCGGCGGGGGCACGGCGTCGGTGTCGTGCGCCAGCAGCCAGGCGCGGCCGGCCTCGGGGCGGCCGAGCGCGTGCAGCAGCAGCAGTTGGGCGTCGATGCGTGCCAGCCCCAGGGTGTGGGCCTGGCCCAGCGCCTGGGCCAGGGTCGGCGAGGCATTTGCTATTGAATTTATAGCGTCCAAGGCAATGAATCCTTCGGCATCGGGATGGTTGGGCTGGAAACGATCAGGCCGTGGTTTTCAGCTCGGCCAGTTGCTCGGCCTCGCGCGCATGGCGCAGGGCGTCCAGCACGTCGGCGAGGTCGCCTTCCATGATGGCCAGCAGCTTGTAGAGCGTGAGGTTGATGCGGTGGTCGGTCAGGCGCCCCTGCGGGAAGTTGTAGGTGCGGATGCGGTCGCTGCGGTCGCCCGAGCCGATCAGGCCCTTGCGCAGGGCGGCCTCCTTGGCGGCGCGCTCGCTGCGTTCCTTTTCCTGGATGCGCGCCTGCAGCACCTGCAGGGCCTTGGCCTTGTTGCTGTGCTGGCTGCGCCCGTCCTGGCATTCGGCCACGATGCCGGTGGGAAGGTGGACCACGCGCACGGCCGAGTCGGTCTTGTTGATGTGCTGGCCACCGGCGCCGCTGGCGCGGAAGGTGTCGATGCGCAGGTCGGCGGGGTTCAGGGTGATGGCCTGGTGCTCGTCGGGCTCGGGCATCACGGCCACGGTGCAGGCGCTGGTGTGGATGCGGCCCTGCGTTTCGGTGGCGGGCACGCGCTGCACGCGGTGGCCGCCGGATTCGAAACGCAGCGCGCCGTAGGCACCGTCTGCCTCCACGCGCAGCACCACTTCCTTGTAGCCGCCGATCTCGTTCTCGTTGGCGCTCAGGATCTCGATCTTCCAGCCCACATTGGCGGCATAGCGGGTGTACATGCGCGCCAGATCGCCCGCGAACAGGGCCGACTCATCGCCGCCCGTGCCCGCGCGGATTTCCAGGAAGGCATTGCGGGCGTCGTCGGGGTCCTTGGGCAGCAGCAGGCGCTGCAGCTCTTCTTCCAGCTGCGCCAGCTCGGCCTCGGCGGCGGCGATCTCCTCCTGCGCCATCTCGGCCATGTCGGGGTCGGCGAGCATCTCGCGGGCGCCGGCCAGGTCGGCCTCGCGCTGCTGGTGGCGTGCGTAGCGGCCCGCGATCTGCGTGACCTCGGCGTGTTCGCGGGAGATGGTGCGGTACTGCGCCATGTCGGACATGATGTCCTCGCGCGAGAGCAGGAAGTCGAGCTCTTCAAGGCGCTGCGCATAGCGCTCGAGCTGGGTTCTGAGAAAGGGCTTCATCGTCGGGGGGAAAGAAATTGCTACGATTTTTGTAGCTGATAGCGCTAGTGGAATCTGCGCTGGGGGCGTTTTTGGCCTGATGGCAGGCCGCGCAGCCGCGTCGCTACAGGCCGGTCTTGCTTTGCGAGCGCAGGAACAGGCGCGAGACGGTCTGGGCCGTCTGGGCACGGGTCTCGGCGTCGCCGGCCCGCAGTTCGGCCAGGGTGCCGTGCAGCATCTTCTGCGTGAGGCCGCGCGACAGGGCCTCCAGCACCGCGTCCATGTCCTCGCCCTTGGCCAGGAGCTTCTTGGCGCGGGCGATCTCCAGCGCGCGCCACTCGTCGGTCTGGGCATTAAGCTGCTGGATCAGCGGCACCACGCCGCCGGTGGGGCTGCGCTGGTCCATCCAGTGCATGAAGCTCTGCACGCCCGCGTCGATGATGGCCTCGGCCTGGGCCACGGCGGCCTGGCGGTGCGCCTGGGCGGTCTGCACCACGCCGGCCAGGTCGTCCACGGTGTAGAGGTAAATGTCCTCCAGCGCCTTGACCTCGGGCTCGATGTCGCGCGGCACGGCCAGGTCGACCATGAACATGGGGCGGTGGCGCCGCTTTTTCAGGGCGCGCTCCACGGCGCCCAGGCCGATGATGGGCAGGCTGCTGGCGGTGCAGCTCACCACGGCGTCGAACTCGTGCAGGCGGTCGGGCAGGTCGGCCAGGCGCATGACCTCGCCGCCGAAGCGCGTGGCGAGCTTTTCACCGCGCTCCAGCGTGCGGTTGGCCACGGCGATGGCCTTGGGGTTCTTGGCCGCGAAGTGGGTGGCGGCCAGCTCGATCATCTCGCCCGCGCCGACGAACAGCACGCGGATCTCGGACAGGTCCTCGAACAGCTGGCCGGCCAGCCGCACGGCCGCGGCGGCCATGCTGATGCTGTGGGCGCCAATCTCGGTGCTGGTGCGCACTTCCTTGGCGACGGCGAAGCTGCGCTGAAAGAGCTGGTTGAGCGTGGTGCCCAGCGCGCCGGCGGTTTCGGCGGCCCGCACGGCGTCCTTCATCTGGCCGAGGATCTGCGCCTCGCCCAGCACCATGGAATCGAGCCCGCTGGCCACGCGGAAGGCATGGCGGGCCACCAGGCCGTCTTCCAGCGCGTAGGAGTGCGAGCGCAGCAGCGCGGGGCTGACGCCGCCGCTCTGGGCGAGCCAGCCCAGCGTGTGGTCCAGCGCGGATTCGTTGCCGGCGCAGTAGATTTCGGTGCGGTTGCAGGTGGAGATGATGGCCGTCTCGACGCTGGGATGGCGGCTCGCGCCGCCCAGCGACTGGCGCAAACCCTGCAGCGTGGGCGCGATCTGATCGAGCGCGAACGCAAAACGACCGCGCAGATCGAGCGGCGCGGTCGTGTGGTTGATGCCAAGGGCCCAGACTGCCATAAGCGGCGATTATAAAATTGCCGGCCCGATGCAGGGGGCTATGCCTGTAATAGTCTTGATCTGGGTCATGTCCATGGATGCTTTGTCCGCCGTCAACCATCTGCTGAATTTCGTGCTGCCCGCGTTCGCCGTGGCGCTGCTGCTGGTCGCCGGCTGCAAGGTCTTCCTGCGAAAGCGGGCGGCCACACGCGGAACGCTGGCCCAGCTGGGCGTGCTGTTCGGGGTGGGCTGCCTCGTCCTCGCGGCCGGTCTGGCGTGGTGGGGACGCGACGGAAAGATGCTCACCTACGCGGCGCTGGCGGTGGGCTGCGCGACCGCGCAGTGGGGGCTGCTGCGCGGCTGGCGCTGAGAAAGACGCGCCCGGACGGCCCGGGCCCTCAGCCCAGCTTGTGCCGGGTCTGCAGCAGGCCCACGCCCAGCGCCATGAAGGTGCCGCCCACGATGCGGTTGAACAGCTTGGCGCGCGCCACCACGTGGCCCTTCACCAGCGAGATCAGCACCACGTAGAAGGCGTGCGAGATCAACGCGCAGACGGCGAACGTCGTGGTCAGCAGCAGATACTGCGTGAACAGCGGCTCGCCGGGCACGATGAACTGCGGGAACAGGGCCGAGAAGAACAGGATGGCCTTGGGGTTGGTCAGCGACACGCCCAGCCCCTGGGCCACCAGCTGCCAGTTCTTGCGCTCGCGCCGCTGGGTGGGCGCCAGGCCGGCATCGCTGGCGATCAGCGCGTCCTGGCTGCGCCAGCGCTTGACGCCCAGCCAGATCAGGTACAGCGCGCCGACGACCTTCATCACCAGGAACGCGTTCGCCGACAGGCTGAGGATGGTCCCCATGCCCACCATCGCGAGGCCCGAGACGGCGAAGATGCCGGCCGAACTGCCGAGCGAGCTGAACGCCGTGCGCCGCGCCCCGACATCCACCGAATTCGACACCGCCAGCAGCACGGCCGGACCGGGGGTGAAGTACATCAGCAGCGAGACGCCGCAGAAAACGAGCCAGTGGGCGAGGGTCATGGTGAGGGACTTTCGGCGGCGGTGGACGAGCGGGTATTTTCGCCGGGCAGGGCCTGCTGTGAAGGGGCTTTGCGGGTAAGACCCCGTGCCGGGCGATGGAGGTCGGCCCTAAGCTGCGGCTGATCCCATCCAGACCCAAAACAAGGAGACTTTCGCATGCGCCTGCGCACCTGCCTGGCGGCCGCCACCCTGGCCTGCCTGTCCGTGGCCGCCCTGGCCCAGGGCTTTCCCTCCCGGCCCATCCGCATCGTGATCGGCTTTCCGGCGGGCGGGCCGCTGGACCAGCATGCCCGCCTGCTCACCGACAAGCTGCAGGCCGTGCTCGGCCAGCCCGTGGTGGTGGACTACAAGTCGGGCGCGGGCGGCACCGTCGGCGCGCAGGACGTGATGAAGGCGCCGCCCGACGGCCACACGCTGATGCTGGCCAACACCGGCGTGATGGTGATCAACCCGGCGCTGTACAGCCGGCTGCCCTACCAGACGCTCAAGGATTTCACACCCGTCGCGCGCACCGCCATGCAGCCGCTCGCGCTGCTGGTCAACCCGAAGCTGCCGGCGAAGACGCTGCCCGAATTCATCCAGTACGCAGGGGCCAAGCCGGGCCAGGTGAACTTCGGCTCGGCGGGCAACGGCGGCATCAGCCACCTGGTGCCGGAGATGTTCAAGACGGCCACGGGCCTGTTCATGGTGCACATCCCGTACCGCGGCAGCGCCCCGGCCTTCACCGACCTGATGGCCGGCCAGGTGCAGTTCATGGCCGAGAGCATTCCGCAGGCGGCCGCGTACCACAAGCAGGGCAAGGTGCGCGCCCTGGCGGTGACCAGCCGGCAGCGCAACCCGGCGCTGCCGGACGTGCCCACGGCGATCGAGAGCGGGCTCAAGGGCTTCGAGGTGGTGGGCTTCTACGGGTTTCTCGCGCCGGCCGGCACGCCCAAGGACGTGGTCGCCAAGCTGAGCGATGCGTTCGGCCAGGTGCTGCAGTCGCCCGAGGTGCGCGAGCGCATGGTGTCGCAGGGCGCCGATCCGGCCTTCCTGGGGGCGGACGCCTTCGCGGCCTTCCTCGCGACCGAGATGCCGCGCTGGGCCACCGCCGTGGCCCAGTCGGGCGCGAAGCTGGATTGAGGATTTCGAGCCCAATCGCCCTCCAGCACATATTCCACTAGGGCATTGTGCTATTGAATTTATAGCGATTCGCTGCGGCCGGGGTGGCCGCGCCCCGGTCAGACCACCGTCGTGCCCGGCGCGTTGCCGCCCTGCGGCTGCGGCACCGCCACGGTCGGCGAGGTCGGCGTGGGGTGGGTGAGCGACGTGGTCGCCGGCGGCGACAGCGCCAGGCCTGCGCCGCGCAGGTTGTCCAGGATGGTGAACAGCAGGTCGCTGCGCACCCCGCCCGAGTTGCGCGGATTGCTCACGTAGCCGATGGACAGGAAGGTGAGCGTGCCGTTCAGGATGCCTTCGAGCTGCACGATGGGTTCGGGGTCTTCCATGATGCCTTCGTGGGCGTGAAAGGCTTGCAGGATCACCTCGCGCATGCGCTGCGCATCGGTGTCCAGCGGCGCGGGCAGGCGCAGCAGCACGCGGCCCGGCGCGCCGGTCAGCGTCATGTTGCGCACGGTCTTGGTGATGAACTCCGAGTTGGGCACGATCACGGTGGACCGGTCGCCCAGCTGGATCTCGGTGGCGCGCACGTTCACGCGGCGCACGTCGCCCTCGGTGTCGCCCAGCACCACCCAGTCGCCCACCTTCACCGGCCGCTCGGCCAGCAGGATCAGGCCCGAGATGAAGTTCTGCACGATGGCCTGCAGCCCGAAGCCGATCCCCACCGACAGCGCGCTGGCCACCCAGGCGATGCGCTCCACGCTGATGCCCAGCGCCGCCAGCGCCGCGGCCACCACCAGCACGCCGCCCACGTAGCCCAGCAGCGAGACGATGGAGCTGCGCATGCCGGGCTCGAGCGACGTGTTGGGAAAGTAGCGGTCGCTCAGCCAGCGCTTGAGCACGCGGATGGCCACGAACCCCGCCGCCACCACGGCCAGCGCGGTGAGCAAGGCCTGGGGCGCGAGCGCGAAATTGCCCACCTGCAGGCCGTTGTTGAGGCTGCTGCCGCGCCGGAAGACCTCGTCCGGCCCGGTGCCGAACGGCGCCATCAGCGCGATCACCATGTAGAAGAACAGCACCACGCGCAGCACGCCGGAGCCCAGCACGGCCGCCTGGTCGAGCAGGCCCGCGTCGATGCCCATGCCGGAATGCAGCCGGCGCCCGAAGCTGCCCTTGGACGACAGCACGGCCTCGCACACGTCGTCGGCCAGCTGGTAGAGCAGGTAGGCGGTGGCGAAGACGATGGCGCTCCACACCATCTGCCGCGCCAGCGTGCTGGCCAGGGCGACGAAGCCCAGCGCCACCAGCACCAGGGTCGCCACCGAGGCGAAGCCCGCGCAGGCCACGAGCAGGCCCACCCACAGTGGGCGCGGGGGCGCGGCAGCGGCCTCGGCGGGCTCGCTGCCGCCCTCCGCCGCGCCGTCCTTGGCCGTGGTACGCGGGGTGTGCAGGTGGCGCAGGCAGGCGATGGCGATGAGCGCGACCAGCAGCGCCGTCACGGCCTGCGTCGTCACCTCGGCCGCGAGGCTGGCGCCCACGGCGGTGTTGATTTCGGTGATGAGCCCGCTGGTGATGGCGACCAGGGCGATCCACCAGGGGTAGGGGCTCAGCCGCCGCGCCAGGTCGTCCGACAGCGAGGGCAGCCGCCAGGAGCTGCGCCGGCGCGACAGCAGCGCGTGCCCCAGTCCGATGGCGAACGAGGCGAAGATGGCCAGGCGCACCGCCGTGCTGCCCAGGCCGTGCAGCCGGTCGCCGAGGTTGTCGCCCACGTCGACGCCGCTGAGCGCCAGTTGCGCCGCCAGCCCGATCAGCAGCACATGCACCACGACCGACACCGCCGCGAGCAGCGAGCGCCGCAGGCGCCCGGACGGCAGCCGCGTGGGGGCCACGCGCACCAGCACGCGCTTGGCCAGCCAGTTGCCCAGCACGGCCAGCAGCAGCGCGCCGGCCAGGCTGCCGAGGAAGGTGGCGCGCCGGGCGGGCTCCATCGCCCGCTCCAGGGCCTGGCGGATCTCGACCGCCAGCATCGACAGGCGGGCGGTGTCGGAGGGCCAGGCGTTGCGCAGCGCGCGCCAGTAGGTGGGGCCCAGCGGCGAGTCGATGCGGGCGGTCAGCGCATCCTGGAACTGCTGGCGGCGCTGGCGCACGAGGTCGGCGCTGCGCTGGTCGGCATCGACCACGATGAGGCGGGCGAGCTTGAGGTCGGCGTCCACGACGGCGCGCTGCTTGGCCAGCCCGGCCCGCTGCTGCGCGACGTCGGGGGAGTCGGCGGGCGCGCCTTTCTCGGGCGAGGGGCCGAGCCCGGCCAGGCGCGTGTCCAGGTCGGCCAGCTCTTCGGTGCGCTGCGCGACGAGCTGCTCGGCAGCCGTGCCGATGGCGTAGACCTCGTTGACGCGCTTGCGGCCGTCGTCGTCCGGATCGAGCTTTTTCGGGACGGCATCGAGCTGCTTGCGCAGGTCGTCCACCGAACGGGGGGCCGGATCGCCGGCCCGGGGGGCCGTGGCGCTGGCGGCCGAGGCCGGGGCGGATGCCGCCGCGGTCCGGTCCTGCGCCGCAGCGGGGTGGGACAGGGCCAGGCCCAGGAGCAGGCCGGCCAGCAGGGTTCTGAAAAAGGAAGGAAGCAAGGGCGAGTCCGTGCGTACAAGGACCCGAAAGCGTATCACTGCCCCGGGCTGAACAGGTCCACCCGGTCGGTGATGATGCCGTCGGTGCCCAGGTCGATCAGGCGCTGCGCGGCCCATTCGTCGTTCACCGTGTAGCTCAAGGCGCGCAGCCCGGCGCCTTTCACCTGGGCCACGGTCTCGGTATTCCACAGTGCGTGGTTGCAGACGATGGCCACGCAGCCGAGCTGCTGCGCGGTGTCCAGCCAGCCGGCGCCCAGCGTGTCCAGCAGCAGGCCGCGCGGCAGCAGCGGCGCCGCGTCGCGCGCACCGGACAGCGCGCGCACCTGGAACGAGGTGAGCAGCGGCGGCACCGCGGCGCCCTGCCACAGGCGAGCGGCGTGCGCGGCGACCACGCGGCCGGTTTCCTCCTCGGTGCCGGGCGTGGGCTTGATCTCGATGTTCAGCAGGTGGCCGTTGGCCCGGCAAAAGCACGCCACGGCGTCCAGCGTGGGCAGCGGCTCGCCGGCGTGGGCGCGCGAATGCCAGGCACCGGCGTCCAGGCGCGACAGGTCGCTCCAGGCCTGCTCGCCCGCCGTGCCCCGGCCGGAGGTGGTGCGCTCCAGCGTGGCGTCGTGCAGTAGAAAGGGCACGCCGTCGCTGCTGAGCTTGGCGTCGCATTCGAACATGCGGTAGCCGTGGTGCGCGCCCAGGCGGAAGGCGGCCAGCGTGTTCTCGGGCGCGAGCTTGCCGGCGCCGCGGTGGGCGATCCAGCGCGGATAGGGCCAGTCGGACACGGAAACGGCGGGCGCAACGGCAGCAGCAGCGGAAGGGGCGGTCATGTCAGTGAACGAGGGTTGGGGATGCTGTCGCGGCATTCGAAACCGGCGCGGCCCGTCCCGTCCGATGGCCGCGGAGCAGGCCGCGCCCGCAGGCGCCGGTGGCGACTGCGGGGGGATTCATAGGCTTTCGCCGAACTTGAGCAGGTTGCCGTGCGGATCAATCACGTACAGCTCGCGCATGCCCCAGGGCTGCTCGCGCGGGGGATCGACGGCCAGGCCGCGCGCGGCGAAGTCGGCATGCAGCGCGCGGGTGTCGCCCCGCACGTAGCAGGAGGTGTTCTCGGCGATGTGGCGCTCGGTGCAGTGCCAGAAATGCAGTTCGCAGCCGTCGCGCTCGGCGATGAGGTAGTCGCCCGTGCGCAGCCGGGGCACGAACCCCAGCCGGTCGGCGCAGAAGGCCGCGCTCTCGTCCAGGTCGAGCGAGGCCAGCACGGGAACGGTCGCGTGCACGAGCCGGGCCGGCGCGGGTTGGCGGCTCATGGGGTCGCTCACATCCGCTTGCCGGTGGCGGCGTCGAACCAGTGCAGGCGCGACGGGCGCGGCGCGACGTGGATGGTGTCGCCGGGCTGGGGCGAGTGCGTGCCTTCTTCCACGCGCACGATGAGGGATTCGCCGTTCATGCGGGCGTACACCAGGCGTTCGGCGCCCAGCAGCTCGACGGTCTCGACCTGCACGGCCCAGCCGGTGGCGCCGATGTCCAGGTGCTCGGGGCGGATGCCGAGGATCGCGCCCTGCTTGCCGCCTTCCGCGTTTTGGAGCAGGTTCATGGGCGGCGAGCCGATGAAGCTGGCCACGAAGGTCGAAGCCGGCGAGTGGTAGACCTCCTCGGGCGTGCCGAACTGCTCCATCACGCCGCCGTTCATGACGATCATGCGCTGCGCAAGCGTCATCGCCTCGACCTGGTCGTGGGTGACGAACAGGCTGGTGATGCCCAGTTCGCGGTGCAGCTTCTGGATCTCCAGGCGGGTCTGCGCGCGCAGCTTGGCATCCAGGTTGGACAGAGGCTCGTCGAACAGGAACACCTGCGGCTGGCGCACGATGGCGCGCCCCATGGCCACGCGCTGGCGCTGGCCGCCGGACAGCTCGCGCGGCTTGCGCTCCAGCAGGTGGCCCAGCTCCAGGATCTTGGCGGCCTTGTCCACGCGCCGCTTGATCTCGTCCTTGGGCACCTTGGCGATCTTCAGGCCGTAGGCCATGTTGTCGAAGTTCGTCATGTGCGGGTAGAGCGCGTAGTTCTGGAACACCATGGCGATGTCCCGCTCGGCGGGCTCGAGGTTGTTCACCACGCGGGGGCCGATGGCGATCTCGCCGCCGCTGATCTCTTCCAGGCCCGCGACCATGCGCAGCAGGGTGGATTTGCCGCAGCCCGACGGGCCGACGATCACGATGAATTCGCCATCCTGGATTTCGGCGCTGACGCCGTGGATGACCGGGTTGGCCTTGGGGCCGGCGCCGTAGCGCTTGATGACGTTGCGAAGCGAGAGGGATGCCATATCTTTGGGATTCTTGTCAGATCGATCGGTGGTCGTTGACCGTTATTTCTCGGTGTCCACGAGGCCCTTGACGAACCACTTCTGCATGAGCATCACCACCACGGCCGGCGGCAGCATGGCCAGGATGGCCGTCGCCATGACGATGTTCCATTCGTTCTGGCCGTCCCCGCCGGCGATCATGCGCTTGATGCCGATCACCACCGGGTACATGTCTTCGCTCGTGGTGGCCAGCAGCGGCCACAGGTACTGGTTCCAGCCGTAGATGAACTGGATCACGAAGAGGGCGGCGATCGAGGTCTTGGACAGCGGGATCAGGATGTCCTTGAAGAACCGCATCGGGCCCGCGCCGTCCATGCGCGCGGCCTCCACCAGCTCGTCGGGCACGGTCAGGAAGAACTGGCGGAACAGGAACGTGGCCGTGGCCGAGGCGATCAGCGGCACGGTCAGGCCCGCGTAGCTGTTGAGCATGCCGAGGTCGGACACCACCTGGTACGTCGGGCCGATGCGCACTTCCACGGGCAGCATCAGCGTGATGAAGATCAGCCAGAAGCACAGGCCCTTGAAGGGAAAGCGGAAGTACACGATCGCGAAGGCCGACAGCAGCGAGATGGCGATCTTGCCGAAGGTGATGACCAGGGCCGACACCAGGCTGACCCACATCATGCGGGCCACCGGGGCCGTGGAGCCCGCGCCTGCGTCGCGGCCGAACAGGGCGGCCTTGTAGGTCTCCCAGAAGTGGCCGCCGGGCAGCAGCGGCATGGGGGCCTGCACGATCTCCTGCGCGGTGTGCGTGGAGGCGACGAACGCCAGGTACAGCGGAAAGGCGACGATCAGCACGCCCAGCACCATGATCACATGGGCCAGGATGCCGGCGGTCAGGCGGCGCTCAACCATGGGCGGCCTCCATCGAGGAAACGCATTGCATCGGGCGTTGCATCAGTAGTTCACTTTCTTTTCGACATAGCGGAACTGCACCACGGTGAGCGCGACGACGATCAGCATCAGCACCACCGACTGCGCGGCGGAGCCGCCCAGGTCCATGGCCTTGAAGCCGTCGTAATAGACCTTGTAGACCAGGATGGCCGTGTCCTTGCCCGGGCCGCCCTGCGTGGCCGCATCGACGATGGCGAAGGTGTCGAAGAAGGCATAGACCACGTTGATCACCAGCAGGAAGAACGTGGTGGGCGACAGCAGCGGGAACTGGATGGTCCAGAAGCGGCGCCACGGGCGCGCGCCGTCGATGGCCGCGGCTTCGATGAGCGACTTGGGGATCGACTGCAGCCCGGCCAGGAAGAACAGGAAGTTGTAGGAGATCTGCTTCCACACCGAGGCCATCACGATCAGCGTCATGGCCTGGCCCGAGTCGAGCAGGTGGTTCCAGTGGATGCCGACCTTCTCCAGGCCGTAAGCCACCACGCCGAGCGACGGCGAGAACATGAACACCCACAGCACCGCGGCCACGGCGGGCGCGACGGCGTAGGGCAGGATCAGCATGGTCTTGTAGAACATGGCCGCCTTGACCACGCGGTCGGCGAAGATCGCCAGCATCAGCGACAGGCTGATGCCGATGCCCGCCACCAGCACCGAGAACATGGCCGTGGTCTTGAACGACTCCACGTAGCTGCCGTCGTTGAAAAGCTGGCGGAAGTTGGCCAGGCCCACCCATTCGGTGGAGGTTCCGAAGGCGTCCTGCAGCTGCATCGACTGCACCAGCGCCTGGCTGGCGGGCCAGAAGAAGAAGACCAGGATGATGGCCATCTGCGGCGCGATGAGCAGCCAGGGCAGCCAGGCAGATTTGAAACGGACGCGTTTTTCCATGGGGCGGAAGGTTGGGAGAAATCGGCGCTTCCCAAAGCAAAAAGCAGATGGATGACCCATCTGCTTTTTACGGTTGGCGAAACGGTCAGTTTAAGCCGTATTACGACTTGTTCGCCTTCTGGAAGCGTTCCAGTTGCTCGTTTCCACGCTTGACGATCGTGTCCAGCGCTTCCTTGGCGGTCTTCTTGCCGGACCACACCTGTTCGAGTTCTTCGTCCTCGATCGCGCGGATCTGCACGTAGTTGCCCAGGCGGATGCCGCGGCTCTTGTCGGTCACCTTGCGGATCATCTGCGTCACGGCCACGTCGGTGCCGGGGTTCTGCTGGTAAAAGCCCGACTTCTCGGTCAGCTCATACGCGGCCTTGGTGACGGGCAGGTAGCCGGTGCGCTTGTGGCTGGCGGACTGCACTTCAGGCGTGGAGATGAACTGGAAGAACTGCGCCACGCCCTTGTATTCGGCAGGCTTCTTGCCGGCCATGACCCACAGGCTCGCGCCGCCGATCACGGTGTTCTGCGGTGCGCCGGGCACGTCGGGGTAGTAGGGCAGGGGAGCCAGACCGTAGGCGAACTTGGCGTTCTTGGCCACGTTGCCGTAGAAGCCCGACGACGTGTTGATCATGGCGCACTCGCCGGACACGAAGCTGGCCTCGGGCACGTTGCCGCGGCCCTTGTAGACGAACAGGCCCTGCTTGGCCATGTTGGCCAGGTTCTCGATGTGGCGCACGTGCAGGGGCGAATCGACCTTCAGGCGCGCGTCCAGGCCCTGCAGGCCGTTGGACTTGCTGGCGAACTCCACGTTGTGCCAGGCCGAGAAGCTCTCGACCTGCGTCCAGTTCTGCCAGGCCGTGGTGAACGGGCACTTGTGGCCCGAGGCCTTGAGCTTGGCCGCCGCGTTGACCACTTCGGGCCAGGTGGCAGGTGCCTTGTCGGTGGGCAGGCCGGCCGCCTTGAAGGCGTCCTTGTTGAAGTAGAAGATGGTGGTGGAGCTGTTGAACGGGAAGCTCAGCATCTGGCCGTTGGGGGCCGTGTAGTAGCCGGCCACGGCGGGGATGTAGGCGGCCGGGTCGAACTTCGCGCCCGCGTCCTGCATCACCTTGCCCACGGGCACGATGGCGCCCTTGCTGGCCATCATGGTGGCCGTGCCGACTTCGAACACCTGCAGGATGTGCGGTGCGTTGCCGGCGCGGAAGGCGGCGATGGAGGCCGTCATGGACTCGTCATACGTGCCCTTGTAGGTCGGCACGATCTTGTATTCCTTCTGGCTCTCGTTGAACTGCTTGGCCAGGTCGTTCACCCACTCGCCGTTGACCGCGGTCATCGAATGCCACCATTGGATCTCGGTCTGTGCCTGCGCCGTGGCGCAGAGCGAAGCGGCGATGGCGGCAGCGGCCGCCAGGTGCTTGAATTGCATGAAAACTCCTCGAATCGATACGAAATGCACGAAGCGCCGATGGTAGGACGCATTTCGTGACACGAATATGTCGTTGTCGCATAGGCCCACGCAGCGATCAAGCGGGGAAACCCGTCGCGGCGCAGGGGCCCGCCATGGCCGCCAAACGGGCGCCAGCGCTGGCGATTTCGTGACAATTCCGTGACAGATCGGCGCTGGCCGGAGTCGCCTTGGCGACTGGTGCCGCGCACCATTTCAGCGAATTGCAAGGATGCCAGCAGGGTTTTGTGCGGTGCACAATGATCTCGCGTCCCCATTTCGGGGCTGATCGCGGGGCCGAATCCCGCGCCTTTTCCTTTTCCGATCCTCCGGACCTTTCCATGGCCAAAACCTCTCTGGACAAAAGCAAGATCAAGTTCCTGTTGCTCGAGGGCATCCATCCGTCCGCGCTCGACGTGCTGCGCGGTGCGGGCTACACGCAGATCGAGGCGATCTCCGGCGCGTTGCCCGACGACGAACTCAAACGCAAGATCGCCGATGCGCACTTCGTGGGCATCCGCTCGCGCACCCAGCTGACGGCCGAGGTTTTCTCCCACGCGCACAAGCTCGTGGCCGTGGGTTGCTTTTGCATCGGCACCAACCAGGTGGACCTGAACGCCGCGCGCGAGCGCGGCATCGCCGTGTTCAACGCGCCGTACTCCAACACCCGCTCGGTGGCCGAATTGGTGCTGGCCGAGGCCATCCTGCTGTTGCGCGGCATTCCCGAGAAGAACGCGGTGGCGCACCGCGGCGGCTGGCTGAAGTCGGCCGACAACGCCTACGAGATCCGCGGCAAGACGCTGGGCATCGTGGGCTACGGCTCCATCGGCACGCAGCTGTCGGTGCTGGCCGAGGGGCTGGGCATGCACGTGATCTTCCACGACGTGGTCAACAAGCTGCCCCTGGGCAATGCGCGCCAGGCACCCTCGCTGCACGCGCTGCTGGGGCAGGCCGACATCGTGAGCCTGCACGTGCCCGAGCTGGCGTCCACGCAGTGGATGATCGGCGCGGCCGAGATCGCGGCGATGAAGCCCGGCGGCATCCTCATCAACGCCGCGCGCGGCACGGTGGTGGAGATCGAGCCGCTGGCCGAGGCGCTCCGGGCCAAGAAGCTGCTGGGCGCCGCCATCGACGTGTTCCCGGTCGAGCCGCGCACCAACAAGGACGAGTTCCTGTCGCCGCTGCGCGGGCTGGACAACGTGATCCTCACCCCGCACATCGGCGGCTCCACCATGGAGGCGCAGGCCAACATCGGGCTGGAAGTGGCCGAGAAGCTGGTCAAGTACAGCGACAACGGCACCTCGATCTCATCGGTCAACTTCCCCGAGGTGGCGCTGCCCGCGCACCCGGGCAAGCACCGGCTGCTGCACATCCACCAGAACGTGCCGGGCGTGCTGTCGCAGATCAACCAGATCTTCTCGGACAACCGGATCAACATCGCCGCCCAGTACCTGCAGACCAACGAGAAGGTAGGCTACGTGGTGATCGACATCGACGCCCAGTCGTCCGACCTGGCGCAGGACGAACTGGCCAAGGTGCCGGGCACGATCCGCAGCCGCGTGCTGTTCTGACCGGCCGGGCCGGCCGCCAGGGGCTCCGCCGGCCTGCCTTGGGATTTGGTGCCAAAACGGCCTCCAGCACAATGAAAACGCCGGTATGATGCTATAGAAATGGTAGCAAAAGGGGTGCGGTCGGTGCCGCACCGGCTGGCGGGGCCGTCCCGGCCCCCGGGACCGCCCGGAGGCTGGCATAAAATCGCGGCCCCGAGGCACAGGGGCGCCCCACGCGCCCGACCCAGGTTGACCCCATGAACGTTCCCATAGCGCTGGCTGCCCTGCAGGCGCAGGCCGCCGAGCCCGCCCGCCTGCGAGAGATTCCCTACAACTACACCTCGTTTTCCGACCGGGAAATCGTCATCCGCCTGCTCGGGGCTCCGTCCTGGGACGTGCTCGACCAGCTGCGCCGCGAGCGCCGCACCGGCCGCTCTGCCCGCATGCTCTATGAAGTGCTGGGCGACATCTGGGTGGTGCAGCGCAACCCCTATCTGCAGGACGACCTGCTGGACAACCCCGACCGGCGCAAGCTGCTGGTCGAAGCGCTGGAGCACCGCCTGGCCGAGATCGGCAAGCGCCGCACGCCGGCCGACGACTCCGGCCGCGACCAGCTCGTGGGCCAATTGGTGGAGGCCGCCCGCCGCGCCATCGCCGAGTTCGACGCCACCTTCATCGAGGCGGCGCAACTGCGCCGCCAGGTGCAAAAGCGCCTGGGCCGCCACACGGCCAAGGACAACATCAAGTTCGACGGCCTCTCGCGCGTGTCCCACGTGACCGACGCGACCGACTGGCGCGTCGAATACCCGTTCGTGGTGCTCACCCCCGACACCGAGGCCGAGATGGCCGCGCTGGTCAAGGCCTGCATCGACCTGGAGATGACCATCATCCCGCGCGGCGGCGGCACCGGCTACACCGGCGGCGCCATTCCGCTCACCTGGCGCAGCGTGGTCATCAACACCGAAAAGCTCGAAGCCATGACCGAGGTGGAAATGCGCCGCCTCCCGGGCATGGACCGCGAGGTCGCCACGGTGTGGACCGAGGCCGGCGTGGTCACCCAGCGCGTGGCCGATGCGGCCGAGCGCGCGGGCTACGTGTTCGCCGTGGACCCGACCAGCGCCGAGGCCTCTTGCATCGGCGGCAACATCGCCATGAACGCCGGCGGCAAGAAGGCCGTGCTGTGGGGCACGGCGCTCGACAACCTCGCCAGCTGGCGCATGGTGACGCCCGACGCCCAGTGGCTGGAGGTGACCCGCGTGAACCACAACATGGGCAAGATCCACGACGCCGAGGTGGCCAGCTTCGAGCTGCAGTATTTCGAGGCCGACGGCAGGACGCCGATCCGCACCGAGCGCCTGGACATCCCCGGCAAGACCTTCCGCAAGGAGGGCCTGGGCAAGGACGTGACCGACAAGTTCCTGTCGGGCCTGCCCGGCATCCAGAAAGAGGGCTGCGACGGCCTCATCACCAGCGCGCGCTGGGTGGTGCACCGCATGCCCGAGCACACGCGCACCGTGTGCCTGGAGTTCTTCGGCAACGCCAAGGACGCGGTGCCCAGCATCGTGGAGATCAAGGACTTCATGTTCGCCGAGCAGCAGCGCAGCGGCGTGCTGCTGGCGGGCCTGGAACACCTGGACGACCGCTACCTGAAGGCCGTGGGCTACGCCACCAAGAGCAAGCGGCACGGCGGCGGCCTGCCCAAGATGGTGCTGTTCGGCGACATCGCGGGCGACAACGCCGACGACGTGGCGCGCGTGACCAGCGAGGTCGTGCGGCTGGCCAATTCGCGCTCGGGCGAGGGCTTCGTCGCCATCAGCCCCGAGGCGCGCAAGAAGTTCTGGCTGGACCGCAAGCGCACGGCCGCCATCAGCCGCCACACCAACGCCTTCAAGATCAACGAAGACGTGGTGATCCCGCTGCCGCGCATGGCCGAGTACACCGACGGCATTGAGCGCATCAACATCGAGCTGTCGCTGCGCAACAAGATCGCACTGTGTGATGCGCTGGAAGACTTCTTCCTGCGCGGCAACCTGCCGCTGGGCCGCCAGGACGACGCGCACGAGATCCCGTCGGCCGAGTTGCTGGAAGACCGCGTGGGCCAGGCCGTGGCGCTGGTGGGCGAGGTGCGCGCGCTGTGGACCGGCTGGCTGCGCGACGTGGAGCCGCTCTTCGCTCAGCTGCAGGACCACACGCTGCGCGCCAGCTGGAAGACCCAGTTGCGCGAGCCGCTGGCCAAGATCTTCGCCGGCGCCGCCTTCCAGCCCATCATGGACGAGGCCCAGGCCATCCACCAGCGCGTGCTCAAGGGCCGCGTGTGGGTGGCGCTGCACATGCATGCCGGCGACGGCAACGTGCACACCAACATCCCGGTCAACAGCGACGACTACCGCATGCTGCAGAAGGCCCACGAGGCCGTGGCGCGCATCATGGTGCTGGCCCGCCAGCTCGACGGCGTGATCTCGGGCGAGCACGGCATCGGCATCACCAAGCTGGAATTTTTGACCGACGACGAGCTGCGGCCGTTCGCCGACTACAAGCAGCGCGTGGACCCCGAAGGGCGATTCAACAAAGGCAAGCTGCTACGAAATAAGGAGCATGGTGCCCTAGTGGATATTGCCCGGGAGCCCGGTTCGGCCCGCAACTCGCTGATGTTCGCCGACCTGACCAACGCCTACACGCCGAGCTTCGGCCTGATGGGGCACGAGTCGCTGATCATGCAGCAGAGCGACATCGGCGCCATCGCCGATTCGGTCAAGGACTGCCTGCGCTGCGGCAAGTGCAAACCCGTGTGCGCCACCCACGTGCCGCGCGCCAGCCTGCTGTACAGCCCGCGCAACAAGATCCTCGCTACCTCGCTGCTGGTCGAGGCCTTCCTGTACGAGGAGCAGACGCGCCGGGGCGTGTCGATCAAGCACTGGCAGGAGTTCGAGGACGTGGCCGACCACTGCACCGTGTGCCACAAGTGCTACACGCCGTGCCCGGTCAAGATCGACTTCGGCGACGTGACCATGAACATGCGCAACCTGCTGCGCAAGATGGGCAAGAAGACCTTCCGCCCGGGCAACGCGCTGGCCATGACCATGCTCAACGCCACCAATCCCGACACCATCAAGCTGATGCGCAGCGCCATGGTCGGCGTGGGCTTCAAGGCCCAGCGCATCGCCGTGGACCTGCTGCGCAAGGTGGGCCGCCGCCAGACCGCGCGGCCGCCGGCCACGGTGGGCACCGCGCCGGTCAAGGAGCAGGTGATCCACTTCATCAACAAGAAGCTGCCCGGCGGCCTGCCCAAGAAGACGGCGCGCGCGCTGCTGGACATCGAGAACAAGGACTACGTGCCCATCATCCGCAACCCGGCCACGACCACGGCCGAGACGGAGGCGGTGTTCTACTTTCCCGGCTGCGGCTCCGAGCGCCTGTTCAGCCAGGTGGGCCTGGCCACGCAGGCCATGCTGTGGCATGCGGGCGTGCAGACCGTGCTGCCGCCGGGCTACCTGTGCTGCGGCTACCCGCAGCGCGGCAGCGGCCAGTTCGAGAAGGCTGAAAAGATGATCACCGACAACCGGGTGCTCTTTCACCGTGTGGCCAACACGCTCAACTACCTCGACATCAAGACCGTGGTGGTGAGCTGCGGCACCTGCTACGACCAGCTGCAGGGCTACGACTTCGGCAAGATCTTCCCGGGCAGCCGCATCATCGACATCCACGAATACCTGCTGGAAAAGGGCGTGACCCTGCAGGGCAAGGGCGCCTACCTGTACCACGAGCCCTGCCACAACCCCATGAAGCTGCAGGACTCGGTCAAGACCGTGAAGGCGCTGGTGGGGCCGCAGGTGCTCAAGAGCGAGCGCTGCTGCGGCGAATCCGGCACGCTGGGCGTGACGCGGCCCGACATCTCCACGCAGGTGCGCTTTCGAAAGGAAGAGGAAATCAGGAAGGGCGAGGCCGCGCTGCGGGCCAGCGGCGCCGCGGGCGCGCAGGACAACGTGAAGATCCTCACCAGCTGCCCCAGCTGCCTGCAGGGCCTGAACCGCTACCAGGACGACCTGAACAACGGCCTGCTGGAGGCCGACTACATCGTCGTCGAGATGGCGCGCGAGATCCTCGGCGACCAATGGATGCCCGAATACGTGCAGCGCGCCAATGCGGGCGGCATCGAGCGGGTGCTGGTCTGATGGCGGCCACGGCGCCTTCTGCGGCCACCGTGCCCGATTGCCCGCTGTGCGACGGCGACGGCGGCGCGCTGGTCTGGCGCGGCCCGAAGCTGCGCGTGATCCGCGCGCAGGAGGCCGGCTTTCCAGCCTTCTACCGCGTGGTGTGGAACGCGCACGCGGCGGAGTTCACCGACCTGGACGCGAGCGACCGCCTGCACTGCATGGAGGCCGTGGCGGCGGTGGAGACCGCGCTGCGCGCCCATGTGCAGCCGGACAAGATCAACCTGGCCGCGCTCGGCAACATGGTGCCGCACCTGCACTGGCACGTGATCGCGCGCTTTGCCTGGGACAGCCATTTCCCCGGCGCCGTGTGGGCCACGCCGCAGCGCGACCGCGTGCCCGAACGCGAGGCCGAAGTGGCCGCCCGCCTGGCCGCGGCCGAGGCGGCGATGGCCGCGCAGCTGGCGCAGCTGGCCTGACGCCCAGGCGCTTGAGCCCGCGCAGGGCGCGCTGCCGGCCCGGCCAGGGCGCGGTGGGACAATCGCGCTCCGGCTCCATCGGGCCGCCCGCAGCGGGCACAACGCAAACGCACAGAGGATTTCCATGGCAGGTTTGAAAGCCGGCGCACCCACGCCGCAGTCGATCACGGTGCACGAGGCATCGCGCGTGCTGGAGGTGGTGTTCTCGGACGGTGCGGCCTTCCGCATCCCGTTCGAGCTGATGCGCGTGTACTCGCCCTCCGCCGAGGTGCAGGGCCACGGCCCGGGCCAGGAGGTGCTGCAGACCGGGCAGCGCCACGTCACGCTCGCGGGGCTGGAGCCGGTGGGGAACTATGCGGTCAAGCCCACGTTCTCCGACGGCCACGACACGGGCATCTTCTCGTGGGACTACCTCTACGAACTCGGCCAGCGCCAGGACGCGCTGTGGGCCGACTACCTGCGCCGGCTGGCCGAGGCCGGTGCCGATCGCGACACGCCGATGCCGCCCCGGCGCGGCGGTGGCGGCCATTCGCACGGTTCTGGCGGCTGCGCGCACTGAGGGCGGCGGGCCCGTTCGGCCCGTGCCCCAGCGTCCAAATTGCGACAGATGCCCCATGCAGGTGCGGGGTTGTCGCTGTACGAGCGGGGCCCGCGCCCCTAGCATCGCGGAATGAGCACCACGCATTTCGGATTCCAGTCGGTCGATGAAGCGGAAAAGGCGCGCCGCGTGCGCGGCGTTTTCGACTCCGTCGCATCGAAGTACGACGTCATGAACGACCTCATGTCCGGTGGCCTGCACCGCGCATGGAAGGCCTACACGGTCATGGTCGCCAACCTGCGCGAGGGCCACCGCGTGCTCGACATCGCGGGCGGCACGGGCGATCTCGCGAAGGCCTTCGCCAAGAAGGTGGGCGCATCGGGCGAGGTGGTCCACACCGACATCAACGAAGCCATGCTGCGCGTGGGGCGCGACCGCCTCATCGATGCCGGCGTGGTGCTGCCCACGCTGGTCTGCGATGCCGAGAAGCTGCCCTTTCCCGATGGCCATTTCGATGTGGTGAGCGTGGCCTTCGGCCTGCGCAACATGACGCACAAGGACCAGGCCCTTGCCGAGATGTGCCGCGTGCTCAAGCCGCGCGGCCGCCTGCTCGTGCTGGAGTTCTCCAAGGTGGCCAAGCCGCTGGAGAAGGCCTACGACTGGTATTCCTTCAAGGTGCTGCCCCAGCTGGGCCGGATGGTGGCCGGCGACGACGCGAGCTACCGCTACCTCGCCGAGTCGATCCGCATGCATCCGGGGCAGGAAGAACTCAAAACCCTCATGCAGAAAAATGGCTTTGGGCATGTGGACTATCACAACATGACGGGGGGAATCGTCGCTTTGCATGTTGGAATCAAGTGCTGAGCCGCCTTGCGTTTTCGTTCGCAGCCGGCACGTATCTATAAATTGGAGATGACATGATGAAACTGTGGTCCGTGGCGCTGGTCGCCATGTTGTTGGTGGTGCATGCCGATGCGGATGCGCGCCGCATGGGCGGCGGCAAGTCCGTTGGCAAGCAGTCGAGCAATGTGACGCAGCGCGAGGCGGCTTCGCCTCCACCCGCCGCGCCCGGCGCACCGGCGCAGAACGTCAACAGCGCGGCGGCCGCCAAGCCCGCCGCCGCACCGGCAGCCGCTCCCGCGGCGGCCGCCAAGAAGCCCTGGGGCGCGATGCTCGGCGGACTGGCCGCGGGCCTGGGCCTGGCCTGGCTGGCCCACTCGCTCGGCCTGGGCGCGGGCTTCGGCCAGTTCCTGCTGATCGCGCTGCTGGCGCTGGGGGCCTTCGCCGTGTTCCGCATGTTCATGCGGTCGCGCAAGCCCGCCGAAGGCGGTGGCGCGGGCAATTCGCCCTTCGCCTTCCAGGGCGCCGGCGGCGGTGCCGCTTCGCCGGCCGAGGCGCAGATGCCCCGACAGTACAGCCCGCAGAACGTGGGCAACGATGCCTCCGCGCGGCCCTTCGAGCGCAGCAGCATGGCCTTCGACGCCTCGCGCCAGAGCGGTGGCGGCTCCGGCGTGGTGATCGGCTCGGCGCTGGCCGGCTCGCAGAACTGGGGCGTGCCCGAGGGCTTCGACACCGAAGGCTTCCTGACCGCGGCCAAGCGCAACTTCATCACGCTGCAAGGCGCCTGGGACCGGTCCGACATCGCCGCGCTGCGCTCGATGATGACCGACAGCATGGTGGAGGAGATCCGCACCCAGTTGAGCGAGCGCGAGTCGCTGCGCGGCGCCAGCCAGCCCAACCACACCGACGTGGTCATGCTGGAGGCACAGCTGCTGGGCATCGAGGACCTGGGCGACGGCTACATGGCCAGCGTGGAGTTCTCCGGCATGATCCGCGAGGAACTCTCGGCCGGCCCGAGCCCGTTCCGCGAGGTGTGGAACATGACCAAGCCCAAGAGCGGCGGCAGCGGCTGGCTGGTGGCCGGGGTGCAGGCCCTGCAGTAACCCACCGCAATGGCGCGGCGGGCGCGGGGGTAAAGCCCTCGGTGCCGCGCCCAGTTCGGGGAATAATCGGGGACTATGGCAACACAGTCCCCTTTTTCATTCCTGGATGGGCTTTTCGAGCGCATCGCCGCAGGCCCGCAGCCACCGCAGTGGCTGGTGCACGAGGTGCAGCACCGCCTGGTGCTGTTCCTCAACCACGTGCTCATGCAGGAGCCCGAGGCCATGGACCGCCTCGTGCGCCAGAAGGGGCGCGTGGCGCGGGTGCAGTGGCGGGTCTATTCCATGGCCCTGCAGATCACCCCGGCCGGGCTGCTCGACCTGGCGCCCGAGGGCCAGGTGCCGGACCTGCGCCTGGAGGTGATCGAAACCTCGCCCCTGTCGCTGGCCCAGACCGCGCTGCGCGGTGACAAGCCCGGCATCCGCATCGAAGGCGACGTGCAACTGGCCGCCGACATCAACTGGCTGGTGGACCACGTGCGCTGGGACGTCGAGGAAGACCTGGCCCGCGTGATCGGCGATGCGCCGGCCCATGCCATCGGCTCGGCGGCCCGCCGCGCTGCGCAGGCGCTGCGCCAGTTCGTCGGCGCACGCCGGGGGTCCTCTGCCGGCGAGGCCGGCGGTACCGACCGATTCGCACCATGAGTCGTTTCTTTCGCGGCGTCACCATCGTCTGGGTGGTGCTCCGCTATGGGCTGGACGAGTTGGTCCTGACGAGCTTCCAGAAGCCCTGGCTGCGCCTGGTGGCGCGCATCGTGTCGATCGGCCGCAATCTGGACGCCCCGCGCGGACAGCGTCTGCGCGAGGCGCTGGAGCGGCTGGGCCCGATCTTCGTGAAGTTCGGCCAGGTGCTCTCCACCCGGCGCGACCTGATGCCGCCCGACATCGCCGACGAGCTGGCGCACCTGCAGGACCGCGTGCCGCCCTTCGATCCCGACGTGGCAGTGGCCACCATCGAGCGCGCCTTCCGCCGCCCGCTGGCCGAGGTGTTCGTGTCGTTCGACCGGGTGCCGATCGCCAGCGCGTCCATCGCCCAGGTGCACTTCGCGGTCGTGCGCGACCGCAAGGGCGTGGAGCGCGAGGTGGCCGTCAAGGTGCTGCGCCCGGGCATGCTGCCCGTCATCGAGAACGACCTGGGGCTCATGCGCCTGATGGCCGGGTGGGTGGAGAGCCTGTCGGCCGACGGCAAGCGGCTCAAGCCCCGCCAGGTGGTGGCCGAGTTCGACAACTACCTGCACGACGAGCTGGACCTGGTGCGCGAGGCCGCCAACGCCGCGCAGCTGCGCCGCAACATGCAGGGGCTCGAACTGGTGCTGATCCCCGAGATCCTCTGGGACTTCTGCCACGCCGAGGTGCTGGTGATGGAGCGCATGAAGGGCGTGCCCATCAACCAGATCGAACGCCTTCGGGCCGCGGGGGTGGACATCCCCAAGCTGGCGCGCGACGGGGTCACGATCTTCTTCACCCAGGTGTTTCGCGACGGCTTTTTCCATGCCGACATGCACCCGGGCAACATCCAGGTGAGCCTGGAGCCGGAGACCTTCGGGCGCTACATCTCGCTGGACTTCGGCATCGTCGGCACGCTGACCGAGTTCGACAAGGAATACCTCGCGCAGAACTTCACGGCGTTCTTCCGCCGCGACTACAAACGCGTGGCGGAGCTGCATATCGAAAGCGGCTGGGTGCCGGCCCACACGCGCGTGAACGAGCTGGAAGCGGCCATCCGCACCGTGTGCGAGCCGTACTTCGACCGCCCGCTCAAGGAGATCTCGCTCGGCATGGTGCTCATGCGGCTGTTCCAGACCTCTCGGCGCTTCCATGTGGAGATCCAGCCGCAGCTGGTGCTGCTGCAAAAGACGCTGCTCAACATCGAGGGCCTGGGGCGCCAGCTCGACCCCGACCTGGACCTGTGGAGCACCGCCAAGCCGTTCCTCGAAAAGTGGATGCTCGACCAGATGGGGCCGCAGCGCCTGTGGCGCGAGCTGCGCGCAGAGGCGCCGCGCTTTGCCAAGATGCTGCCCGAGCTGCCGCGCCTGCTGCACGGCTACCTGCGCGAGCGGCCGCACGACCACCGGCGCGAGCTGCTGGAACTGCTGGCCGCGCAAAAACGCACCAACCGCCTGCTGCAAAGCCTGATCTACGGTGGCATGGGATTTGTATTGGGGCTGCTGGCGATGCAGCTGCTGATCCGCGTGCGGCTCTTCTAGCCTTTTTCCGACCCCTCCCTTTTCCCTTACCCCTCCCTACGCGACATACGAGGAGCATGCCGTGCTGTTGACCCTGGTCATTGTCTATCTGCTGATCACCATCGCCATCGGCCTGCTCGCGGCGCGGCGGGTGAAGAACTCGGCGGACTTCGCCATCGCCGGGCGGCACCTGCCGCTTTACATGATCGTGACGACCACGTTCGCCACGTGGTTCGGCTCCGAGACGGTGCTGGGCATTCCGGCCAAGTTCATCGAGGGCGGGCTGGGCAACGTGGTGGAAGACCCGTTCGGCGCGGGCTTCTGCCTGATCCTCGTGGGGCTGTTCTTCGCGGCGCGCCTGTACCGCATGACGCTGCTGACCATCAGCGACTACTACCGCGAGCGCTACGGCCGCGCGGTCGAGATCGTGTGCTCGCTCATCATCATGCTGAGCTACCTGGGCTGGGTGTCGGCGCAGGTGACGGCGCTGGGCCTGGTGTTCAACCTTCTGTCCGGCGGTGCCATCAGCATTCCGGTGGGCATGACCATCGGGGTGGTCTCCATCCTGGCCTACACGCTGTTCGGCGGCATGTGGTCGGTGGCGGTGACGGACTTCATCCAGATGATCATCCTGGTGGGCGGGCTCACGATCATCGCGGTCTTCGCCGGCAACATGGCCGGCGGGGCGGACAAGGTGATCGAGCTGGCCAGCAGCCGCGACCTGTTCCGCTTCCTGCCCGAGCCCAAGCTGCACGACATTCTTTTCTTCATCGCGGCGGGCATCACGATGATGTTCGGCTCCATTCCGCAGCAGGACGTTTTCCAGCGCGTCATGTCGGCCAACAACATCCGGGCGGCCACGCGCGGCCCGGTGATCGGTGGCATCTGCTACATCCTGTTCGCCTTCGTGCCGATGTTCCTGGTGGCCAGTGCGCTCATCATCATGCCGACCGAAACGGCCGAACTGCTCAAGGACGACCCGCAGAAGGTGCTCCCCACGCTGGTGCTGCAAAAGATGCCGTTCATCATGCAGGTGTTCTTCTTTGGTGCGTTGCTGTCCGCCCTCAAGTCCACGGCCTCGGCCACGCTGCTGGCGCCCAGCGTCACATTCACCGAAAACATCTGGCGCCAGTTCCGACCGAACGGCACCGACAGCGACCGCCTGCGCACCATGCGCATCAGCACGCTGGTGTTCAGCGCCCTGGTGCTGGCCTATTCGATCCACATGCAGGGCACGTCGATCTACGAACTGGTGTCGGGTGCCTACCAGGTGCCGCTGGTGGGCGCCTTCGTGCCGCTGGTCTTCGGCCTGTACTGGAAGCGCGCGACGACCCAGGGCGCCATCCTGGCCATCATCGCGGGCCTGTCGTCGTGGCTGCTGTTCCTGGCCACGCCGGCCGGCGCCGTGTTCCCAGCCCAGCTGGCGGGCGTGCTGGCCGCCACGGCGGGCATGCTGATCGGTTCGCTGGCGCCGCAGGGGCTGCGCAACGTGCGCGCTTCGCACCACCCGGTGGCAGGGGCGGAGCAGGCGTGAAGGGGCTTGGGTGCGGTGCCTATAATTGAAGGTTTTGCACTTTCCATCGCACACGCTCAAGATGCCTATCTATGCTTATAAATGCGGTTCCTGTGGCCACGCCAAGGATGTGCTGCAAAAAATGTCCGACGCGCCGCTCACGGTGTGCCCGGCCTGCGGGGCCGAGGCCTTCTCCAAGCAGGTGACCGCAGCCGGTTTCCAGCTCAAGGGCTCGGGCTGGTACGTGACCGATTTCCGCGGCGGCAATACCGGCGGCGCCAGCGCCAAGCCCGATGCGGCGGCCTCCGACGGTGCAGCGCCTGCCGCTGCGTCTGGCGGCGACAGCGCCCCCAAGAAGGAAGCGGCGGCTCCCGCGCCAGCCCCCGCGCCGGCCGCCAGCATTTCCGACACCAAGAAGAACTGAACGGCCCCGGATGTCCGCTTTGCGCAAATGGCTGTTCACCGGCCTTCTGGTCATCGTTCCCGGCGTCATCACGGCCTGGGTGCTGAACTGGATCGTGAGCACGCTCGACCAGACCCTGCAGATCCTGCCCGGCTCCTGGCAGCCCGACAAGCTGCTGGGCTTTCACATTCCCGGCTTCGGGGTGCTGCTCACCCTGGGCATCCTGCTCGCGGTGGGCGCGCTCACCAGCAACTTCGCGGGGCGCAAGCTGGTGGAGTGGGGCGATGCCCTGGTGAGCCGCATCCCAGTGGTGCGCTCGATCTACTCCAGCGTCAAGCAGGTGTCGGACACGCTCTTTTCCGAGGGCGGCAACGCCTTTCGCACCGCCGTGCTGGTGCAATGGCCGCGCGAGGGCGTGTGGACGGTGGCGTTCATCACCGGCACGCCGAGCGGCGAAGTGGCGGCCTACCTGCGCGATGAATACGTGAGCGTCTATGTTCCCACCACCCCCAACCCGACGGGCGGCTACTTCGTGATCCTGCGCAAGAGCGATTGCATCGAACTCGAAATGAGCGTCGATGCGGCACTCAAGTACATCGTCTCCATGGGGGTGGTCGCACCCCCGGATCTCACGCCGCCCGATTCCCGATAACACCTCGTCGCATGCCCGCTTGCCGCGGGCGTGCGGAAACCTTGTCGCGCTCCACGAGGGCGCAGGAAGACTCTCCAATGGCCATGCGTTCCCACTACTGCGGTCTCGTCACCGAAGCCCTCCTGGGCCAAACCGTCACCCTCGCGGGCTGGGTGAACCGCCGCCGCGACCATGGCGGCGTGATCTTCATCGACCTGCGCGACCGCGAAGGCTACGTGCAGGTGGTGTGCGACCCCGACCGCGCCGAGATGTTCAAGACGGCCGAAGGCGTGCGCAACGAGTTCTGCGTGCAGGTCAAGGGCCTGGTGCGCGCGCGCCCCGAGGGCACGACCAACGACAGCCTCAAGAGCGGCAAGATCGAGGTGCTGTGCCATGAGCTGAACGTGCTCAACCCGTCGGTCACGCCCCCCTTCCAGATCGACGAGGAAAACCTGTCGGAAACCACGCGCCTCACGCACCGCGTGCTGGACCTGCGCCGTCCGTACATGCAGAACAACCTGATGCTGCGCTACCGCGTGTCGATGGAGGTGCGCAAGTTCCTCGACGCCAACGGCTTCGTGGACATCGAAACCCCCATGCTCACCAAGAGCACGCCCGAAGGCGCACGCGATTACCTGGTGCCCAGCCGCGTGCACGACGGCCAGTTCTTCGCGCTGCCGCAGTCGCCCCAGCTGTTCAAGCAGCTCTTGATGGTGGCCGGCTTCGACCGCTACTACCAGATCACCAAGTGCTTCCGCGACGAAGACCTGCGCGCCGATCGCCAGCCCGAGTTCACCCAGATCGATATCGAAACGTCGTTCATGGAAGAGCAGGACATCCGCGACATGTTCCAGGGCATGATCAAGACGGTGTTCCAGAACACGCTGGGCGTGGATCTGGGCGAGTTCCCGGTCATGACGTACCAGGACGCGGCCTACCGCTACGGCTCCGACAAGCCCGACCTGCGCGTGAAGCTCGAATTCACCGAACTGACCGAGGTGATGAAGGACGTGGACTTCAAGGTGTTCTCGGGCGCGGCCAACATGAAGGGCGGCCGCGTGGTGGCCCTGCGCGTGCCCGGCGGCGCGCGCGAGACCGGCGGCCTCTCGCGCGGCGAGATCGACGGCTACACCGAGTTTGTGAAGATCTACGGCGCCAAGGGCCTGGCCTACATCAAGGTCAACGAGCTGGCCAAGGGGCGCGACGGCCTGCAGTCGCCCATCGTCAAGAACATCCATGACGCGGCCATCGCCGAAATCCTGAAGCGCACCGGCGCACAGGACGGTGACCTGCTGTTCTTCGGCGCCGACAAGGAAAAGGTCGTCAACGACGCCATCGGCGCGCTGCGCATCAAGATCGGCCACAGCGAGTTCGGCAAGAAGAACGGCCTGTTCGAGGACCGCTGGGCGCCGCTGTGGGTGGTGGACTTCCCGATGTTCGAGTTCGACGAGGACTCGCAGCGCTACACCGCCGTGCACCACCCCTTCACCGCGCCCAAGGACGGCCACGAGGACTGGATGGTCACCGCGCCCGAAAAGTGCATCTCCAAGGGCTACGACATGGTGCTCAACGGCTGGGAGATGGGCGGCGGCTCCGTCCGTATCCACCGCGCCGACGTGCAGCAGAAGGTGTTCGACGCCCTCAAGATCACGCCCGAGGAAGCGCAGCAGAAGTTCGGCTTCCTGCTGGACGCCCTGCAGTACGGCGCGCCACCCCACGGCGGCCTGGCCTTCGGCCTGGACCGCATCGTCACGCTGATGACGGGTGCCGAGTCGATCCGCGACGTGATCGCCTTCCCCAAGACGCAGCGCGCGCAGTGCCTGCTGACGCAGGCGCCGAGCCCGGTGGACGAAAAGCAGCTGCGCGAGCTGCACATCCGCCTGCGCAACCCCGACGCGGTCAAGTCGGCCTGATCCGCCAGGCGCACGGCCGATCCCCCGGGACCGTCGAAGCGATAGACCCCCAAGCGGCAGGAGCGTCATGTTCCTGCCGCTTTTTTTCCATTGAAGGACGCGTTGATGCAAACCCGCAAAGTGACCCGGCTCTCCGTGACTCTGCTGGCCCTGGTGGCTGCGCTGGCCGGCTGTGGCGAGAAAAAGACCGAGCTGGGGCAGGGCGGCTCCGTCGTCACCGGCTCGGCCGGCCCGGAAGGGGCGCGCAACGCCGCGCGCGAGCTGGTGCGTTGTGACGCGCCCGTGGCCACGCTGGCGCTGGCCGAGAACCCGAACGGCTACATCATGGGGTCGGGCTACCAGCTTCCGGCCTCGCCCGTGCCGCTGATCAAGCTGCTGGCGCAGCAAAGCGGCTGCTTTCGCGTGGTGGACCGTTCCGCAGGCCTGCGGGGCACGGTGCAGGAGCAGGACCTGAAGGACGCGGGCGTGCTGCGCAAGAACTCCACGGTGCAAAAGGGCCGGGGCTACGAGGCGCAGTACACGCTCACGCCCAGCCTCACGTTCAGTGAGCAGGACGCGGGCCGGGGTCTGTCCGGCGTCATCGCCATGATTCCGGTGCTGCGCGACATCGCGGGCCTAGCCGGCCTGGTGGAGCAGGTCAAGTTCAAGGAAGCGCAGACGGCCCTGCTGCTGTCCGACAACGAGACCACCGAGCAGGTGGCGGCCTCCACCGGCGCGGCACGCTCCACCGACCTGGGCGTGGGCGGGCTGGTGTTCGGCAAGCTGGGCGGGGCGGCCGGCGCGGGCTGGAGCAATACCAACGAGGGCAAGGTGATCGCCGCGGCCTTCCTGGATGCGCACAACCAGCTCGTCACGCAGGTGCGCGCGCTGCAGGCCAAGGAAATGCCGCCGCCCGTGGCCACGGCCCGCAAATCCTCGGGAAGCTGATGGGCCGGGCGCGGCGGCTCAGGGGGCTACCGGGCCGCCTAGGCGGGTGATGCGGAAGGGACCGGAACAGGGTACGGGGGTGTGGCACGCATTGTGCTGCTGTCTTCGGCCCCGTCGTGCAGACCCTGTCTGGATGGCAAAGGGCAAACCCCATGCCGATGGCGTGTGGATTCCGCCATGCATGCATCACAATCTGGGCCATCGCCCAGGCAAAAGGACTTCCTGTGTCTCACGCGTCTCCCTTTCTGGCCACCCCCGAGCAATGGTTGCGGTACATGCCGGCGGCGCAGCACCAGCGACAGGAATTGAGACTGGTCGAGAATGCATGGGACCACCTGTCCTTGCTGTCGTCCCTGTCGCTGCTGTCTTCCAAAGCCTCCTCCGGCCATGACTTGGCGCAGGCCCGCAGGGACTTCGCCGCCCTGTCGGCCGACCTGATGCGCGGGCTGGCCGGCGAGGCGCTCAAGAACCGGATCAGCGATCTCGCGTCGCGCGCCCAGGTCTGCATCGACGTGCTGGTGCGCAACCTTTTCGAGCGCACGGCCGACATCGGCTTTTTCGCCACCGACGTGGGCGTGGCCGAGTTCCTGGGCCACCCCGACCCCGACACCCGCCCCACCATTGCCGCCCGGCTGCGCGAATACGCCGACAAGTACACGGTGTACGGCAACATCTTCCTGTTCGACACCGCCGGCCGGCCGTGCGCCCAGTTGCATGCGGTGGAGCCGGTCGCGTCCGAGGCGCAGCGGCAGGCCGACCAGGCGTTTCTGCAGTCGGTGCTGCACAGCCATGCGCCCTATGTGGAGCACTACGCGGTGCACGGCTTCAGCGGCGAGGCCGGCAAAACGCTCATGTACGCGCGGCGCGTGGATTTCGAGGGGCATGCCGTGGGCGTGCTGTGCCTGCAGTTCAAGCTGGCCGACGAAATGCCGGCCATCTTCGCCTCGGTGCAGGACGGCGGCGGCCCGCAGGGGCAGGGCTGCGACGCCGTGCTCGCGCTCACGGACGGCCAGGGCCGCGTGCTGGTGTCCAGCGACCCGCTGCAGTTGCCGGCCGGCTGGCCGCTGCCGCAGGCCGCCGCCGCCGGGGTGCAGCCGATCCACCATGCGAGCCGGCGCTACCTGATGGCCGTGCGCGACACCGAGGGCTTCCAGGGCTATGCCGGGCCGGGCTGGCGCGGCGTGGCGCTGCTGCCGCTGGACGTGGCCTTCGACGAGGCGGCCCAGGGCGACGCCGGCGCTTTCCCGGTCGAACTGGCGGGCCACGCCGATGTGCTGTCGCAGGAGCTGCGCGACATTCCGGCGCGGTCCGCCACCATCCAGTCGGCGCTGGAGCGCTCGGTGTGGAACGGCCTGCTGGACCTGCACCAGCTCGGGGGCGATTCGGCGGCGCCGCGCGAGCTGCAGTTCGCCAAGACCTTGCTGTCCGAGATTGGCGCCACCGCCCGCAAGACGGCGCTGGCCTTCGCCGGTGCCCTGCAGGACCTGTACGGCGTGGTCATGCGTTCGCTGCTGAGCGATGCCCGGGGCCGCGCGTCGCTGGCGATGCAGATCCTGGACCGCAACCTGTACGAGCGGGCCAACGACTGCCGCTGGTGGGCGTTGACGCCGCAATTCGCCCGCACCCTGGAGGCCGGCACGCCGGGCTGCGAACAGGCCACCGCGGTGCTGCAGGGCATCAACCGGCTCTACACCGTGTACGCCTGCCTGGTGCTGTTCGACCGCGAGGGCCGCGTGGTGGCCGTCTCCCAGCCCGGCCAGGCGCGGCAGGTGGGCACCTCGCTGGACGAGGAATGGGTCGGCCGCTGCCTGCGCCTGCAGGGCAGCCAGGGTTACGTGGTGAGCCGCTACGCGCCGAGCCGGTTCTACGGCCAGGGCCCTACCTTCGTCTATGCCGCTGCGGTGCGCGGCGAAGGCAATGGCCGCGGCGCCACGGGTCCGTTGCTGGGCGGCATTGCCATCGTCTGGGATGCGGCCGAGCAGCTGTCGTCCATCCTGGCCGACTGCGCGGGGGGGGCGGGCGGGCGCGACGTGCTGGCGTTCGTCGATGCGCAGGGCGCGGTGGTCTGCGCCACGGGCAGCGAGGCGCAGGCTGCGATGCCCGCCTGGGCGGCCGGCCGCACCGAGCCGCGCATGGCGGTCCTGGGCCGCCACCTGTACGCCACGGGGTTCGCGCGGGGCCAGGGCTATCGCGAGTTCCGCGCGCAGGACGGCTACGACCACGGACTGGGCTGCGCGGTGCTGCGCCACGTGTGCGAGCACCAGGCCGCCGCGGCGCTGGCGCCCGCGCTGGCCACGTTGCCCGGCGCGCGCATCGAGGCGGCGCAGGGCCTGCAACTGGCATCGTTTCGCATGGGCGCGCAGTGGTTCGGGCTGGAGGCCGCCTCGGTGGTGGAGGCCGCACCCGACGTGACCGTGCTGCACGCGGGCGGCCTGCGCGCGCCGTTCCTCGGCCTGGCGCAGATCGGCCACCGCGTGTGCCCGGTGGTGGACCTGCGCAGCGTGATCGCCGCGCCGGCAGGCCAGGCGCATGCGCCGGCCCCGCGCGAGGGCGACCCCAACCGCCAGATCGTGGTGGTGCGCGCGACCCTGGACGACGGGCGCATGCAAGAGTTCGCGCTGCGGGTGGATGCGCTCGGCGCCATCCTCGAACTGGACCGCCGCACGCTGCAGCCGGTGGGGGTGGGAGCGGTTGCCGGGGCGGCGCCCTTGATCGATGCCGTGGTGCCGGTCGCCACGGCGGGCGAGCCGGCCGGCCGGGCCATGCTCTGTCGCATCTCGCCGCAGTGGCTGCAGCAGTGCGCGGCCGGGGCGCTGGCGGATGCGCCCCGGCAGGACCTGCAGTCCTTGCTCGCCGCGGCGGCCTGATCCCGTTGCCGGGCGCGTTCAAGATCCCCGAGTCGGTGCTGGTGGTGGTCCACACCCCGGCACTGGACGTGTTGCTGATCCACCGGGCGGGCGGTGGCGACCACTGGCAGTCGGTCACCGGCAGCAAGGACTGGCCCGAGGAGCCCTTCGAGGATGCAGCGGTGCGCGAAGTGCGCGAGGAAACGGGCATCGATGCCCGCGCCCCCGGCTGCGCGCTGACCGACTGGGCGCTTGAAAACGTCTACGACATCTGGCCGCAGTGGCTGCATCGCTATGCGCCGGGCGTGGTGCGCAACCGCGAGCGGCTGTTCGGCCTGTGCGTCCCAGAGGGCACGCCGGTGGTGCTGAGCCCGCGCGAGCACGTGGCGTGGCGCTGGCTGCCTTGGCGCGATGCGGCGCTGGCCTGTTTCTCCCCCTCCAATGCCGAGGCCTGCCTGATGCTGCCCCGGTTCGTGCCGCCGGCCTGACCGCGGCCTCCTGGCCAGTGCTACATCGGCCGCAGGCGCAGCACCGCCGCGAGATCGGCCGGTTCGGGCAGTGGCGAGGCGGGTGACGAAGGCGAGGAGGGCGTGGCGGCGGGCGTGCTGGCGGCGCTGGACGTGCGCAGCACCAGCTCGCCCGGCTTTCTTTCGGTGGCCTGGCCCAGCACGGCGCGCGGCGTGGTCGGGCCGCAGCGCGAGCGCAGGGCGTCGATGGCCGCCTGCCGCGCCGCAGCGTCGTCGATGCGGGCGGCGTGCCGGGTCAGCATCTGCTGCGCCAGGTCCAGCAGCTTGGTGTTGAGCGTGGTGCCGGCGGCGTCCAGCAGTTGCGCCACCGCGCCGCCGGGGTCGCCCGACAGGCTGAGCGCCACCGCGTTCTCGGCGGCCTTGTTGATCTGGAGCAGGCAGCCGCGCACGATGTCCGAGTAGTCGGGGTGGACCAGGCAGGCATTGGCCATCAGCTCGCACAGGCCGCGCGTGTTGGCGTAGCGCATGCCGATGGCGGTGACCCACGCCGGCCCCTCCTGCAGGTCGATGGAGGTGGCGGCCAGCACGGCCAGCAGGCTGCTCAGGTTGCAGGCGGCTTCGTAGTCGAATTCGCCGATGCCGATCTCGCGCGCCATGGCGCGCACCCCCGCCACGGCCTGGGCGAACTGGCGCTGCTGGATCTGCTGCAGCGCCGCCACGATTTCGCTGAAGCGCTGCACGCGGCGGCTGTCGCCATGGCGCTCCAGGATGCGCACGAAGTCGGCCATGCAGCGCTCCAGGCCCTTGCGGTCGTTGCCCGTGAAGTGCGCGAAGGCCAACAGCACCAGCGACTGGTAGTCGAACAGCTTGGAGTCGATGCCCAGCACCGCGGCGCGCGACAGGGCCTTGGCCGCCGTTTCGCGGTCGCCCATGTAGTGGGCCATCATGCCGAGCTTTTGCAGCCGCACCACCGAGTCCGGCGTGAGGCCGCTGGCCGTGCGGTAGGTGGCCATGGCGTCCTCGAAATGGCCCATCTCGACCTGCGCGCGCCCGAGCACGTCGTAGGCGTCGGCGAACGAGGCGTCCTCCCCGATCAGGCCCTGCAAGGTGGTGATGGCCCGCGGCGCCTGGCCGGACTCGATCTGCGCCCGCGCCACCCCCAGCTTGGCCCAGGGCAGGGCGCGCGCCTCGATCACCGCCTCGAACAGGGTGCGGGCCTCGTCGTGCCGCGCCAGGCGCAGCAGCAGCTCGGTGCCGATGCGCGCGGCATACAGCCAGTAGGGCTTGCGCGCCTCGAAGCGCTCCACGCACAGCTGCGCGGCGGCCTCGAAGTCCTCCCGCCCGATGGCATCGAAGATCGGGCGCAGGTGGGTCTTGCGCAGGCGCGCCAGGCCCAGCCGCTCGAACAGCGCGCTGGGTGTGAAGGGCTTGAGCAGGTAGCCGTCCAGCGCGGATTCGGCCGCCTCGGCCACCGCGGCGTAGGAGGCCTCGGCGGTGACCATGAAGAACACGGTGGAAAATGGCAGCATCTGGGCGCGCCGCAGGTCGTCCAGCAGCGTCTGGCCGGACTGCCCGGATTCGGCGAAATACTGCTCGCACAGCACGTAGTCGAACACGGTGTGCTCCAGCCGGCTGCGTGCGTCCTGCACCCTGCTGCACTGCACCACGCGGTGGATGCCGTATTCGCGCAACTGCGCCACCAGGATGCTGCGCGAGGTCGCGTTGCTGTCGATCACCAGCGCCTGGGATTCCGTGGAGTCTGGTTCTTTGGCGGTGGCCATGGCGGTGCGGCGCGCGTCCCGGTGAGCAAAGAGCACAGTGTAGGGCGCGCGGCGCCGGCCAGAGGGTGGAAAAAAGGCCCTTCCCGCCGGCTGACACCGGAACGACGCGCGGCTGCGACACAATCGCGCCATGGACCCCTCCGACATCCTGCGCGTCGCCACCTACAACATCCACAAGGGGGTGCAGGGCCTGGGCCCGGCCCGCCGCCTCGAGATCCACAACCTGGGGCATGCCGTCGAGCAGCTCGACGCCGACATCGTGTGCCTGCAGGAGGTGCGCAAGATGCACCGCCGCGAACAGCAGTACTTCCAGCGCTGGCCCGACATGCCCCAGGCCGAGTTCCTGGCGCCCGAGGGCTACGAGGCGGTGTACCGCACCAATGCCGTCACCCGCCATGGCGAGCACGGCAATGCGCTGCTGTCGCGTTGGCCCGTGATCGGGCACCGGCACGAGGACATCTCCGACCACCGCTTCGAGCAGCGCGGCCTGCTGCACGTGGAGGTCGAGATCCACGGCCGCCGCGTGCATGCCATCGTGGTGCACCTGGGCCTGATCCCCGGCAGCCGCGTGCGCCAGGTGGCGCAGTTGCAGCGTTTCATCGCCCGCGAGGTGCCGCCGGACGAGCCGCTGGTGGTGGCGGGCGATTTCAACGACTGGGGCCTGCAGGTCAAGCGTGCGCTGGCGGCCTGCGGGCTGTACGAGTACGAGGAGGCGCCCCGCACCTTCACCTACCCGGCCCGCCTGCCCATGGTGCAGCTCGACCACGTGTACGTGCGCGGGCTCACGCCGCTCGGCCTGCACGTGCCGCGCGGGCGCATCTGGTGGCGCATGTCGGACCACCTGCCGCTCATCGCCGAGTTCCGCCTGTGAGCCGCGGGGGGCTTTGAGCCATGTCGCATGCCGCCGTGCTCGGCGCGGACCACCGCGTCCGCTTGCTGCAGGGGTCCGAGGAGCTGTTCGCGGCCCTCGTGGCCGACATGGACGCCGCCACGTCCGACATCCAGTTCGAGACCTACATCTTCGACTGCACCGGCACGGGCGCCGGCATTGCCGAGGCGCTGGTGCGCGCGGCCGAACGCGGCGTGCGCGTGCACCTGGTGGTGGACGGCGTGGGCACCGGCTCGCTGCCCGGCCCGTGGCCCGAGCGCTTCCAGGCCGCGGGCGTGCAGATGCAGGTGTATTCGCCGGTCGGCACGCTGGGCCTGCTGCTGCCCCACCGCTGGCGCCGGCTGCACCGCAAGCTGTGCGTGGTGGACGGCTGCGTGCTGTTTTGCGGCGGCATCAACGTGCTGGACGACCTGCACGACCCCAACCACGGCGTGCTGGAAGCCCCGCGCTTCGATTTCGCGGTGCGTGCCGAGGGCCGGCTGGTGGAGCAGGCCGACGAGGCCATGCAGCACGTGTGGTGGCGGCTCAAGGCGGTGCGCGACGCGCGCCGCCACCGCCTGGCCGATGCGCTGCGCGACCTGCGCGCGGCCGCCCAGGCCCGGCGCGCGCAGGAGGACGCGGACGACGCGGGCCCCCGCATGCGGGCCGCGCTGGTGCTGCGCGACAACCTGCGCAACCGCAGCCGCATCGAACGCGCCTACCGCCGCGCCATCGCCAACGCGCGGCACGAAATCATCATCGCCAATGCCTATTTCGTGCCCGGCGGCAAGCTGCGCCGCGCGCTGGTGCTGGCCGCGCGCCGCGGCGTGCGCGTGCGCCTGCTGCTGCAGGGGCGCTACGAATACTTCATGCAGTACCACGCTGCCCGGCCCGTGTACGGCGCGCTGCTGAAGGCCGGCGTGGAGATCCACGAGTATTCGCCCAGCTTCCTGCACGCCAAGGTGGCGGTGGTCGATGCGCTGGGCGAACACCCCTGGGCGACCGTGGGCTCGTCCAACCTCGACCCGCTGTCGCTGCTGCTGGCGCGCGAGGCCAACGTGGTGATCGAGGACGCGGGCTTCGCCGCCGACCTGCGCGAACGCCTGGTGCACGCCATGGAGCATGCCGGCCAGCGCATGGACCCGCGCGCCTACGCCGAGCGCCCCTGGCGCCAGCGCGCGCTGGACCGCATCGCCTTCGCCATCATGCGCGCCGCGCTCTGGGTGACCGGCAACCGCTACTGAGCCGGTGCGGCTTGGGTTTGACGCTATTATTTTTATAGCTATACGCCCTAGAGGAATATGCGCTGGGGGCCAAAAACACTCGGCAAGCCGGGACGGGCATTCGCTGGTACGATGCCGCCCATGTTCAGACAACTCGCCGCCGAATCGAACGACGCGCCGCCCGAAGAGGGCACGCCCGTTTCCGTCAAAATCCGCGAACGGCTGGCCGCGGCACGCAAGCGCTTCAATGCGAACGACAACATTGCCGAGTTCATCGAGCCCGGCGAGCTGGAACTGCTGCTCGACGAGGTCGAGGCCAAGATGCAGGGCGTGCTCGACAGCCTGGTCATCGACACGGCCACCGACCACAACACCCAGAACACCGCGCGGCGCGTGGCCAAGATGTACCTCAACGAGGTCTTCAAGGGCCGCTACGCGCAGCAGCCGGCCATCACCGAGTTCCCCAACGCCGAGCACCTGAACGAGCT
This sequence comes from Acidovorax sp. SUPP1855, assembly GCF_030158955.1. NCBI lineage: Bacteria > Pseudomonadati > Pseudomonadota > Betaproteobacteria > Burkholderiales > Comamonadaceae > Acidovorax > Acidovorax sp. SUPP1855. Next base: position 213,035 of record NZ_BQXI01000003.1, on the reverse strand, counting down.
GATGATCGTCGGCCCGATCACCGTGCGCAGCGCCTGCAGCCACCACTTCTGCCCCGTGATGGGCAAGATCTGGATCGGCGTGCTGCCCAACGAGCACACCAACGTCATCGGCCTGTCCAAATACGCGCGGCTGGTGGACTGGGTCATGGGCCGCCCCCAGATCCAGGAAGAGGCCGTGGTGCAGCTGGCCGACCTCATCATGGAAAAGACCCAGCCCGACGGCCTGGCCATCGTGATGGAGGCCAGCCACTTCTGCATGTCCTGGCGCGGCGTGCGCGAGATGGACAGCAAGATGCTCAACTCGGTCATGCGTGGCGTGTTCCTGAAGGACCCGGCCCTGCGCCGCGAATTCCTCTCGCTCATTCCCGGAAGGAACTGACATGCTCGTCCGACTGCTTTACGCCAGCCGCGCCGTCGACACCTCGCCCGACGCCATCGAAGCCATCCTCAGCCAGTCGCGCCAGCACAACCCCACCTGCGGCATCACCGGCGTGCTCTGCTACGGCGGGGGCGTGTTCCTGCAGGCGATCGAGGGCGGCCGCTCCGCGGTGAGCGCCCTGTACGGCCACATCCAGAAGGACCCGCGGCACAAGGACGTGGAACTGCTGCACTTCGAGGAGATCCAGGAGCGCCGCTTCGGCGGCTGGACCATGGGCCAGGTCAACCTGACCCGGATCAACCACTCCATCTTGCTCAAATACTCCGAAAAGCCCGAGTTGGACCCGTACTCGGTTTCGGGCCGCGTGTCGTTCGCGCTGCTGGAAGAACTGATGGCCACGGCGTCCATCATCGGCCGCGCCTAGGCGGGCCTGCCTTCCCTCTGTCACCCACCCGTCCCCCGAGGCCGCAGGCGCCATGCGCTGCGGCCTTCTGCATTCAGGCTTCCTCTCCCTTTTTTCAGCGCCGTGACCTTCAACGCCTTCGCGCTCATCCTGCTGGCCGGACTCATCCACGCGTGCTGGAACATCGCGGCCAAGAAAGCGGGCGGCGATTCGCGCTTTGCCTTCTTCACCTCGGTGCTGATGATGTTGGGCTGGGCGCCGCTGGGCTGGTGGCTCGGGGGCGATGCCGTGCCCGAATGGGGCGCCAAGGAATGGGGCTTCGTCGTGGCCAGCGGGCTGCTGCACGTGGCGTACTACGTCATCTTGCTGCGCGGCTACCGCCAGGCCGACCTGACCGTGGTGTACCCGCTTGCGCGCGGCTCGGGGCCGCTGATGTCGTCGCTCGTCGCGATCACGTTCCTGGGCGAGCAGATCTCGCTGCTCGGGGGCCTGGGCATCGCTGGTGTGGTGGGCGGAGTGTTCCTCATCGCCGGCGGCCCCGCGCTGCTGCGCGCCGCGCATGATCCGGCCGCGCGGCAGCGGGTGCATGCGGGCATCCGCTACGGCGTGCTCACCGGCGCGTTCATCGCCAGCTACACGGTGGTGGACGGCTACGCGGTGAAGGTACTGCGCATGTCGCCCATCCTCGTGGACTACATGGGCAACTTCGTGCGGGTGGCGGTGCTCGCGCCCGTGGTGCTGCGCGACCTGCCGGCCGCGCGCGTGCTCTGGCGCGTGCAGTGGCGCTTCGCCCTGCTGGTGGCGGCGGTGAGTCCGGTGGCCTACGTGCTGGTGCTGTACGCCATGCAGGAGGCCCCGCTGTCGCACGTGGCGCCGGCGCGCGAGGTGTCGATGCTGTTCGCCGCCCTCATCGGCGGCCACCTGCTGGGCGAGGGCGACCGGGCCGCGCGCATCGCGGGCGCGGTGCTGATCGCAGCGGGCGTCACCGCCCTGGCGCTGGGGTAGGGCATGGATGCGGGTGCCAGCGCCGTGCCGCCGCTGCCGATGCTGATCGGCTGCGATTTCTCCAGCAGTCCCAGCCGGCGCAAACCCATCGTGGTCGCCAGCGGGCAACTGGCCGGGACACGCGTGGTGCTTTCGGGGCTGGAGACCTTCGACACGCTGGCGGGCTTCGGCCGCTGGCTGGCCGAGTCGCGCACCTGGGTGGGCGGGTTCGACCTGCCGTTCGGCCTGCCGCGCGAGCTGCTGGCGCACCTGGGCTGGCCGCTCACCTGGCATGCCAGCATGCAGCACTACCGCGGCCTGAGCCGCGCGCAGATCCGCGACACCTTCGCGGCGTTCTGCGATGCGCGCCCGGCGGGCGCCAAGTTCGCCCACCGGGCCGCTGACGGGCCGGCGGGCTCCAGCCCGTCGATGAAGTGGGTCAACCCGCCCGTCGCCTACATGCTGCACGCGGGCGTGCCGCTGCTGCTGGATGCCGGCGTGCACCTGCCCGGCCTGCATGCGGGCGATCCGGCCCGCGTGGCGCTGGAGGCCTACCCCGGCCTGCTGGCGCGCGAGATCCTGGCCCGGCGCAGCTACAAGAGCGACGACCGCGCCAAGCAGACGCCCGACCGCCTCATCGCCCGCAAGGACCTGGTCACGGCGCTGGAGAACGGCGCCACCCGGCTGGGACTGCGGCTCAAGCTCACGCACGCGCAGCGCGATGCGCTGGTGGACGACGCCAGCGGCGACCGCCTGGACGCGGTGCTGTGCCTGGTGCAGGCCGCCTGGGCGGAGCAGCGCCACCAGCAGGGCGATGCGCTGTACGGCCTGCCGCCGGGGCTGGACCCGCTGGAGGGCTGGATCGTCTCGGCGCCCGTGGATTGAGGCCCGGGCCCTCACAATGGCAACGGGGCGGCGCCGCAGGCCGCGACCCGTCCATGCTCAACAGCCATGTCAAAGACACGCCATGACTTCGTCGCTTCCCGATTTCCGCACCCGCCCGGCCGGCGCCTTCGCCCTGCGTTGCGGCGCCGCGCTGCTGGCAGCCGCATGCCTGGCCGGCACTGCGGGGGCCGCGCCCGCGCCGTGGTACTTCTGGCGCAGCAAGGTCGACGGCAAGCGCGTCTGCGCCCAGGTGTCGCCAGGGCCGGGCTGGGAGCGCGACAGCACACCTTACGACGGCCCGGGCTGCGAGGCGCGCCGCCGGGTGTTCGTCATCCCGATGCGCTGACGGCGCCGCCGCAGGGCGTGGCAGGCCCTGCGCCGAGCCCGCGCCGCTACACGCCGGCCTGCTGGTGCCGCCATTCCTGGCTGCGCCCACCGTAGCCGTAGGCGGCCGCGCGGGCATCGATCAGGTGGATGTAGCTCACCTCGTGCAGGCGGGGCATCAGGCCGGCGAAAGCGGCATGGATCTCGCGCAGGTAGCGCGCCTTCTCCGCCTTGGTGTTGGTCTCGTCGGTGATGCTGATGTCCAGGTGGAAGGCGGTCTGGCCCAACTCGGCCAGCGAGACGCCCCCGATGAACCATTGGTCGGCCGCGATGAACTGCACCGTGGTGGCGATCACGGGTAGGGCCTTGCCCAGCACGTTCTGGGTGATGTCGGCGACGGCGGCGGTCGCGCGGCGGGCCAGGGCGGCATCGGCGGGGCCGGACAGGTGGATGGCGATGTGGGGCATGGTGCGGGTGCTCGTTGAAAGGATGCCGAGATTTTTCGCCGCATCCGTTTTCCTGAAAATCGGGATTCATGGATACCATCCATCGGTTTTGCCGTTGGATCTTCTGGACCATGCACGCCTTTCCCCTCGACCAGCTTCGCACCTTCGCCGCCGTGATCGACGCGGGCAGCCTCACGGCCGGCGCGCCGCGGGTTTTCCTGTCGCAGTCGGCCGTCAGCGAACAGTTGCGCAAGCTCGAAGAGCAGGCCGGCCAGTCGCTGCTGCTGCGCTCCAAGGCCGGCGTGGCGCCCACGGCGGCGGGCGAGCGGCTGCTGGGCCATGCGCGCCAGCTGCTCGCGCTGAGCGAAGCGGCCTGGCGCGATCTGCACGGCGTGGCGCTGCAGGGCACGCTGCGGCTCGGGGTCACCGATTACTTCCGCCCGGCCGATCTGGCGGGCCTGCTGGCGCGGGTGGAGGCGCAGTACCCGCAGGTGCGGCTGCAGGTCACGGTGCAGAAAAGCGGGCTGGTCGAAGCGGGCTATGCCGGCGGCGAGTTTGACGTGGGGCTGACCATGGCCTTGCCCGCCGCGCGCACGACGGCCGGCGCGGCCCGCGCACGGCCTGCCGCCAATGCCGCCACGGCGAAGGCGTCGCTGCTGCGCCAGGAGGCCCTGCACTGGATGGCCGCCCCCGGCGTCACGCGCGTGCGGGGCGAGCCGCTGCGCCTGCTCGCGCTGCCCGACAGCTGTTCGCTGCACCAGTTCACCGTGGCGCTGCTGGAACGCCGCCGGGTGCCTTACCGCATCGCGCTGCTGGCCTCGGGCGTGGCGGGGCTGCAGTCGGCGCTGGCCGCGGGCCTGGGCGTGGCCTGCCTCAATGCCTCGGCGCTGTGCCCCGGCGTGCGGGTGCTGCCGGCGCCGCACGGCCTGCCGGCCTTGCCGCAGGCGGGCTTTTATCTGCTGCCGCCCCGGGCCGGGGAGTCGGACTTCGTGCGCGAGGCGCGCGGGGTGCTGGCGGCGGGCTTTGGCTGATCCCCGCACGTCCGTGCGGATTGCTATTAAAAATATAGCGATATGCCCTAGTTCCAATTGTGCTAGAGGCACTTTTCGCCCCCAATCATTGAAGGGCGGCCCGCGCAGGTCTCGGCCCGGATGGCCGCAGGCGCGCCCGCCCGCATGGCCCTGCCGGCACGCGGGCCGGGCCGGCTGACTACAATCGCGCTCCCCGAAAGGCGGCTGTCCCGGCCACCTTTCGCGTTTCCATCCCCCGGGACCATGTAGAGGACCACCATGTACAAAAACCTCGCAGCCACGCTCGTGGCCGCTTGCTGTTGGCTTTCCCCCGCCTTTTCCCAAACCGGCCAGACCGCCCAGACCGTCCCCTCGGCCGTGGTGAAGGCCGGCTTCGTCTATGTCTCGCCCATCACCGAAGCGGGCTGGACGCGCCAGCACGACGAGGGCCGCAAGGCCGTCGAGGCCGCCTTGGGCGGCCGCGTGCGTACCACGTTCGTGGAGAACGTGGCCGAAGGCGCGGATGCCGAGCGCGTCATCCGCGACTTGGCCGCCACGGGGCACCAGATCATCTTCACGCCCAGCTTCGGCTACATGGAGCCCACGCTGCGGGTGGCGCGGGACTATCCCGGCGTGAAGTTCGAATCCATCACCGGCTACCAGACCGCGCCCAACGTGGCCACGGCCAACGCCCGCTACTACGAGGGCCGCTACCTGGCCGGCGTCGCCGCCGGGCGCATGACGCGCACCAACGTGGCGGGCTACGTGGCCGGCTTTCCCATCCCCGAGGTGCTGCAGGGCATCAATGCGTTCACGCTGGGCCTGCGCTCGGTCAACCCCCAGGCCACGGTCAAGCTCGTGTGGCTGGACGTGTGGTTCGACCCGCCCAAGGAGCGCGATGCGGCCATGGCGCTGTTCAACCAGAACGTGGATGTGGTGGCTTTCCACACCGGCTCCACGGCGGTGATGGCCGCGGCCCAGGAGCGCGGCAAGCTCGCGATCGGCTACCACTCCGACATGCGTCGCATGGGGCCGGACGCGCAGATCCTCGCCGTCACGCACCAGTGGGGCGGCTACTACACCGAACGCGTGCGCGCCGTGGCGCAGGGCACGTGGAAAAGCGGCAACCTCTGGGGCGGCGTGCGCGAGGGCATGATCCGCGTCGAGGGTTTCGGCAGCAAGGTGCCGCCGGCCGTGAAGGCCGAGGTGCTGGCACGCCAGGAAGACATCGCCAAGGGGCGCTTCCACCCGTTCCGCGCGGGCGCGACGCCCGTGCGCGACAACACCGGCCGCGAGGTCATCGCCGCGGGCCAGACCCTCGGCGATGCGCAGATCCTGCAGATGAACTGGCTGGTCGAGGGCGTGCAGCGCTGAAAAGGGCGGAAAGGGGCCTTGGCGAGGGGCCGTCCTCTCTCTTTCGGCCGCTACAGGTGGCGCGCCACCAGCTGCGGCAGCGACGAGGCCAGCAGGGCCACGCCCGACGCGGTGAGCAGGCCCAGCACGATCTGCCGGAAGGCCACGTCGCTCAGACCGATGTACAGCCGCGTGCCGAGCAGCGTGGGCACCAGCATCGCCGGCGCCACGATGGCGAAGAACGGCAGCATGTCACGCGTGACCATGCCGGTGCCCAGGTAGGTGCCCATGGTGACCAGCAGCATCGACAGGTTGAAGTTCTGGATCACGGCACGCTGCTGGTCCTTCTCGTAGCCGCGCAGGATGCACCACAGCGTGGGCAGCGTGCCGGTGAATCCGCCGATGCCGCCCATCACGCCGCCGGCCAGCCCCACGACGCCATCGGCCACGCGGCCACCCGAGCGGATGCGCGGCAGGCGCTTGGCCATCAGCATGGTCGGGCACCACAGCACCAGCAGGGCGCCCAGCAGCGTCTTGAACCACACCATGTCCAGGCGCGGCAGCAGCGCCACGCCCAGCGGAATGCCCAGCAGCCCGCCCAGCACGAACGGCGCGAGCGTGCGCACGTCGAAGCCGCGGCGCACGGACACCGCCGCGACGATCTGCCCGGTGAGCGCCCCGAACACGGCCAGCGCCGCCGCCAGGCGCGGCTCCAGCGTCCAGGCCCAGAACGACATGGCCACCATGCCGAACGCGAAGCCCGACAGCCCCTGCACGAACCCGGCCACCACGGCCCCGATGCCCACCACCCAGTAGATCGTTTCCATTGCGCGCTTCTCCCTCCATTTTTTTGATCGAAAGGCGTCCGGCCCCGCAAGGCCGCCGCCGCATGGGCTGCGATTGTGGGGGAGTCTCATGAGGTAATCTTTCTCATTTAGTATTGCCTCATAAGCCAATGGATATGGCTTTGGGAGCGTTCAATGACCCCTGCCGAGATGGAGGCCCGGCTCGCGTCGCGGCTCAAGATGCGCCACCTGGTGCTGCTGCGCATGATTGCCGAGCACGGCTCGCTGACCCGCGTGTCGCATCGCATGGCGACCAGCCAGCCGGCCGTCACGCACGCGCTGGCCGAGCTGGAGTCCATGTTCGGCGGCGCGCTGTTCCACCGCTCCGCGCGCGGCATGGCGCCCACGGTGCTGGGGGAGCTCGTCATCACCCGGGCCCGGGCAATGCTGGAGGACCTGGGCCATTGGGTGCGCGACATCGAGGCCGTGGGCCTGGGCCGCGCCGCGCACCTGCAGGTGGGCGTGATCCCCTTCGTGTCCGGTCGGCTGCTGGCGGCCGCCATCGGCCAGACGCGGCCGCAGGGCCTGCAGGTGACCGTGACCATCCACGAAGGCACCAGCGACCGCCTGCTGGAGCGCCTGCGCCAGCACGAACTGGACTGCGTGATCGGCCGCGCGTCGGCCGTGCTCGACATGCAGGGCCTCGCGCACGAGGTGCTCTACCACCAGGAGCCCCGCCTCATCACCCACCGCCGCCTCGCCGCGCGGCTGGGGCGCCAGCCCCTGGCCTGGCAGGAGCTGGCCCGGCTGGAGTGGATTCTGGGCGCCCGCCAGACGCCCATGCGCGAGCAGATCACCGATTTCTTTCTGCGCGCAGGGGTGGCGCCGCCCGCGCCGTTCGTCGAGAGCCTGTCGTCCAAGCTCATCGGCGAGTTGATCGCGGCCAACGAAAAAGCGGTGTCCATCGTGCCCGCCGACATCGCGGAGGAACTGGCCCGCATCGCGGGCGTGGGCATCGTCGCCCACCGCTTCGGCTGGACGCTGCCGCCCATCACGCTGTTCCAGCGGACCGAGGGCGCGCGCTACGAAGAGCAATCGCTGTTCGTGGCGGCGCTGCGCGCGGTCTGCGCCCGGCAGGCGGCAGCGCAGGCAGGCGACGCGGCATAGCGCCGGGCACGCCGCTCACTGGGCTCCTCGCTGGCCTGGGTTTCATCTGCGCCGGTCTGGCAACTACCCGAAGGGATAGTTTCCGGGCGCCCCGGGCATTGCTGTAATGCCACCGACATGCCCGCCAGGCGCGCGATGCGCCGGCCGCGGCGCGCGGCGGGTTCAGAAAAAACCAAGGGGAGAAGGTCGATGCGAATGTTCATCACGGCAGCGCCTGTGGGCGCCGTTCCACAGCAAGCCCTGGCCCGGGAGCCGAAATTCCTGCCTGCCTGGTCGATCGAGGCCGCGGACGCCCAGGGCATGGGCCTGGCCCATCGGCTGGCCGCCGATGGCTGGGAGGCGGTGCCGGCCGGCGGCCTGGGGATCTGCGACAGCTTGGACGCCCTGCAGGTGGCCAGCGCGGCGGACGGGCCCCAGGCGCCGGGCCGCCGCCTGGGCGACGTGGAGGCACGCCGGCATCTGCCGGGTGTGGCCCTGCACCGCATCGCCTCGGCGAAGACGGCGCGCGAGCTGGTGCTGACGCTCACCTTCCAGGGTTGGGACGTGGCGGGCGCCGGCGATCTGGCATGGCGCGCGGAAACGATCGAGACCTACCTGCCGCCCGCATTGGTGGCCGCGTTGCAGGCCGAGGCGCCGCAGCTGCTGGACACCCTGCGCGAGCGCGGCTGGGCCGACCACGGCGCAGGCCATTGGAATCCGGGCAGGACCGCATCGCCGCACCTGCCCATCGCACCCGAAGCCATCGTCGCGCAGAGCGTGGCGGCCGTGCGCGAGGGGGCCGCCATCGTGCACCTGCACACGCGGGACTGCAGCGGCCAGCACCCGGTCCACGTGCCCGGGGTGGCCGTGCCGGTGCGCCTGGGGCGGCAGGCCAACCACATCGACGAAGCGCAGTACGCGGCGATCGTGCCCCGCCTGCACCAGGCGGCGCCTGCCGCCATCCTGAACCTGTCCACCAGCGTGCGGGGCGGCGCCGCCGACTTCGAAAGCCCCGTGCGCCGGGTGCATCTGCGGGCCTATGGTGCGCAGCAGCGCGCGCCGGAGATGGGCTCCTTCAGCCCCGGGCCGGTGGTCTTCCAGGCGGGGGGCGGCTATGAAAACCCCCCGGCCTTCCTGGCGGCGCAGATCGCGCACTGCCGGCAATGGGGTGTGCGGCTCGAGGTGGAGGTGTTCAACGGCGCAATCCTGGACGGTGCGCTGGGGCCCTATCAGCCCGGCCTGCGTTCGGTGGGTGGGCCGGTGCTGTTCATTCTGGTGGTGGGGGTGGACCAGCACCGGCGCCTGCCCGAGGGCGGGGTGCAGGACGACTCCCTGCTGCCGGTGCAAGAGCGCAAGGACATCCTGCGCCTGCTGGCAGAGGGCTCTGCAGAGGCCTTCGAACAGGCCCTGGCCCAGGCGGTGGCGCGGCTGCGGCCAGTGGTGGCGCGCATCCGCGCGGAGTGCCCCGGCGCCAAGGTGTCCGCCCTTGTGCCCGGCCCGATGATCGTGCTGCTGCCGCGCCTGGCTGTGGCCCTCGACGGCGTGCGGGTGGGCCTCGAAGATGCCTTGAACGTGCCGGATCCCGAGGTGGCGGGCGGCTGGCGCCGCGGCACCACGGCGGAGCAGGTGCGCTATCTGCGCGAGCAGTTGCAGGCCCTGGGGGCCACGGTGTTGACGGCCGAGGAAACGCGCGTGGCGCTGGACATGCCCCACCCCGATGTGGCGCTGCTGCAGGCCGCGATCGCCCGGCTGCAGCCGCTGGCCGCGACCGTGCCGCTGGACCGCCCCCGGGCCATGGCCAGCGCCGTGCTGGCGGCGCTGGCACCGCTGCAGCCCGCCTACGCGGCCCGGGAATCGCGGTTCCTGGACACGCTGGAGGCCGCGGCCAACCACCTGCCGCCCGATCCGCAGGCACCGGGTGCGGGCGACCTCGCGCTCGCGGCCCTGCGCGACCATGGGCTCTACGCGCGCTTTTTCGTGGAGGAGCGGGACCGCTATCCCCGTGAAGGTGCGGCGGCGTTCCGGCACGTCTATCCGCTGCAGGCCCTGAACTTCGTGCGCGAGTTGCTGGCCGAGCGCCAGCGCCCCGGCGGGCGGTGGGACGCGGCGCTGCAGGCCATGGCTGCCGAAGCGGGCCTGCCGCCCCATGCCTTCCAGGTGCCGCCTGCGCAGTTCAAGGGGCCGGAGGTGCGGTTTCTCGAATTCCTCACCGCCATTCCTTGCCACTACACGGACGACCGCACCGACATCGTCCATACCGCCGTGCGCAGCGAGCCCGGCTACAGCGCCGCCATGGCCGTGCTGTTCGAGGCCATCCACGAGCGGGCGGTGGCCCTGCGGGCCAATTCGGAGGCCGAGCCCAAGAGCGCCGGCATCCGGGTGTACCGGGACGCGCCGCGCAGCGGCGGCCTGGCGGTGCCCATCGACATGGACGTGGCGGCCGTGCAGGGCGCCATCGCCCGCGGCGCATGGATCGTCCTGCCGAGCACGCCCACCACCCACTACCCGGAGGGGCTGAAGCTCTCCACCGGGCTCACGGCCACGTTTGCCCGGTTCCTGGAGCGCACGCAGGCCGCCGCCGAAGTGCTCGGCATCGCGCACGCGGGCCTCGATGCCGACGGCACCGTGCTGATCGAATCCAGCATGCTGCACAACCGCTTCACGCTCAACACGAAGTCGCATGCGCAGGTGGTCAGCCACTCGTCCCGCCTCATCTACGAGCGCGTGGTGCTGCCCCGGCTGGTCGCGTTGCCGCGGGCGCTGGCCTGGACGGCCACCGGGCTGGTGGAGCGCGATGCGGCGGGCCGGCCGCTGAACCGCGACGGGCAGCCGGCGGGGCGGCTCTCTTTCCAGGGCATCGAAGACCTGGTGCGGCTGCATTTCCTGGCGCACAGTTCCGGCATCGCGACCATCCAGCAGATCGACAACGCCGCCCGGGCGGACCTGCAACGGCTGGGCTATTCGGTGCAGGAGCAGGAGGAAATCTTCAACCGCTCCGTCGCCCTGTCGTTCGCGTCGGCCTGCGATGTGAACCTGTCCGTGCTCGGTACCCCCACAGTGGACGTCACCGCGCTGAACGATGTGCGCAGCGTGGCCGGCACGACCACGCCGGACTACCTGTGCGGCAGCGGCAACGGGCTCTGGAGCCTGGCGCCGCTCCTGCCGCACCGCGATGACGAGGCGTCCCGCTACGGCAGCGCGCACTGGATCTTGCGCAAGGGCGAGCAAAAGAAGCTGCTGCTCCGCCTGGTGGGCGTGGTGCTGCGGGAAGACCCCGTCCGCCTGCACGACGGGCACTCCATCCGCCGCTACCTGGAAGGCGCGCCCGCTTCGCTGGTCGAACTGGTGACACTGCTGCAGACCGCTCCCGCCTCGCTGCGCGCCGACATGCTGCTGCGCCAGCATTTCGCACGGCATGGCTCCTCATCACGCCCCGCGTCCGCGGCCCGGGATCGCGCGGCGGACCTGGCCCTGGCCGGTGGTGCCGCCTGATGCGGCGGCGCACCGCATCCGCGAAGGAGACATGACCATGGCCAGGATCGCCATCATCGGGGGCGGCTGCAGCGGCACCCTCGTCACGCAAGCGCTGAGCCGCATGGGCGGCCATGCCGGGATTTCCGAGGTGCTGCTGTTCGACGAGTCCGGCGGGTTCGGCCCGGGACTGCCCTATGGCCGGGACACCAACGACGGCGAGTTCATCCTCAACATGGCTTCGTCGTTGCTGAGCGCCCGGACCGGCGAGCCGGACGGGTTCGACCGCTGGCTGCAGCAGCTCTGCGCGGGACAGGCCGAAGCGCCCGGCGGATACGTGCGGCGCTCGCTCATGGGGGCCTACCTGCAGGATGTCGCCCACCAGGCCGAGAGCGCGTTCGCCGCACGCGGCGTGAAGCTGGTGCGCGTGGCGCAGGCGGTGACCGACATCGAGCGCGGGGCCAGTGGCTTTCACGTGGCCACGGCCCAGCATGCCTGGCATGTGGACCAGGTCGTGCTGGCGCTGGGGCATCTCAAAAAGCGGTCGCCGTTTCCGGGCGTGGCGCACTACCACGCGAACCCGTACCACGACCTGGGCGCCATCAAGGCCGAGCTGCCGCGGAACGCACGCATCGGCATCCTCGGCACCAAGCTCACCGCCATCGACATGGCGCTGCTGCTGGGCCGGCTCGGTGTGGAGCGCATCCACATGTTTTCCCATTCCGGCCAGTTGCCCCTGGTGCGCGGCGCCTTGCCCACCACCCCCCTGGTGCGCCCCGAGCACCGCTATGCGGGCGACACGCTGCGCGGCTTCCTGCGCTGGTTCCGCGAAAGCCATCCTTGTGGGCACGAATACCCGGGCCTCATGACGATCCGCGACCCCCTGGTCCGCATAGGCCGGGAGATCGAGGCGGCCCACGCCGTGCGGGACTGGCAGCTGCAGCTGGACGCCACCAAGGAGGACATCGACCGCTACTGGACCGCGCTGCGTCCGGACCAGAAGCGCCGGTTCTTTCGCAAATACCAGGGCCTTTGGATGAGCTACCGGCACCCGATGCCGCTGGACAACGCGCGCAAGGTCCAGGCGCTGCTTCAGGCGGGCCAACTGACCGTGCACCCCGGCTACCGGGCCACCCGGCTGGCGGAGGGCCGGCCGGGATTCCAGGTGGAGCTGGCCGGCGGAACGCTGGCGCTCGACGGCATCCTGGATGCGACCGGCGTGGCCGGTAACCTGGCGCGCATCGATTCGCCGCTCATCGAGAACCTCATCGACCGCGGCCTGATCCGCCAGCACGAACTGGGCGGCATCGCGATCGATGCCCAAAGCCTTCAGGTGCTGGGCCAGCCCGGCCTGTTCGCCATCGGGGCGCTGACCCAGGGCGCGCTGTTCTACGTGTCTGCCATCGAGCGGCTTTTGCTGCACGCCCAGCGCATCGCGGGGCAACTGGGCCGCTCAGCCGCCCCGACGGCGGTCGGAGACCGCGAGGCGTTGCCGCCCCGGGAGCGGGTGGCGGTGTAGCGCCGCCGGTATGGGCCCCATGCGCTGCGCGCATGAAAGGCGCCGTTCCCGGCGTTAAGCTGCCGCCATGCAAATCTACCGCTCCGGCCTGCTGCGTTTCGCCGACGACCATTCGGCCCTGTATGAAGAAGACGGCCTGCTGGCCATCGGCCCCGATGCCCAGGGGCGCCAGCGCGTCCAGGCCGCAGGCGCCTGGAACACCCTGGCGGCCCATTACGCGCAATGGCCGGTGGTGCATTGGCCCGGCCGCATCATCGCGCCGGGGTTCGTCGACATGCACGTGCATTTTCCGCAGACCGACGTGATCGGCTCGCCCGCCGACGGCCTGCTGCCCTGGCTGGAAAACTACACCTTTCCCCACGAGTCCCGCTTTGCCGATCCGGCCTATGCCGCCGGCGTGGCCACCGTGTTCCTGGACGAATTGCTGCGCAACGGCGTGACCACCGCGCTCACGTTCGCCACCTCGCACCCGGCGTCGGTGGACGCGCTGATGGGCGAGGCGCAGGCGCGCGGACTGCGCCTGATCGCCGGCAAGGTGCTGCAGGACCGCCACTCGCCCGATGGCGTGCGCGACCAGACCGAACAATCCTTGCGCGACACCGAGGCGCTGATCCGCCGCTGGCACGGCCAGGACCGGCTGGGCTATGCCATCACGCCGCGGTTCGCGCCCAGTTGCACCGAACCCCAGTTGCGCGGTGCGGGCGAACTGGCCGCGCAATACCCCGACGTGTGGATCCAGTCGCACGTGGCCGAGAACCTGGACGAGATCCGATGGGCCCGCGAGCTGTTTCCCGCCGCTCGCAGCTACCTGTCGGTGTACGACGATTTCGGGCTGATGCGCGAGCGCGCCGTGTACGCCCACTGCATCCACTTTGACGATGCCGACCGGGCGCTCATGCGTGACACCGGGGCGGTGGCGGCGGTCAGCCCCACCAGCAACCTGTTTCTGGGCAGTGGTTTCTTCGACTACGCCGGGGCCGACCGGGTCGGCTTTCGCTATGGACTGGCGAGCGATGTGGGGGGCGGCACGAGCTTCAGCCCGTTCCACACCATGCTCGCCGCCTACTACGTGGGGCGCGAAGGGCAGACGAAGCCCGGCCTGTCGCTCTCGCCGCAGGCGCTGTGGTGGCAGCACACGGCCGGCGCGGCGCGCGCGCTGGGGCTGGCGGGCGTCATCGGCAACCTGCAGCCCGGGTGCGAAGCCGACTTCGTGGTGCTGGACCCGCGCGCCACGCCGCTGCTGGCGCGCAAGACCGCGCACGCGGCCAACCTGGACGAACTGCTCTTCGCGATGATCGTGCTGGGCGATGACCGAGTGATCGAGCGCACCGTGGTTTCCCAAGCCGAATAGGCCCCTGGCGCAGGTTGCACTTGCGCAGGTCGCTATGAAAAATATAGTGCCTTCCCGCGCGTCCTCTCTACAATGGCGGCCCAGCAGGAGTGAGCAATGAGCATCAAAAGCGACAAGTGGATTCGCCGCATGGCGGAGCAGACCGGAATGATCGAGCCCTTCGAGCCGGGCCAGGTCCGTGAGGCGGAAGGCCGCAAGATCATCAGCTACGGCACCAGCAGCTATGGCTACGACATCCGATGCGCGCCGGAATTCAAGGTGTTCACCAACATCCACAGCACCGTGGTGGACCCGAAGAACTTCGATGAAAAGAGCTTCGTCGACTTCGAAGGCGACAGCTGCATCATCCCGCCCAACAGCTTTGCGCTGGCACGCACGGTGGAGTACTTTCGCATTCCCCGCAACGTGCTGACCATCTGCCTGGGCAAGAGCACCTATGCCCGCTGCGGGATCATCGTGAACGTGACGCCGTTCGAGCCCGAGTGGGAGGGCTACGTCACGCTGGAATTCAGCAACACCACGCCGCTGCCGGCCCGCATCTACGCGGGCGAGGGATGCGCCCAGGTGCTGTTTTTCGAAAGCGACGAGGTTTGTGACGTGAGTTACAAAGACCGGGGCGGCAAATACCAGGGACAAAGCGGCGTCACCCTGCCCAAGGCCTGATGCGGGCCTGATTTTCCGGGCGGTGGAGTCCTACACCGCCACGGCTTTTTTGCCGTGAGCGGGGGCGGCTACGGTTTTTTACGATTCAGTCAGGTTCTGTGTTGCATCCGGTTGGATGCTGTAAATCCCACGCAGAACGCTGCCTGAGGAGCCCACCATGCCTGCCACCCACCACGCCGTATCGTCTCTCCAGGCCGAGCGCACGGGCCTTTCGCATGTGCTGCACGAGGCTTCGGGAGGCAGCACCCACCGCTGCTATTGGCCCGCCGAAGCGCTCGATGCCTTCCTGCTGCAGATGGCCGCCCGTGGCCATTGCATCAGCGCCGCCATGATGCTCGGCGACCGCACCTACGCCCTGCAGCAGATCGAACGGGCCCGTGCCCTTCCGGGATGCGCCCTGCAAGCCCTGGTGCAGGAGTTGTCCGGGTATTTCGAAGACGCCGAGCCCGCCGCCGCCAGCGTGCACTGGTGCACGCGTTGATCCAGGCAGGGGGCGCCTGAAGGTCGGCGCGTTGCAGGGGGTGTCGCCATACCGGCTGCGTCCTACGCCCCCGCAGGCCATCGACCGGGTTTTCGACCCTGGCGCGCTGCCTAGCATCCCACCCATCCATTTCAGCCCCATCCGCAAGAGACTGCCATGCACGACGATTTCCATCCCCCTGTGTCCTCCGCACCCAGGCTGCGCCCCTGGCCCATCGTGATCGGCAGCGTGGTGATCGCGGCGCAACTCGTCGCGCTGGGCTGGGTGGTGCAGGGGCAGGTGCAGCAGGCATCGGAGCGCCAGGCGCACTGGGCGCCCCGGGGCCTGCAGAGTTCACCGGCCACCTATGCAGCGGTGGACGCGCCCTCGTTCAGCGAGCCGCAGCCTTGATGGCGTCGCGAATCGACCCATGGGAACTGCTGCCCGGCGTGCGGCACGGGCGTAACATCCGGCGCACCGCATCCGCAGGTGCGAGCAGGAGAACCGTATGAAATGGGAAGGCAACCGCGAGTCGGACAACGTCGAGGACCGCCGCGATGGCGGCGGCGGTGGGGGCATGCCGGTGTTCGGCGGCCGCAGCATCGGCATCGGCACCATCGTGGTGGCGTTGCTGGGGGGCTGGATTTTCGGGATCAATCCGCTGACGATTCTGGGACTGCTGAGCGGCGGCGGAGGCGCTCCCGCCCAGGTCCAGCAGGCGCCGGCACATCGCCCGCCGGCCGACGACAAGATGGCGCGCTTCGTCTCCACCGTGCTGGCCGACACCGAAGACGTGTGGACCGACATCTTCCGCCAGGGTGGCAACGCCTATCAGGACCCGAAGCTCGTGCTGTTCCGTGGTTCCACACCCACTGCCTGCGGCACCGGCCAGGCGGCGATGGGCCCGTTCTACTGTCCCGGCGACCGCAAGGTGTACATCGACCTGGGCTTCTATGAAACCTTGAAGAACCGGCTGGGCGCACCGGGGGATTTCGCCCAGGCCTACGTGATCGCCCACGAGGTGGGCCACCACGTCCAGAACCTGCTGGGTATCAGCGCCAAAGTGGACCAGATGCGCGGCCGCGTCAGCCAGGTGCAGTACAACCAGCTGTCCGTTCGCCTGGAACTGCAGGCCGACTGCTTTGCCGGGGTCTGGGCCCACCATGCCCAGAATGCCCGCCAGATCCTGGAGCAGGGCGATGTGGAGGAGGCCATGAACGCCGCAGCCAAGATCGGGGACGACGCCCTGCAGCGGGCGGGCGGCGGCGCCGTCGTGCCGGACAGCTTCACCCACGGCACCAGCGCGCAGCGCCAGCGGTGGTTCCATGCAGGCCTCGAAAACGGCAGCGTGAAGGCCTGCGACACCTTCTCGGCCCGCAGCCTGTAGTGCGAACGCCGCAGTGGCGGCTTTCACCCCGCAATGCCTGGGGTGGCGTTTGCGCTGGTCCAGCCATCGTATGGCGCTATGAATTGAGTAGCATCTTGCCTTTGGCACACGAATGCCTACCCGAAAAAACACCCCGTTCAGCCCCTGGTGCGACAATAGCGGGCTAAATGACAAGTTCTTTCTCCAATTTATCGCTGGCTGAACCGCTGGCACGCGCCGTGGCCGAAATGGGCTACGAGTCCATGACGCCCATTCAGGAGCAGGCCATTCCGGTCGTCTTGACTGGCAAGGACGTGATGGGTGCGGCCCAGACGGGCACCGGCAAGACGGCCGCCTTCTCGCTGCCCTTGCTGCAGCGCCTGCTCAAGCACGAAAACAGCTCCACCTCCCCCGCCCGCCATCCGGTGCGCGCCCTGGTGCTGCTGCCGACGCGGGAGCTGGCCGACCAGGTCGCCCAGCAGGTCGCCCTGTACGCCAAGTACACCAAGCTGCGCAGCACCGTGGTGTTCGGCGGCATGGACATGAAGCCGCAGACGCTGGAGCTGAAAAAAGGCGTGGAAGTGCTCGTGGCCACGCCCGGCCGGCTGCTGGACCACATCGAAGCCAAGAATGCGGTGCTGAACCAGGTCGAGTACGTGGTGCTCGACGAAGCCGACCGCATGCTGGACATCGGCTTCCTGCCCGATCTGCAGCGCATCCTCTCGTACCTGCCCAAGCAGCGCACCACGCTGCTGTTCAGCGCCACGTTCTCCCCCGAGATCAAGCGCCTGGCGGGCAGCTACCTGCAAGACCCGATCACGATCGAAGTGGCGCGCCCCAACGAAACGGCTTCCACGGTGGAGCAGCGTTTCTACAGCGCCAACGACGACGACAAGCGCCGCGCCATCCACCAAGTGCTGAAGACGCGGGGCCTGAAGCAGGCGTTCATCTTCGTGAACAGCAAGCTCGGCTGTGCCCGGCTGGCCCGCAGCCTGGAGCGCGAAGGCCTCAAGACCGCGGCGCTGCACGGTGACAAGAGCCAGGACGAACGCTTGAAGGCGCTCGACGCCTTCAAGCAGGGCGAAGTCGATCTGCTGGTGTGCACCGACGTGGCGGCACGCGGACTGGACATCAAGGATGTGCCGGCCGTGTTCAACTTCGACGTGCCGTTCAATGCCGAGGATTACGTGCACCGCATCGGCCGCACGGGCCGTGCAGGCGCCTCGGGCCTGGCGGTCACGCTGGTGTCCAGCAGCGACACGCGCCTGGTGGCGGACATCGAAAAGCTCATCAAGAAGAAGATCGATCTCGAAGCCCTCGAGTACGAGGAAGACCGCCCGCGCGGCCGCATCAACGATGGCCAGCGCGCATGGCGCGAGGATGGCCAGCGTGAAGGTGGCCGGCGTGAGCGCGGCGGCGAGGCGCACGACCCGCGTGGCAGCGCGCCGCGCAGCAGCTACCGTGCCCCTTCGGCACCCCGCGATCCGTTCTTCGACAAGCCCTACGAGGCACCGGCCACCGAGGCGGCGCCCCATTGGGAGTCCGCGGCCAAGGCCCAGCCGGCGCGCAGCGGCATCTCGGCCAACATCAAGCCCAAACGCAAGGTGGCGGCCCTGTTCAAGGCCGTGCAGCCCGAGACCGAAACCTCCTCGCAGTGATCCCCCCGGGCCGATCCGTCGGCCGGGCCTGATCCGCTGAGGCCTTGGGTGAGTCCTTATCGCCGTTGGGCGGCGGGTGGCTCGTTCGTGTTCAGGCCCCAGGCTTTTGCGCCTCCTCGCAATCGACATGGCAGTGCTCACGGTCTGCCAGCGTGCGGCCGAACCGGACCGCGCTGAGGCAGCCTCCCCATACGCAACCGGTGTCCAGCGCCAGCAGGTTGGCTCGGTTCATCCAGCCCAGGGTGGACCAGTGCCCGAATGCCACCAGCCCGTCCTGCGTTTTTCGGCCCGGTGCTTCGAACCACGGCACCAGGCCGGCTGGGGCAGCGCTGGCACCCTCGCTGCTCTCGAAATCCATGGCGCCCTCGGGTGTGCAGAAGCGCAATCGGGTGAGGGCATTGACGATCACGCGCAAGCGATCCGTCCCGGTCAGCGTGGGGTCCCAGCGGTCGGGCGTGTCGCCGTACATGGCGTGAAGGAATGCGGGCATGTCGGCACCGCGCAGCACGGCATGCACCTCGTCGGCATGCGCCAGCACGTCCTGGGCCGACCACGAGGGCAATACGCCCGCGTGGACCATCAACAGGGGCTCTCCGCCATGCACATGCTGGCGTGCCAGCGGCTGATGGCGCAGCCAGTCCAGCAGGGCCTCGCGGTCGGGTGCCTGCAGCACCTGGTCCAGCGTGTCGCGGCGGGAAGGCTTGCGGGCCCCGTGGGCGGCCGCCAGAAGATGCAGGTCGTGGTTGCCCAGCAGGCTGCGCAGGCTGTCGCCCTGATGCATGCAGCGGCGCAGCACGGCAGCGGAATCAGGGCCCCGATTCACCAGGTCGCCCAGCAAATAAACCGTGTCGCGGCTGGGAGAGAACCCGATGTGGTCCAGCAGGCGCTGCAATGCCGTGTCGCAGCCTTGAATATCCCCGATGCAGTAGAGCGCCATGGCGTTTCCGAAGGTGGTAAACCTCCATTGTCGCGGCTGGACGAGGCCGTGCCAGGTAATCGCCCAGGCCACGATGGTCCGGCCGGTGCAAATCAGGGCGCGCGCTTCGATATGGCTGAGCTGGCAGAGTTCCCCGAAATTCCAGAAATCAGCGGGTTATTCAAAGGGTGGATTGCGCCCGCTTTCTCTGCACGATATTGAAAGATACCTATAATGCGGCCTTCGTTATTAATCTCCGTACATCACCATGAGCACTAGCTACAAAGACCTGCTGAAACAGCGCGAAGAACTTGAGCAGCAAATCGGCGAAGCACGTCGCCGCGAACTTTCCGATGCCATCAATCAGGTTCGCAATCTGGTGGCGGAGTATGGTTTGACCGCTCAGGACGTATTTCCCACGGGCCGTGCCCGCAGTGCCAGCGCCGGCGTCAAAGTCGCTCCCAAATACCGCGATCCCGCGACGGGCAAGACTTGGACGGGCCGTGGCAAGGCGCCCAAGTGGATCCAGAACCAGGACCGCGAGCAATTCGCCATTTGAGTGCAAGCCTGGAATTCCAGATCGCGCGCAGGCACTGCCCGCGCTGCGGGTCGGCAAGAGCAACCCACGCAATAAAAAGCCCGCCTTGGCGGGCTTTTTTCATGGCTGCGAATACCGTGCCGTTCGGTTTGACTGCATGGGCAGCCCAGGCGGGTTTCCTGGCTTCCCTTTCATCTGTGCACTGGCCGCTTTCGGGCGCTGCGCTCTGTCTCAAATCCCAGCCATTGGGAGTTGGCTTAACCTTCTTGAGCGGCAATGCTGCCCAGCCGATTAATTTCAAGGGAATTCATCGGATAAAAATGGAAATTCCGCAGGGCGGTATTTTGTTAATCGAATGGCGCGCGATATATGGCGCTGCACCTACCCGCGCTGCTGTTCCCATGGCGTAGGACGGCAAGCCTTGCGATCGGGCGTTTCTTCTGGAGTTTGGCGGTGGACTCTCTGAAATGTCCTGCATGCGATTACCCCACGATTGCATCGATATGTAGGACTGCCAGAATAGGTGTTCTCGTCCCCACAGGAGTAGCACTACATGGCTTCGATGTCACCCCCGGTTTCCCGCCACGCGTTCGCATCCACCCTGAAGAATTTCACGACGGGGTCCGGCAAAAGCGGCAAGTTCTATTCGCTTCCGGCACTGGCCAAGCAATACCCGTCGATCAAACGGCTCCCGGTTTCGATTCGGATCGTTCTGGAATCGGTGCTGCGTAACTGCGATGGCCGCAAGGTCACGGCGGAACACGTGGAGCAGTTGTCGCGCTGGCAGCCAGTGGCCGACCGCAAGGACGAGATTCCCTTCGTCGTGTCGCGCGTGGTGCTGCAGGATTTCACCGGCGTGCCCTTGCTGGCCGATCTGGCCGCCATGCGCAGCGTGGCCCAGCGCCTGGGCAAGAAGCCCAAGAAGATCGAGCCGCTGGTGCCCGTGGACCTGGTGGTGGACCACTCCATCATGGTGGACCACTACGGCACGAAAAAAGCGCTGGACCTGAACATGAAGCTGGAATTCCAGCGCAACCGCGAGCGCTACGAATTCATGAAGTGGGGCATGCAGGCATTCGATACCTTCGGCGTGGTGCCGCCCGGGTTCGGCATCGTCCACCAGGTCAATCTGGAATACCTGGCGCGGGGGGTGCACAAGAGGGCCGATGGCGTGTACTACCCCGACACGCTGGTGGGCACGGACAGCCACACGACCATGATCAACGGCATCGGCGTGGTGGGCTGGGGCGTGGGGGGCATCGAAGCCGAGGCGGCGATGCTGGGCCAGCCGGTGTATTTCCTGACCCCGGACGTGGTGGGCTTCGAGCTGACCGGCCAGTTGCGCGAAGGCGTGACCGCCACCGATCTGGTGCTGACGGTGACCGAGATCCTGCGCCAGCACAAGGTGGTCGGCAAGTTCGTGGAATTCTTCGGCGAGGGCACGCGCACGCTGTCGCTGCCCGACCGGGCCACCATCGGCAACATGGCACCCGAGTACGGCGCGACGATGGGGTTTTTCCCGGTGGATGAAAAGACCATCGATTACTTCAAGGGCACTGGCCGCACCGACAGCGAGATCGAAGCGTTCGAGGCGTATTTCCGCGCCCAGGGCCTGTTCGGCGTGCCGCTCGCCGGCGAAATCGACTACTCCAAGATCGTGCGCCTGCACCTGGGCGATGTGACCCCCAGCCTCGCCGGACCGAAACGGCCCCAGGACCGGATCGAGTTGGGCAACGTGAGCAGCGACTTCGTGTCGCTGTTCAGCAAGCCCGCGGCGGAAAACGGCTTCAACCGCCCGGCCGAACTGCTGCACACGCGGCACCACATCCACCGGGGCGACGAGGGGGTGAGCGAGGCGGTTCCCGCCGAGAAGCCGGCCCCTGCGGGTGGCCCGCGTTTCCTGGTCGAGATGGAGCACAACAAGCCGCCGCTGGCGGTCACGCATGCCGATGCCGCCGTGCGCCTGCCGACCAAGGGGGTGGACCCCACCATCGGCAACGGCGACGTGCTGATCGCCGCCATCACGAGCTGCACCAACACCTCCAATCCGAGCGTGCTGCTGGCCGCCGGCCTGCTGGCCAAGAAGGCCGTGGAGGCCGGCCTGAAAGTGCGGCCGCACATCAAGACCTCGCTCGCACCCGGCTCCCGCATCGTCACGGAATACCTCACCGAAACCGGTCTGATGCCTTACCTGGAAAAGCTCGGGTTCGCGCTGGCGGGGTATGGCTGCACCACCTGCATCGGCAACGCCGGCGACCTGGCGCCTGAGTTGAACGAGGCCATCACCGGCAACGATCTGGTCTGCGCGGCGGTGCTGTCGGGCAACCGCAATTTCGAGGCCCGCATCCACCCCAACATCAAGGCCAACTTCCTGGCCAGCCCGCCCCTGGTGGTGGCGTACGCGATCGCCGGCACGGTGCTGCGTGACCTCATGACGGAGCCGGTGGGCAAGGGCAAGGGCGGGCGCGACGTGTACCTGGGCGACATCTGGCCCACCAGCGATGAAATCCACGCGCTGATGCGCTACGCCATGAACGGCAAGGCTTTCCGCGACAACTACGGCAAGGTCAAGACCGATCCGGGCGCGCTCTGGAACAACATCAAGGGCGTGAAGGGCGACACCTACGACTGGCCCGCCAGCACCTACATCGCGGAGCCGCCATTCTTCGCGCGGTTCACGCTGGAGGCCAAGGAGCGGGCGGTGGGCGCGGACGGCTCCAAGGCATCGGAGTCGGTCGTGGGCGCACGCATCATGGCGCTGTTCGGCGACTCGATCACCACCGACCACATTTCGCCGGCGGGCTCCATCAAGGAGACTTCGCCCGCCGGGCAGTGGCTGCTGCACAACGGCGTGATGAAGCAGGACTTCAACAGCTACGGCGCGCGCCGCGGCAACCACGATGTGATGATGCGCGGCACCTTCGCCAACGTGCGCATCAAGAACCTGATGATTCCGCCCACCGCCGACGGCTCGCGCGAGGAGGGCGGCGTCACGCTGTTCCAGAACGAGGGCGAGTTGCAGGGCACGAAGATGTTCATCTTCGATGCGGCCATGAAGTACATCGCCCAGGACATCCCCACCGTGATCTTCGCGGGCGAGGAATACGGCACCGGCTCCAGCCGCGACTGGGCGGCCAAAGGCACGCAGCTGCTGGGCATCAAGGCGGTGGTGGCCAAGAGCTTCGAGCGCATCCACCGTTCCAATCTCGTGGGCATGGGCGTGCTGCCCCTGCAGTTCAAGGCGGGCGATTCCTGGGAATCGCTGGGCCTGACCGGCAACGAGACGATCGACGTGGCTCCGGATTCGGAACTCACCCCGCAAAGCGACGCGCTGCTGACGATTCGCCGGGCCGACGGGTCGCGCCAGGAGGTCACGGTCACGCTGCGCATCGACACGCCGATCGAGGTGGACTACTACCGCGCCGGTGGCATCCTGCCCTATGTGCTCCGGCAGTTGTTGACC
This sequence comes from Acidovorax sp. SUPP1855, assembly GCF_030158955.1. Lineage (NCBI taxonomy): Bacteria > Pseudomonadati > Pseudomonadota > Betaproteobacteria > Burkholderiales > Comamonadaceae > Acidovorax > Acidovorax sp. SUPP1855. The sequence continues at coordinate 189,915 of NZ_BQXI01000003.1, read as the reverse complement.
GCTTGATTGGGGGACATCCACCCGGGGGGCGAGCGGCCCGATACACTTGTGACGATATGTTTAGGTAACCCGCCGCCGCCATGACCCCCCCTCCCCACCGTCCGGTCACTGCAGCCATCGCGCGGACGCTTCTGTCGGAGGCGCCCGCGGTCACGCTGATGCTGGTGGTGGCGGTGCTGGCGCTGCTGCTGGTGCCGGTGGTGCAACTGCTGGGCTCGGGCCTGCAGGGGCTGCACGGCCTCGAGCCTTTCCTCGACATGGTGGTGGTGCTCATCGGCCTGCTGGCCGTGGCAGTGTCCCTGCACATGCTCGACGATACGCAGCAAGGCCGCGCCAACGTGCTCGTGGCCGGGCTGGCGACCGCTGCGGTCTGTAATTTCCTTCACGCCGTCCTGCTGCACCAGATGGAAAGCATGGCGTCCGTCACGCGGGCGAATGTATCTTCCTACTTCGGCTTGCTAGCCCATGGGGTCGAGGCGCTGACCCTGCTGCTGTTCGCTTTGCGGGTGTCGTTCCACGGGCCCGGTCGGGCCTGGGCCGTGGCCTCGGCCGGTGTGTCGCTGGTGCTCGTGTGGTCCGCCTCCAGCGGATTGCCCGAGCAGTTCGGGCTGGCGCACGGCGAGCGCTTCGCCATGGGGGCGGACGCGCTGCTCGGAGGCGTCATGGCCGTTGCCGCCTGGGTGATGTACCGGGTGCACGACACAGCCGGCAGGGAGCGCGGCCGGGGGCGCCGGCGCATCATGGCCTGCGCGGCGGCCGCCCTGGCGCTGGCGGAATTCGCCATGCTGCTGTACCCGCTGCATCCGGTTTTCGTCGACACGTTCGCGCACGCCTTGCGCGTGCTGGGGTATGCGCTGATGTTCCAGGCGGTGTTCATCGCCGGCATCCGCATGCCGTTCGCCCGGGCGCGCGAGGCCGAGGCCCGGCTGCTGGAAAGCGAACGCCGCCTGCAGCTGCTGGGCCGCAACCTGCCCGACAGCGTGCTGTACCAGCGCGTGCGCGAGGCGGACGGCCGCTGGCATTTCGTGCACATGGGCGATGCGATCGAGCGCCTGAACGGCATTTCGGCCCAGGCGGTGGTGAACGATGCCACCCTGTTCTTCGAGCAGATGGAGCCGCAGGACCGCCTGGCCTGCGCCGCGTCGGACGAGGCGTCCTACCGCACCATGGGCGTCGGCGACTCGGTGGTGCGCATGCGCGTGGCCAACGGCCAGTTGCGCTGGATGCGGATGAGCTCCACCCCCCGGCCGCTGGACAAGGGCCGCGTGATCTGGGACGGCGTGTTGACCGACGTCACCGAGCAGCGGGAGGCCCAGGACCTGAGCCGCGCGCACGAGGTGCAACTGGCGAGCCTGCTCAGCCACCTGCCGGGCGGCGTCTCGCGGCTGGACCGCGATCTGCGCATCGTGTACGTGAACCCTTCGCAGGCGCACTGGCTGCGCCGTCCGGTCGATGAGCTCGAAGGCCAGTTCCTCGTGGACGTGCTGCCTGCCGACCTGATGGCCCCGATCCAGCCGCATTTCGACCGGGCGCTGCAGGGCGAAACAGTGGTGTTCGAGCACCGCATTCCCAAAACCCATGGCGCCCAGTTCTGGCACACCACGCTGGTGCCGGAAGTCGCCGCCGATGGCCGCACGGTGGCCGTGGTGGTGTTCGCGTTCGACCTGACCGAGCAAAAGCGCATGGCGCTGGAGCTCACGCAGCAGCGCACCCGCCTGGCCAGCCTGGTGAGCGCGATCCCCGACGTGGTGTTCCTCAAGGATGCCAACGGCTGCTACCTGTCGTGCAACCCCGTTTTCGAGCGTTTCATCGGGCGGCGCGAGCGCGACATCATCGGCCTGTCGGACGACGATCTCCTACCCGCCGTCGAGGCCCAGCGGGTGCGCCAGCTCGACCAGCGCGCCATGGCGGCCTGGCAGCCACTGGTGTACGAGGAGACCCTCACGTTCCAGGAAGACGGCTACGAGGGCTACTTCGAAACCATCAAGACCCCCATCCGGGACCTGCACGGCCATGTCACCGGGCTGCTGGGCGTGTGCCGTGACATCACCGACCGCAAGAAGGCCGAGCAGCAGATCGAACTGCTGGCCTTCTTCGATGCGCTCACCGGCCTGCCCAACCGCCGCCTTCTGCTGGACCGCCTGCAGCGCGCCAGCGCCGTCTGCCAGCGCAACGGCCAGCTGGGCGCGCTGCTGTTCATCGACCTGGACAACTTCAAGGACCTGAACGACACGCTGGGCCACGACATGGGCGACCAGCTGCTGGCGCAGGTCGCCACGCGCCTGGTGTCGTGCGTGCGGGCCACCGACACGGTGGCGCGCTTCGGCGGCGACGAGTTCGTGGTGATGCTGGAAAACCTCGACGCCGGCCTGACCGAGGCGGCCACGCAGGCCGAGCACGTGGCCGACAAGCTCTTGCTGCAGCTCAACCAGCCCTTCATGCTGGGCACGCAGCAGCACTACAGCACGCCGAGCATCGGCATCACGCTGTTCGGCGACCAGCCGCGCAGCGTGGACGAGCTGCTCAAGCGCGCCGACCTGGCCATGTACCAGGCCAAGGCCGAAGGCCGCAACACGCAGCGCTTTTTCGACCCGGAGATGCAGGCCCAGGTGCACGCCCGTTCGCACCTGGAAGCCGACCTGCGCCAGGGGCTGGCCCGCCAGGAACTCGCGGTGCACTACCAGCCCATCGTGGACCACCGCGCGCAGCTGTGCGGTGCCGAAGCCCTGGTGCGCTGGCACCACCCCGGGCGCGGCATGATCAGCCCCGGCGACTTCATCCCGCTGGCCGAGCAGACCGGGCTCATCCTGCCGCTGGGGCGCTTCGTGCTCGAATCGGCGTGCGAGCAACTGGTGCGCTGGGCCGAGCACCCCGACACCGCGCGGCTGACCATCGCCGTCAACGTGAGTGCCCGGCAGTTCCGGCAGCCGGCCTTCGCGGCCGAGGTGCTGGAGACCCTGCAGCGCACGGGCGCCAACCCCCAGCGGCTCAAGCTGGAGCTCACCGAGAGCCTGCTGCTGGGCGACATCGAGGACGCCATCCAGCGCATGGCCCAGCTCAAGAAGCAGGGCGTGGGCTTCTCGCTCGACGACTTCGGCACGGGCTATTCGTCGCTCAGCTACCTGAAGCGCCTGCCGCTGGACCAGGTCAAGATCGACCAGGGCTTCGTGCGCGACGTGCTCACCGATCCCAACGACGCCGCCATCGTGCGCACCATCCTCGCCCTGGCCAAGAGCCTGGACCTGCAGGTGGTCGCCGAAGGGGTGGAAACCACCGGGCAACTGGCGTTTCTCAAGCTGCACGGCTGCGAAGGCTTCCAGGGCTACCTGTTCGGCCGGCCCAGCCCGGTGGCCCAGTTCGAACGCGACCAGCAATTGCCGGGCGCTCAGCCCACGGCCGCAGAAGCCGGCATGGCATGAGCGCGCTGCCCACCGTTTCCCCTGCCGCTGCCGCCCCTTGCCCTCTGGGAACGGGCGGCGCGCCGGTCTCCACCGCCATGGCCGCGCGGCCGCGCATCGGATGGGTGGGCACCGGCGCGGCACCGGCCCGCGCGGCGATGCGATGGCTGTCCAGCCACCGCCCCGACTGGGAGGTGTCCCCCGCGGATTTCGCGGCCGGCCGCGATGGCGTGGCGCGGTCTCCCGCGTTCGCCGTGCCGGCGGCCTGCCAGGCGCTGGTGCTGGACCTGGAACGCAGTGCCACCACCTTGCCGGACTGGGCGGCCCAGGCGCGCACCCAGCCGCTGGTGCTCTGCCTGGACCCGGCGCAGGAGGCGCTCGCCGCGCGTGCCCTGCGCCTGGGCCCCGGGGATTACGTGCTGCGCGCCGAAGGCGGCGCGCACCTGCCGCAACTGGCCCAGCGGCTGGCGGCGCTGCTGCATGCGCATGCGCCGCACGGTCCGGTGCCCGCCGCCGTGCCCGCGCTGCCGTGGCCGGACGAGCCCCCTTCGCAGCGCGCGCTGCTGCAGACCACGCTGGCCAGCATGAGCCAGGGCCTGTACACCGTGGGGCCCGACGGCCGCATCACCGTCTACAACGACCGGGTGCTGGAGTTGCTGGAGCTGCCGCGCGCACTGCTCGATGCCCGGCCCACGTTGATGGAGCTCAAGCAGCTGCAGCAAGCGCGCGGCGATTTCGGCGAAAGCGCGGAACTGGTCGATGCGCAGGCGCGGGCCTATGTGCAAAGCGCTGGCGGCATTCCGTCGCCCGCGGTGTACTGGCGCCGCACGCGCCACGGGCGCACGCTGGAGGTGCACACCACACAACTGCCCGACGGTGGCATGGTGCGCACCTTCACCGACGTGACCGACCACGTGCGCACCCAGGCCGAACTGCGGGTGAGCGAGGCACGCTTTCGCAGCCTGAGCGACCTTTCCTCCGACTGGTACTGGGAGCAGGACGCATCCTTCCGGTTCATCCACTTCGTGGGCGGGCGCAACCCCGTGGGCATGGAGCCCGGCGAAGTCGTGGGGCGCACCCGCTGGGAGCTGGGCGCCCTCAACATGACCGAGGAGGACTGGGCGGCGCACCGCCGGCTGCTCGATGCGCGCGAGCCGTTCCGGGAGCTCGAGCTGCAGCGGCTGGCATCGGACGGCACGGCCTACTGGGTGTCGATCAGCGGCGTGCCCGTGTTCGACGAGGCCGGTGCGTTCCAGGGCTACCGGGGCGTCGGCCGCAGCATCACCGACCGCAAGCAGGTCGAGGCCGAGATCGAGCGGCTGGCGTTCTTCGACGTGCTCACCGGCCTGCCCAACCGGCGGCTGCTGATCGACCGGCTCTACCGCGCCACGCTGTCCGTCGGCCGCACGGGGCGGCACGGCGTGCTGCTGTTCATCGACCTGGACAACTTCAAGGACCTGAACGACACGCTCGGCCACGACATGGGCGACCGCCTGCTGGTGCAGGTCGCCCAGCGCCTGCAAGGCTGCGTGCGCCAGAGCGACACCGTGGCCCGTTTCGGCGGCGACGAGTTCGTGGTGCTGGCCGAAGGCCTGCCCGCCGAGGCCTGGGCCGCCAGCGCCGATGCCTCGCTGCTGGCGCGCAAGATCGGCAACGCCCTGAGCCTGCCGTACCTGCTGGACGGCATCAGCCACCACAGCACGCCGAGCATCGGGCTCACGCTCTTCGGCGAATCCGCCGGCAGCGTGGACGACCTGCTCAAGCACGCCGACATGGCCATGTACCAGGCCAAGGCGGCCGGCCGCAACGCCGTGCGCTTCTTCGACCCCGGCATGCAGGCCGCCGTCAGCGCGCGGGCGGCGCTGGAAGCCGAGCTGCGCCGCGCGCTGCAGGTGGGCGAGCTGATGCTGCACTACCAGCCCATCGTGGACCGGCGCGGCCAGATGCTCGGCGCCGAGGCGCTGGTGCGCTGGCAGCATCCGCAGCGCGGCATGGTGTCGCCGGGCGAGTTCATCCCGGTGGCCGAGCAGAGCGGACTCATCGTGCCGCTGGGGCAGTGGGTGCTGGAGCACGGCTGCCGGCAGCTCGTGGCCTGGTCCCGCAGCGCGGCCACGGCGCACTTGGTGCTGTCGGTGAACGTGAGCGTGCGCCAGTTCCGCCAGCCCGACTTCGTCGATCAGGTGCTGCAGGCGCTGCGCGAGAGCGGGGCGCAGCCGCGGCTGTTCAAGATCGAACTGACGGAAAGCCTGTTGCTCACCGACGTGGAGGACGTGATCGCCCGCATGGAAAAGCTGCGCTCGCACGGCGTGGGCTTTTCGCTGGACGACTTCGGCACCGGCTACTCGTCGCTCAGCTACTTGAAGCGCCTGCCGATCGACCAGCTCAAGATCGACCAGGGCTTCGTGCGCGACGTGCTCACCGATCCCAACGACGCCGCCATCGTGCGCACCATCCTCGCCCTGGCGCACAGCCTGGACCTGGACGTGGTGGCCGAGGGCGTCGAAACCACGGGCCAGCTGCAGTTCCTGCAGCGCCACGGCTGCCATGCGTTCCAGGGCTACCTGTTCGGGCGCCCGGCGCCGGCCACGGTGCTGGAGCGGGCGGTGCGGCCCGCGCTCTGAGCCCCTGCGGGGCCGGCACCCGGCCCCTGCGAAGGGCGGGATCGCTTCTTCCTTGATCTGTCCCCTGCGGGTGCCAGCCCTGCCGCGGGCACAATCGCCGGCATGCAGAAACAACAGGTGTTGGTCGCCGGCGGCGGCATCGGCGGGCTCGCGGCGGCGCTGGGTGCCTCCCGGGCGGGATGGGACGTGCGCCTGTACGAGCGCGCCGAGGCTTTCAGCGAAGTGGGCGCGGGCGTGCAGCTCGGCCCCAACGTCGTGCGCCGGCTGCAGGCCTGGGGCCTGCAGCATCGGCTGCAGTCGGTGGCCGCGTTCCCGGAGCGTCTGCAGGTGCGCAGCGCGCTGAGCGGTGCCGAACTGGCCGTCTTGCCCCTCGGGCCCACGGCCGTGGCGCGCTACGGCGCGGCCTACGCCACCATCCACCGCGCCGACCTGCACGGGCTGCTGCTCGCCGCCGTCACCAAGTACACCGACACGCAGATCTCGCTGGCCCACGCCATCGACCATTTCTCCGATGCCGAGGGCGTCGTCACCGTGCGCACCAGCCGCGGCAAGGAGGTGGAGGGCGATGCGCTGGTGGGCGCCGATGGCCTGTGGAGCCGCACGCGCGCCGCGCTGCTGGGGGACGCGCGCCCGCGCGTGACGGGGCACCTGGCCTACCGCGCGCTGGTGCCGCAGCACGCCCTGCCCGACGTGCTGCGCACCCGCCAGGTCACCGCGTGGCTGGGGCCGCGCCTGCATGCCGTGCAGTACCCGGTGCGCCGGGGCGAACTGCAGAACCTGGTGGTGATCGTGCAAGGGCCGGCGCCGGACGACCTGGAGGGCTGGGACCACGCCGCCAACGCCGCCGGGCTGGCGTCGGCGCTGCGCGGTGCCTGCCCCGCGCTGCAGCAGGCAGTGAGCGGCGTGGCCGACGCCGGCGGCGGCTGGCGCCTGTGGCCGCTGTGCGATCGCCCGCCCGTGCGCGGCGCCGACGGCATGGCGCGCGGCCGGGTCGCCCTGCTGGGCGATGCCGCGCACCCCATGCGGCCCTACCTCGCACAAGGCGCCGGCATGGCCATCGAGGACGCCGCCGAACTGCAGCGCGCCCTGTCCATGCACGACCTCGACGTGCCCCTGCGCCTGCGCCGCTACGCCCTCAACCGCTGGCAGCGCAACGCCCGGGTGCAGGCGCGCTCCACGCGCAACGGGCGGATCTTCCACGCCACCGGCCCGGTGCGCTGGGCGCGCGATGCCTCGCTGCGGCTGCTGGGCGAGCGTCTGCTGGACGTGCCCTGGCTTTACCGGGGCGATGGCTCCAGTGCCAGTTCACTTTAGTTTGCTATTAAATTAATAGCTATACGCCATAGTACTGATTGCGGTGGAGGCCGATTTGGTTGGAGTGTTTCTTGCGGGTATCACGGGTGTGTTTGTGCGGACATTGCGGTGAGTTAACAATTAGTTAAGAGAATGTTGCATCCTGGAGCCGGAGCGCTCCCATCTGCAGTTAGCATTCGCCCCCAATAAAAACGCGATCTCGAAGGGGGGATTGAATGAGCGCAGAACTCGCGGCCACGTTCTTCAACGTCGGCTACGGACAGACCCTGGCCCAGTCCATGGACAAGAACCAGGTGGACGTGCTGGTGCTGACGCAGGGCCAGTACATGAGCATCCTGCAGGACAAGGCCAGGCGCAATGCCGCGCTGGAATTCAAGCTGCGCAAGATGCTGTCGCAGTCCACGTTCGGGCAGTATTGGCAGAAGGAGTTCAGCCCGAATGCCAGCGAGCCGTGGGTCGGGCCCGTAGCGCAGGGTGCCAATGACATGCTGGCCATCACCAAGACGCTGAACGCCATCGGCATGGCGGGTATCAGCACCTACATCAAGACCACGGCAACAGGCACGTACATCATCATCAAAGGGTACTCAGCCAAACGCAGCAGTGCATTGCAGGGCACGCGCTACCTGGCGACGAATCCCAAGATGCTTCAGTTGGGCTTGGGAATGAAGAGCCTGCAAGGCATCGCCAAAGGCGGCTTCATGCTGGGCGTGGTGGTGTCCACAGGGATCGAGTTGATGGACTTCATGTTCAACGACGAGAAGACCATGTATGACTTGGTGGGCGGAATCGGGGTGGAGGCTGTGAAAGGGGGACTGGCTGGGCTGGTGGCCTATGGTTTCGCAACCCTTGCAGGACTTTTCACCACGGTGGCGGTCACCCCACTTTTTGTCATGGCCGTTTTTGCTGTGGTCGTGGGGACGGTTTTGAATGCAGCGGACAACAAATGGCAGATCAAGAAAAATGTGATTGATGCGCTGAAAGCCACTCCTGAATCCATGTCGCAAGGGCTTTACTACATCGATAGAGCTGTCGAATCCTGGGCTAAGGAAATAGGTAGTTCTGCCGAGCAAACGGGTGTTCGGATGGGCAAGTCCATCGACCAGGGAGTGAAGGATTTCTTGTGCCGAATGACATGCCGTCGACACTGATTTCGTCTTTCCTTCAATGAGCTAACCCATGAATAACACCCGTCAGATCAGAAAGGCATTGGTGTGGGGCCTGCCTCTGTGCCTGTCTATGGCGTTTCTATTTGGATGGCTCATTCTTGATAGCGTCATACCGCCGATCAAGCAAATGATCTTTTCGATGCCTGTCATTCGGATCAGGCCCACGGCACTGCTGGCGCCTTTTGCGCTGTTGATTTCGTTGGTTCTCCCACTGGGCTTGGTGCTCAAGGCTATCCCTTATGAAGGCGTCTGGGTCAAGAGGTTGGAAGCTCTGTTTAACTTCCTAGTGTTTTTAAGCGTGGGCGTTTTATTCTTGATCATCAGCACCTCTGCGCTTGTGCAAAGTCGATGGATGCCGCGGCTGGGTTACGTCCAATGCGATCAGCTTCAAGATCAACCTTCTATCTGGTTTACCGACTGGGTGCGCAATCCCGACTGGTGCGTTAAAGGCAAGAGCTTGGAGTGGGTCAATGACAGGGCGGCGGGAAAAGTCTGATGGCAAAAGCCAGGCGGCAGTGAAAGTTCGTCAATGCCGAGCGCCAGATGTTCTTGATTCGCTATTAAATTAATAGCTATACGCCCTAGTGCTAATTGCGGTGGAGGCCGATTTGGCTTGAAGCCCTATCGCGCCGCTCCATGGGCACCGGCTCAGGTGGGCACCGGCTCAGGTGGGCGCCGGCGCCGGTAGCCGCAGGAAGGCCAGCACTCCCGCCATCAGCAGCGCCGCGATCGTCAGCATCACGGCCGTGTATGGCTCCACGCCGTGCGCCGCCGCCATGGCCGCCGCCACGCCGGTCAGCCACTGCATCAGCGCCACGCCGAGAAACATCGCCATGGTGAACACGGCCATCGCACGGCCCGTCATCGCGGCGGGGTAGGCCGAGCGCACACGTCGGCGTACTGCAGCACCATGTAGCCCGACAGCAGCCCCACGCCGATGGCGCCGCCCACGTCCAGCCAGGTCTGGTGCACGAGGCCGATGGCGAGGAACACCAGGGCCAGCACGCCGGTGAACCCGGCGATCCAGCGCCGGCGCCGCGCGGGGCCCGGGTCCAGCCGCCCGAACAGCGCGGGGCTGAAGAGCGACACCAGCGACACCACCACGGCCACGTTGCCGCTTTGCACCAGCGAGAAGCCGTGCCGCTCGATCAGCAGCGGCCCCAGCCACAGCCCGCGCAGTGCGAGAAACGATGCATAGGTGTTGAGCGCCAGCAGCACGATGCCTGCCGTGTGCGGCAGCAGGAACAGCGCCGCGAAGCCACGCACGGCGGCGCCCACCGATTCGCGCGGGGCGCCGTCAGCGTGCGGCCGCGCGGGCTCGTGCACCTTCCAGAAGATCAGCAGCCACGCCAGCGCGGCCAGGCCCGCCAGCACGCCGAACCCCCAGCGCCACGACGCGTGCTGCACCAGCCAGGCCAGCGGCGTGCCCGTGAACAGCATGCCCAGGCCGCCGACGCCCATGGCCACGCCCGACACCACCGCGAACCGCTGGGCCGGAAAATGCCGCGCGATGAACACGGTGCACACCAGAAAGGCCGGGGCGCAGCCCACGCCGATCAGCGCCTGCCCGAGCAGCACCAGTCCGTAGCCCGGCGCCAGCGCCGAGAGCAGCGCGCCCGCAATGGCCAGCGGAAACGCCGCCAGCAGCGTGCGCCGCACGCCGTACAGGTCGATCCCGATGCCCATGAACAGCTGCATGGTGCCGAAGGCGAACGCAAAGGCCCCGGCGAAGGCGCCCAGCGCCGCGGCCGATAGCCCGAACTCCGCCCGCAGGCCCGTGGCGATGATCGCGGTGATGGTGCGAAACGCCTGGCTCAGCGCGAAGCCCGACACCAGCGCCAGCAGCATGCCCCAGGCCGCGCGCGGCGCCAGGGCGGCAGGGGGCGGTGCGGCGGGCGCGGTGGGCATGGGCGATGGCGGGGTGGGGTGGGGTGGGGTGGGGTGGGGTGGGGCGGGGTGTGGACGATGAGGGCGGTCAGCCGTTGACCAGCGCCAGATAGGCCTTGCGCGTCTCCGGCGACACCGAGGCCACGAGCTGGTCGTAAGGCGTCTGGTGCCGCGCCATCATGCGGGCCGAGGCGATGGTCTTCGATTTGCAGAATCAGTGGCAGGTGTGCTGCATCAGGAACAGCTCGGCCGACAGGGTGAAGGCCTTGTCGCGCGCATCGCGGCCGGCTTCGTTGCGCACCGCGCGGTCGATGCCCTGGGCATGCACCAGCAGGGCCTTGCGCATGTCGAACGCGGCCGATGGAAACAGCTGGTGGGCGAACGGCAGGCTGATCGCGATGCGGCTCACGCGGGTCAGCGCCGGGTCCAGGCGCGAGAACTCGGCCGTGAAGCGGTTGAACTGCTCGGTCAGCTGCGATTCGGTGGTGGTCAGCAGGCTCCAGATCTGGTCGCGCCGCTGCGGCTCGCTCTCGCCCAGGGCGCGCAGGTAGCCCTCGGTGAGGTTCTCCATCAGCTTCTCGATCTGGTAGTTGGCCAGGTGGCGCGCCAGCAGCGCGATGCGCCGGCGCTGCTGGCGGGCGTTGAGGGCGTAGGTGCCGGTGGCGATCAGGATCGCCAGAAGAAAGGTGTCCATGTGCGGGGTCGGGCCGTGGTGTCGGGAAAACGGGGGTGAAGGAAAGCAGGGCAGGCGTTGAAAGGAACATGGGCCTGAAAGGCGCGCTCGCGGGCGCACCCGTCAGGTCCCGGGGGGCTGGGGCCAGGGGCGTTGCGGCCCGCGGATCTGCTCGAAGGCATGGGCGACCTGCAGCACGCCCAGGTCGTCGAAGCGCGGCCCGGCGATCTGCAGCCCGATCGGCAGGCCCGCGGCCGTGTACCCGCAGTTCACCGAGGCGGCAGGCTGCTCGGACATGTTGAACGGCACGGTGAAGCCGATGTGCTCCAGCGGGCGCAGCGGGTCGTCGGTGGGCGAGGGCAGCTCGGCCGCGAAGGCGGGCAGGGGCGCGACGGGCGAGAGCACGTAGTCGAACGCGCCGCAGGCCTGCACCGTGGCCACGCGCGTCGCGTGGAACTGCTGGCTGGCGTGGAACACTTCGGTGCCCGACAGGCCCGCTGCGCTGTCGGCCCAGGCACGGATGTAGGGCAGCACGCGGGCGCGCCGCTCCTCGGGCAGGGTCTGCAGGTCGGTGTAGGAGCGCATGCGCCAGAAATGGTCCATGCCGTCGAGCATCCCCTGCGTCATGAACGGTGTCATGGGCTCGATGTGAGCGCCCGCCGCCTCGAACCAGCGCGCGGCCTGCTCGATGGCTGCGCGCACCTCGGGGTCCACCGGCAGGCCGCAGCCGGCATCCAGCAGCAGCCCCAGGCGCAGTCCGCGCAGCCGCTCGGGCCCGCGCGCGGCATCGCCCCAGGCGATGGGCTGGAACGGCAGTCCCATGCTGTCGCGCCCATCCGGCTGGCTCAGCACCTGCATCATCAGCGCGGCGTCGGCCACGGTGCGCGTCATCGGGCCGGCGGCGCGGCCGGTGTAGGGCGGATCGATGGGAATGCGGCCCAGGCTGGGCTTCAAACTGAAGATGCCGCACCAGCTGGCCGGCAGGCGCAGCGAGCCGCCGATGTCGGTGCCGATGTGCAGCGGCCCGTAGCCCGCCGCTGCGGCCGCGCCCCCGCCGGCGCTGGAGCCGCCCGGGCCCTTGGAGCGGTCCCACGGGTTGCGCGCCAGCGCATGGAAGCTCGACAGACCGGACGACAGCATGCCGTAGTCGGGCATGGTGGTCTTGGCCACGATCACCGCGCCGGCCTCGCGCATCCGCGCGGCCGGCGGGGCATCGGCCGGGGCCGGCACCAGCACCGTCGCGGCCGTGCCCAGCGGCGTGGGGTCGCCCGCGGTGGCGATGTTTTCCTTGATGGTGGCGGGCACGCCGTCCAGCAGGCCCTGCGGGGCGCCGCGCAGCCAGCGCGCCTCGCTCGCGCGGGCCTGCTCCAGGGCCGCTTCGGGGCGCAGCAGGTAGGTGGCGCACAGGTGGGGCTCCCACCGGGCGATGTGGTCCAGCACCGACTGCGTGACCTCCACCGGGGACAGGCGGCGGCTGCGGTAGGCGTCGAGCAGGGCGTGGGCGGGCAGGTCGTGCAGTGCGGATGAGGCGGACGATGCGGGCGTTGTGGAGGCGGCCTGGGGCATGGCGGGCTCGTTCACGCTCAGGCCCAGGACAGGGCCGACAGGTCGTTCACGAAGATCGGCATGTCCTTCCACAGCCCGCGCAGGTTCTTGTTGGCCACCGTGACCCATTGCGGCTGGTACAGGAAGGCATGCACGGCATCCTCGGCCAGCAGGCGCTGCGCATCGCCCAGCAGGCGCGCCCGGTCGGCGGGGCGGGCGGCGTTCTTGATCTGCTCGTACAGCGCGTTGAATTTGGGCGAGTTGTAGCCCCAGTAGTAGTCGGGCTTGGCGAAGTTGCCCAGGTCGAACGGCTCCACGTGCGAGATGAGGGTGAGGTCGTAGTTCTTGTTGCCGTAGGTGCCGCTCAGCCACTGCGCCCACTCCACGTTCTGCAGCTTGGCGACGATGCCCACCTTGGCCAGCTGCGCCGCGATGACCTCGCCGCCCTGGCGCGCGTAGGGCGTGGGCGGCAGTGTCATGGTCAGCTCCAGCGGCGTCTTCACGCCGGCCTCGGCCAGCAGCTTCTTCGCCTTTTCGGGGTCGAAGGGGTTGATGCCCGTGGTGTCCAGGTAGCCGAAGGCGCCCGGTACGTAGTGGCTGCCGATCGGCACACCCAGGCCGTCCCCGGCGCCCTGGATCACGGCCTTGCGGTCGATGGCGGCCGCGATGGCGCGGCGCACCCGCACGTCGTCCAGCGGCTTCTTCTGCTGGTTGATGGCCAGGATGGTCTTGGCGCGCGAGCCGCTCACGATCACCTGAAAACGCGGGTTGGCCTTGAACTGCGCCACGCTGCGCGGCGTGACGCGCGGGAACGCGTCCACGTCGCCCGCCATCAGGGCCGCCACCTGCGCGGCCGGGTCCGAGATGAAGCGGAACGTAGCGCGGCGGATGTGCATCGCGTTCGCCGTGCGGTAGCCGTCCCAGCGCGCCAGCGTGACCGAGGCGCCCTTGCTCCACGATTCGAGCCGGTACGGCCCCGTGCCGACGGGCTTGGTGGCGTTGGTGTCGGCGCTGCCCGGCTCCACGATGACGGCGGTGGCCTGGCCCAGCAGGAAGAGCAGGTCGGGGTCGATGTCCTTGTTGATCACCACCACCGTGAGGTCGTCCACCACCTGCGTGGTGAGGTTGGCGAAGGTGCGCTTGTCCTTGTTGGTGCTCTTGTCGCCCGCCGCGCGCTCGAACGAGAACTTGACGGCCGCCGCGTTGAACGGCGCGCCGTTGTGGAACTTGACGTTCCCGCGCAGCTTGAAGGTGTAGGTCTTGAGGTCGGGCGAGACCTCCCAGCTTTCGGCCAGCAGCGGCGAGACGCTGCCGTCCGCGTTGATCTTGGTGAGCGGCTCGAACACGTTGTACAGCGTGATCTCGCCGATGGACGAGGCCGCGCCGGCCGTCGGGTCCAGCCCCGGGGGCTCCAGCGTCATGGCGAGGGTGACGGCGTCCTTCTTGCCCTGGGCCAGCGCCTGCAGGGGCGCGGCGAGCGGCACGGTGGCCAGGGCGCCGGTGGCGAGGACGGTGCGACGGTTCAGCATGGGCGGATTCTCCGGATAGGAACAGACCAGGGGCGGGACGGAAGGCGAGGGGGCGGGCGGCGGCATCGGATCGGCGGGGTGGATCGGCCGGCGGCGCGCGCCCTCGGCGGCCAACAGGCTTTTTACTACACCCCGGGCCCGGCCGGGGGGCGCCGCGCCGCCGGCGCACGCGCTCGCCCGGGTTCGATGGATGGCACGGCGGCCACCAGCGCGCGGGTGTAGGGGTGCTCGGCCTGGGTGAACAGCGCCTGGGGCGTGCCGCGCTCCACGATGCGGCCCTGGTAGAGCACCACCACCTCATCGCACAGGTGGTGGACCACGGCCAGGTCATGGCTGATGAGCAGGTAGGTGATGCCGAAGCGCTCCTGCAGGTCCTGCAGCAGGTTCAGCACCTGGGCCTGCACCGAGACGTCGAGCGCGCTCACCGGCTCGTCGGCCACCACCAGCCGCGGCCGCGTGACGATGGCGCGCGCGATGGCGATGCGCTGGCGCTGCCCGCCCGAGAACTCATGCGGGTACTTGTCCAGGTCGCTCGTGCGCAGGCCCACCTGGGCGAGCGCCTCGCCGGCCCGCTCGCGCTGCTCGGCACGCGACACCTTCGCCGTGCCCGGCGTGGCGGGCAGTGCCTGCAGCGGCTCGGCCACGATGCGCGCCACCGTCTGGCGCGGGTCGAGCGAGCCGTAGGGGTCCTGGAACACCATCTGGAAATCGCGCCGCGCGGCCCGCAGTTCGGCCGCCGGCAGCGCGTGCAGATCGCGGCCCAGCAGGTGCACGCTGCCGGCGGTGGGCGCATCGAGCGCCATCACCAGCCGCGCCAGCGTCGATTTGCCCGAGCCGGATTCGCCCACCACGCCCAGGCTGCGGCCGGCGGCGATGGACAGGCTCACCCCGTCCAGCGCCCGCACCGTGGGCGGCGGCGACCACAGGCGCTCGCGCGGCAGGGCGTATTCGCGCACCAGGCCGGTGGCCTGCAGCAGGGGGGGCTCTTCGGGGTCGAATCGGTCCTGTGCCCTAGTACTGATTGCCGTGATTGCTATGTTTTTGATAGTGGCATCCAAGGTCATGCCCGGCCCTCCTGCACCGCCGCTGCCGCCACCGCGTCCAGGCGAATGCAGCGGGCCGAATGGCCGTCGCCCAGCGGCACGGGCGCCGGCAGGGCCGGGTAGCACGCGGGCACCGTGAAGCCGCAGCGGCCCGCGAACGGGCAGCCGGGCGGCAGGTCCACCAGTTCCGGCACCGTGCCGGCGATGGTGGGCAGGCGCACGCGCGCACCGTGGGCGCCCCTTCCCGACGCAGCCGCATCGAGCCGCGGGCGGGCCGCGAACAGCCCCCGCGTGTAGGGGTGGGCCATGGCCGAAAACACTGCCGCCGTGGGGCCGCGCTCGACCACCGTGCCGCCGTACATCACCAGCATGCGGTCCACGTTCTGCGCGATCACGCCCAGGTCGTGCGAGATCAGGATCAGCGCCATGCCGCGCTCGGCCACCAATTCACCGATGAGCCCCAGGATCTGCTGCTGCACCGTCACGTCCAGCGCGGTGGTGGGTTCGTCGGCGATCAGCAGGTCCGGCCCGCAGGCCAGCGCCATCGCGATGGTGATGCGCTGGCGCTGCCCGCCCGAGAACTGGTGCGGGAACGCATCGAAGCGCTGCGCCGCTCGGGGGATGCCCACGCGGTCCAGCAGCGCCACGGCCTGTGCGCGCGCCGCGGCGGCGGGCAGGCCCAGGTGCTGCCGAAGCGGCTCGGCGACCTGCCGGCCGATGGTGTGCACCGGGTTGAGCGCCGTCATGGGCTCCTGGAAGACCATGCCGATGCGGCGCCCGCGGATGCGGCACAGCGCCGCCTCGTCCTGGCCCAGCAGCTCGGTGCCGTCGAAGCGGATGCTGCCGTGCGTGGTGGCGCGGTCCGGCAGCAGGCCCATCAGCGCCATGGCGGTGAGGGACTTGCCGCAGCCCGACTCGCCGATCAGGCCCAGCGTCTCGCCGCGTTCGAGCGTGAAGCCCACGCCCCGCACGGCATCGGCCGGGCCGCGGTGCGTGTGCAGCCGCACGTGCAGGTCGGAGACTTCGAGCAGGGGCATGGCGGGCGGGGCGTGGGAGTCCATGGCGTCAGCGCTGGCGCGACAGGCGCGGGTCGAGCAGGTCGCGCAGGCCGTCGCCCAACAGGTTCAGCCCCAGCACCGCCAGCGCGATCGCCACGCCGGGCCACACGGCCAGCAGCGGCGCCTGGAACATGAGTGTCTGCGCCTCGCTCAGCATGCGGCCCCAGGACGGTTGCGGCGGCTGCGTGCCCAGGCCCAGGTACGACAGTGCGGCCTCCGCCAGGATGGCCAGCGCGAACTGGATCGTGGCCTGCACGATCAGCGCCGCCGCGATGTTGGGCAGCACGTGCTCCCGCGTGATGCGCCACGGGCCCTTGCCGCAGGCGCGCGCCGCCAGGATGAATTCGCGCGACCACACGGCATTGGCCGAGGCGCGCGTGACCCGGGCGAAGGTGGGGATGTTGAAGATGCCGATGGCGATGATCGAATTGACCACGCCCGCCCCGAACACGGCGGTGAGCATGATGGCCGAGAGAATCGCCGGGAACGCGAAGGTGAAGTCCGCCATCCGCATGATGAGTTCTTCCACCCAGCCGCGCCGCGCCGCCGCCAGCAGCCCGAGCGCCGTGCCGATGGACAGGCCGATGCCCACCGCGATCACCCCCACCAGGATGGAATTGCGCGCGCCCACCAGCAGCAGCGAGGCCACGTCGCGCCCGAACGCATCGGTGCCCAGCCAGTGCGCGGCCGAGGGGGGCAGCAGCTTGGCCTCCATGTCCATGTCGTAGGGCGAGCCGGGCGTCCACACGAAGGACACCAGCGCCGCCAGCACCAGCAGCAGCGACAGCACCGCGCCGATGGCGAAGCTGCGGTGGCGCAGCGCGCGGCGCAGGCCGGACGGCGCGGCCCCCGCTGCCGGGACGGGCTGGGAGGGCGTGGCGGGGGACGGGGGCATCACAGGTCGCTCGCTTTCACGCGCGGGTCGATGGCGGCATAGAGAAGGTCCACCACGAAGTTCACCACGATCACCATGGCCGCCAGCAGCATCACGCAGTTGCGCACCACGATCAGGTCGCGGTTGGCGATCGACTGGAAGATCAGCCGCCCCAGGCCCGGCAGGTAGAACACGTTCTCCACCACGATGGTGCCGGCCAGCAGGTTGGCGAACTGCAGGCCCATCACCGTCACCACGGGAATCATCGCGTTGCGCAGCACGTGGCCCCAGAGCGCCGCGCGGCGCGACAGGCCCTTGGCGCGGGCCGTGCGCACGAAGTCCTCGCGCAGCACCTCCAGCACCGACGAGCGGGTGATGCGCGCCAGGATCGCCGCCTGCACCACGGCCAGCGAGATCGCGGGCAGCAGCAGTGCCTTCAGCGCCTCGAGCGGGCTGCCTCCGCTGTCCTCGGTCCAGCCCGGAAAGCCGCCCGCCGCGAACCATTGCAGCTTCACCGAGAACAGCAGGATCAGCAGGATGGCGAACCAGAAATTCGGAATGGCGATGCCGATCTGCGCCAGCCCCATCACGCCCACGTCGCCCCAGCGGTTGTGGCGCGGTGCCGCGTACACGCCCGCCAGCAGCGCCAGCACGGTGGTGATCGCCATGGCCATCAGCGCCAGCGGCACGGTGAGCGCCAGCCGCTCCAGAACCAGGTCCCGCACCGGAGTGCCGTAGGCGTAGCTGTCGCCCAGCTGGCCCGTGAGCAGCCCGCCCACCCAGTGGCCGTAGCGCTGCAGCGCGGGCTGGTCCAGCCCCAGCTTCGTCGCCAGGGCGGCCACGGCCTCGGGCGAGGCATCCGGTCCCATCAGCATCTGCGCCGCATTGCCGGGCAGGATCTCCAGCACCACGAACACGACCACCGACGCCCCGGCCAGCGTGGCGATGAGCGTGAGCAGCCGTTTGAGGAGGAAGGGTCCCATGGGATGGATCGGAAGGGCGCCGCAAGGCGTCCGGGCTGCCGAAAGGGGCAGGGCGGTGTGGGTGCAGCATAGCGGCAAACACCGTGCGGCGGTCGGAGGCGGGGCGCGTGCGGTGCACCGGTACCCGTTGCGGCGCGGGGCCGGATGGGCACGGCGCGGTGCGCGCGGGGATGGGGCAGGGGGGCAGACCGCCCCGCCTGCGCCAGGGACTTGCCAGGGCGGGGATAATCCTGGCATGACGTCCGCCCTCCGTGCCCTTGCGGCCTTTCGCGCGCCCCAGGCCTGTGCCAGGAGATCGCCATGGCTTTGATGATCACCGACGAGTGCATCAACTGCGACGTGTGCGAGCCCGAGTGCCCCAACCAGGCCATCTACCTGGGCGAGGCCATCTATGAAATCGACCCGGCCAAATGCACCGAGTGCGTGGGCCATTTCGATGAGCCGCAGTGCGTGCAGATCTGCCCCGTGGCCTGCATTCCGGTCAGCCCGCAGCACGTGGAAAGCCGGGAAACCCTGTTCCAGAAGTACGAGCGCCTGCAAGCCGCGGCGGCCCAGGGCGCGGCGTCCTGATTCAGGCGGTTCCGTCTCCCACGCAAGAAGGTATTGCGCGGGCAGCTCTCAAAATAGCAGTTAAACGCCGTCCGGCCGTGGCGGCTTGGGGCGTGGGGGCTTGGTCGTGTGCACCAGCAGCGTGGCCTTTTCCATGTCGCCCGCCAGCATCGCCGGGTGCGCCTTCAACGAATGGGCAATGCTGTCTTCGATCAGCGTTCGCTGGTCGGGCGACGGCTTTTTGAGCACCCAGTTCGCCACTTCCGCCTTGATGCCCGGGTGCCCGATCCCTATGCGCAGGCGCCAGTAATCCGCCGATCCCAATTGCGCATGGATGTCGCGCAGCCCGTTGTGGCCGGCATGGCTGCCGCCGCGCTTGAGCTTCACATGGCCCGGGGCGATGTCGAGTTCATCGTGCGCCACCAGGATTTCGTCGGGCTGGATCTTGAAGAACCGCGCCAGCGCCGCCACCGATTTGCCCGAGAGATTCATGAAGGTCTGGGGCTCCAGCAGCCAGACGCTCTGCCCATGCACGTTCGTGCGGGCGACAAGGCCGTGGTAGTTGCGGTCCGGCACCAGCGTGGTTTTCAGTTCGCGGGCCAGTGCATCGATCCACCAGAATCCGGCGTTGTGGCGGGTGGCGTCGTAGTCGGGCCCTGGGTTGCCCAGGCCCACAAACAGTTTGATCATGGTGTCCGCGATTATCCGTGTGTGCCCAAGAAAAACGGCCCACGCAGGTGGGCCGTTCGGAGCGGTGCCGCCGGAGCGGCCCGCCAGGAGGTTGCCCTCCTCCTGTCGCCGGGACGGCGACAGTTGGGGAGAAGATTAATTACTTCTTCTTGCCCTTGCCGCCCTTGGCGTCGGCGGCAGGTGCTGCGTCGGCAGCAGGTGCTTCCACTTCGACCACGGGGTTGGTCACGGACACCAGAACGGGGTTGTTCTGGCCGCCACGGATCACGGCGCTCACGCCGCGGGGCAGCTTGATGTCCTTCAGGTGCAGCGATGCACCCTTCTTCAGCTTGGTCAGGTCCACGGCGATGAATTCGGGCAGGTCCGAAGGCATGCACGACACGTCGAGTTCGTTCACGACGGGGTTGACCAGGCACTTGTCCACCTTCACGGCGTCGGATTCTTCAGCGCCGCTGTAGTGCAGTGGCACCTTCATGTGCAGCTTGGTCTTGGCATCCACGCGCTGGAAGTCGATGTGCAGCACGAGTTGCTTGTAGGGGTGGTATTGCACGTCACGCAGCAGCACCTTGGAGGTGGTGCCGGCCACTTCCATGTCCAGCACGCTGGAGTGGAAGGCTTCCTTCTTGAGGGCGTGCCACAGCGCGTTGTGGTCGATCTCGATCAGTTGGGGCTCGGCGGCACCGCCGTAGACGATGCCGGGCGTCTTGCCCGTGTTGCGCAGACGGCGGCTCGCACCCGTACCTTGCTTGGCGCGCTCAAAAGCGACGAAGTTCATGGTTAGCTCCTGTGAGGGCCGGCCGCGACCAGCTCAGCCCTGTTGAAAAAGACCCGTGCCACCTGGCAGCGGACCTGCTTGTGTTCCCGAACGAACAAACCTCCCGAAGGAGGTCTGCCATCCCTTCCGCCCCGAGGGCGGACGTCATCAGAAAAGGTTGTCCTGGTCCGAGAACAGACTCATCACCGACTCTCCCTTGGCGATGCGCTGGATCGTTTCTGCGATCAGCGGTGCCACGGAGAGCTGGCGAATCTTGGTGCATCCCTTGGCGGCTTCGCTCAAGGGGATGGTGTTGGTCACGACCACTTCGTCGAGTGCGGAGCCCTTGGCGATGCGCTCGATGGCCGGGCCCGAGAAAATGGGGTGCGTGCAATAGGCGTACACCTTCTTGGCGCCGCGCTCCTTGAGCACTTCAGCGGCCTTCACGAGCGTGCCGGCGGTGTCGATCATGTCGTCCATGATCACGCAGTTGCGGCCGTCGATCTCGCCGATCACATGCATCACTT
Source organism: Acidovorax sp. SUPP1855 (assembly GCF_030158955.1). NCBI lineage: Bacteria > Pseudomonadati > Pseudomonadota > Betaproteobacteria > Burkholderiales > Comamonadaceae > Acidovorax > Acidovorax sp. SUPP1855. The sequence continues at coordinate 169,301 of NZ_BQXI01000003.1, read as the reverse complement.
CCGATACGTTGGCCTTCGGGCGGCGCTTGTCGATGATGGCCAGATCGCAGTTCAACTGCTTGGCCAGGGCCCGTGCGCGCACCACGCCGCCCACATCGGGCGACACGACGATCAGGTCGTCGTATTGTTTCTGGCGCAGGTCGCCCAGCAGCACGGGCGATGCGTAGATGTTGTCCACCGGGATGTCGAAGAAGCCCTGGATCTGGTCTGCATGCAGGTCCATCGTCAGCACGCGGGCCACGCCCACGGCCTGCAGCATGTTGGCCACCACCTTGGCGGAGATCGGCACGCGGCTGGAGCGCGGACGGCGGTCCTGGCGTGCGTAGCCGAAGTAGGGGATCACCGCGCTGATGCGTTCGGCCGAAGCGCGCTTGAGCGCATCGACCATGATCAGCAGTTCCATGAGGTTTTCGTTGGTCGGCGCGCAGGTCGACTGCACGACGAACACATCGCGGGCACGGACGTTCTGCTTGATTTCGACAGTGACTTCGCCGTCGGAGAAACGGCCTACGTCCACTGCACCCAGCGTGGTGCCGAGGTGCCGGGCAATGTCCGCCGCCATCCCAGGATTGGCGTTGCCGGTGAAAACCATGAAGTCGGGGTGATTGGCTTGCATGAGCGACCCAGCAGTCTAAAAAAAAGCCCGTGTGCGAAAGTATTTGGCAGGGGAAGAAGGATTCGAACCTTCGCATGCCGGAATCAAAATCCGGTGCCTTAACCAGCTTGGCGACTCCCCTACACAGGTCGATCACTGAAAGTAATCAACCGAAATCCTGATCCGAGGCCCATCCTGCCAGAGGATGAATCATCAGATTTTCACATGCCTTGACTTGCCACGCGCCGGGCGCGTCTTGCAAGTTCACTGCCTGTGGCATCTGCGCAAACACTGCACTTCCCGAGCCAGTCATTCGGCCTTGTAACCCTTTCGATTCCAGCCACTGAAGGGCTTGACCGATCTCGGGACACATTGCTTGAGCAACCGGCTGCAGATCGTTACTTCCAAACTGGTAGTGTGCTGCAGCAAAGCCTAAGATTGTAGCACAGCCAGAATCGCGTTTTAAGGAAGGGTGCGAAAAAATCGATTTCGTATCCAATCCCGCTTCTGGTTTGACCACCAGGAATTGTGTTCTTGGCAGTGCATGCGCTTTCTCAAGCGGGCGTATTGTCTCACCAATTCCTTCCACCCAAGCGTTATGGCCGCGTAAAAAAAATGGCACGTCGGCGCCCAGCGACAGCCCGATGCGCTCCAGTTCCCCACGCGTCAGTTGCAGGTTCCACAATCGGTTGAGGGCCAGCAGGGTCGAGGCCGCATCGGACGAACCACCCCCCATACCCGCCTGCGCTGGAACTCGCTTTTCAATGCCTATGTGTGCGCCCAGCGTGCATCCGGTGGCAAGCTGCAAGGCCGAGGCTGCGCGCACGCAAAGGTCTTGTGGGGGCAGAGCCTCCGACAGGTCCTCCCGGGTGATCCCGCCGTCCTCGCGCAGTTCGAAATGGAGCGTGTCGCACCAATCGATCAGCATGAACACCGATTGCAGCAGGTGATAGCCGTCGGCGCGTCGCCCGGTGATGTGCAGAAAGAGATTGAGCTTGGCCGGCGCCGGCACATCGTGCAAAGACCGCATGTGTTTCAGCGGTCCAGGGCAATGCGCAGTGTGGCGTGCGGCAAGGGGCTGCGACGGTGAGCGACGAGCCTTCCACGGTCCATGCCGTCGAGTTCTGCCTCCCAGCCATCGACCGCGATGGGTTCGCGTTTGAGCCAGCCGAACAAGGCGGAAACCGGCACCGTGCTGCCTGTCAGCTGCAGGACCAGCGCGTCCAGCGAGTCGGATCGTCGCGTTTCCGATCCGTTGGTCAGTGTGGCCAGCCCGGGCGACCACGCCAGCTTGGCCATCACATTGCCGAAGGGGTTGAGAAGCGTCAGTTCCCCTTGTTCGGGGGCGCCTCGCAATTCGAATGCAGCGTTCAACGGTTGTGCGGCGGGATCGTCCACTTGCAGCGAGAGCCGGCCGCTCCATGCATCGCTGGGCGCTGCATCCTGCGTGGCCAAGTGGGCGTGCTGCGCACAACCCGTGAGGAGCAAGAAGGCCACCGTTGCCAGCCAGGTACTCCAGGCAGGCCAGGCGCTTTTGGCATCTGCGCGGCGAACACCGCTTGCGGCATGCCGCATCAAGGGTTGGCCCCCAGGCGCTTCAAAGTCTGGCGCAGGGTGTCGTTGTCCTTGTTCAGCCGCAGGCCTTCTTTCCAGACAGATGTCGCGCGATCGCGCTCTCCAAGCGACCACAGCACTTCGCCCAGATGGGCCGCGATTTCCGGATCGGGCTGCGCCTTGAATGCATCGCCGAGCAAGCGCGCGGCTTCTTTCCGATTACCGAGCCGAAACTCGACCCAGCCGAGACTGTCCATGATGAACGGGTCGCCGGGCGCGTATTCCAGCGCCTTGGCAATCAGCTGTTTGGCTTCCGGCAGCCGGATGTCGCGCTCCGCGAATGAATATCCCAAGGCGTTGTAGGCATGGTGGTAGTCGGGCTGGCGGGCAATGATCTGCCGCAGCAGCTTTTCCATCTCGTCCAGCAAGCCCGCTTTTTCGGCCAGCATGGCTTGGTCATAGACGAGTTCGTTGTCTTGCGGAGCCAAGGCAACGGCCTTGGCTTGGGCTTCATAGGCTTCCCGGTATTTCTGTGCATCGCGCAGCAGCTGGACCTCGGCGAGCAATTTCATTCGCTCTTCCTGGGGTGTCTTCGCGGGCAGCGCGCGAATGAGCGCAAGAGCTTCAGGTAACTTGCCCTGGCGAGCTAGCAGGGATGCCCTGCGGCTTTGCACCGTCAGCAGTTCTGCGGAGTTCTCGACCCGGCCCAGCCAAGCCTCCGCTTCCGCCAGGTTGCCCCGCTTTTCTGCGATCTGGGCTTGCAGCAGGAATGCCTGCGTCATCGCGCTGCGGCGCGGATCGCTCGCAGGCAGTGCCTCGAGGAGTTTCTGAAACTGCGTCAGGGACGCATACGCCTCATCGAGGCGGTTGGCCTGCAAATGCAGGCTGGCTTTGACCAGCCAGGCTTCTGCCATGTCCGGCGTGCTCTGGGTCAGCAGATCCGCCTGCTTGGAGGCTTCCGCATAGCGTTGTGAGTCCAGCAGGGTGCGAACGTACACCATGCGGATTTCCGGCTTGGGTGTCCCGGCCAGATAGCGGGCAACCAATGGCTCGGCCTCTGTCTCGCCGGCTTCCAGCAGTTGCAGCGCCAGCAAGGCGACGCCTTCGGCGGGCGCATCCATGGTCTGGGCCTGGCGTGCGGCTTCCAGTCCACCCTTCTTGTCGCCCGCGGCCAGACGCATTCGGCCGATGGTGATCCATGCGGACGGGCCGGATGCCGGGTTGCTAAGCTGATCTGCCAGCGCCTGCTCGACGACCTTGGCGGCCATGGCCTTGTCGCTGGCCCGTCCGTACAACTGCGGAATGGCCTGGAGCGTCATCGCCCTGTCATTCGCAGGCGATTGATCCAATTCCTGCTTGAGGAGGTCGGACGTCTCCTCGATGCGATTGAGCGCAATGAGGATCTGCAACACGTACCGGTTGGCCTCGCGCGACTGAGGCTGTGCGCTTTTCCATGCCCTCGCTGCCGCCAGCGCATATTCGGCCGAGCGCGATTGCAGGGCAATCTCGACGGCCCGTCGATAAAGCTGGCCATCGCCGCTGCGGCGGGCTGCTTCGAGCATGAGCGAATAACCGGTGCCGGGATCCCCTCCCGTGGTGCTGATCTCCCCGAGCAGGATTTCATAGAACAGTTCTGCGTCGAGCGCGGCGGCTGCATCGCTGGAAGTCTCCTGAGACGCTCGAAGCCCGGCTTGCGATGTCGGTGCCGGCGAATTTTGCGCCTGTGCAGAAAGAGTTCCCGTCACCATGGCGCATGCCAGGGTGATGGTCCAGAGTCGATGTGATTGCGCCATCAACCCATAATAATCCATGGTTCAACGTCTTTGTGGAGCGTGCAGGCATGCCTGAGTTGCCGGAAGTGGAAGTAACGCGACTCAGCATCGCGAAGGGGATTTCCGGCGCGGTAATCCAGTCGGTCACGGTGGGCAAACCATTGAGATGGCCACTCGGTTGCTCGCCCGAGGGGTTGATTGGCCGCACCATCACGGCAGTGCGGCGCCGGGGCAAGTATTTGCTCCTGGACCTGGACGGAGGGCTTCTCCTGATCCATCTCGGCATGTCAGGGAGCCTTCGTCTGGGGCAATCGCTGGAAGCGCGTGGTCCACACGACCATTTTGAAATGGAAACGACCTTGGGGACCTTGCGCCTGCGGGATCCTCGAAGGTTCGGCGCAGTGGTTTGGGCGCGAGACGAGGGCGCTGAAGAAGCGAAGAAGCTGTTGGGTTCACTGGGGGTGGAACCCCTTTCCGACCTGTTCACCGTCGACGGCCTATTTGCCGGTTTGCGTGCGAGCCGGGCGCCTGTGAAGCAGGTCTTGCTCAGCGGCAAAGTGGTGGTGGGGGTTGGAAACATCTACGCATCGGAAGTGCTGTTCCTGGCGGGCATCCGCCCGACCGTGAAGTCATCGACCATCGGCTTGGCGCGGGTTCGCCGCCTGCACGCAGCCATCCGCGAGGTACTGGCGCGCGCGGTGGAGCGCGGCGGCAGCACGCTGCGGGACTTTGCCAGCGCGGACGGCAGTGAGGGCCATTTCCAGCTGGAGGCGCATGTCTATGGACGGCACAACGAGGCGTGCCGGGCCTGCGGGTCTCCAGTGCGAATGATCCGGCAAGGCCAGCGCAGCACCTACTATTGCATCCGTTGCCAGAAGGCATAGGGTTAAGAGGGGTGGCACCACGCCGTTTCGAGCTTTCAAGAAGTTCGTGGGGTGCTATATTTTGCGAAGGCTCCTGCACGTGCGGGCGCAGCGACACTCGGGAGCAAAGTGGGACCCTCTTTTAACGAACAGTTCGACCAGCACGGCGCGTGGCGTCGGGCATTCGCACTTCAACTGAAGCAGTTGGCCGACTGGATGGCGTCGCATTCCCTCATGGATGCGGCTGTTGGCGAGAAGCTCCAGCGACTGGAGGGTCAAGTGCGCAGCGACAAAGTCATGGTGGCTTTCGTCGCGGAGTTTTCACGGGGCAAGTCCGAACTGATCAACGCCATCTTCTTTGCCGACTATGGCCGCCGGATCATGCCTGCCAGCGCGGGACGAACGACGATGTGCCCGACGGAATTGGGCTACGACCCCGGCGTGCCTGTGAGCCTGCGCCTGCTTCCCATCGACACCCGGCTGCAGGTGCAGGGACTGGCCGAGTGGCGCCTGAAACCCGAACGCTGGGTGCAGATTCCCTTGGATGTCAATGATGCGGGGCAGATGGCCCGCTCGCTCGAGAAGGTGGCCGAGGTCCGTCGCGTCACCTTGGATGAAGCGCGAGCGCTGGGTTTCTGGCACGACGACCTGCCGGAAGAAAACCCGGTACCGGACGCCAGCGGCCTGGTGGAAGTTCCGATGTGGCGCCATGCCCTCATCAATATTCCCCATCCGTTGCTCAAGCAGGGCTTGGTCATTCTGGATACGCCCGGACTGAACGCAGTGGGTGCGGAGCCCGAACTCACGATCAATCTGATTCCACAGGCGCATGCGGTGGTCTTCATCCTGGGGGCGGACACCGGGGTCACGCGGTCCGATCTCTTGATCTGGCGGGAACATCTGGCAGCCCCGTCTGAAAATGCGGATGCCCGCTTGGTGGTCCTCAACAAGATCGACACACTGTGGGACACCCTGAACTCGCCTGAGCAGGTTCAAGAACAACTGGAGCGCCAGCGCCTGACCTCTGCCGAGATGCTGGGTATCTCGCAAGAGCACGTCATGCTGGTGTCAGCCCAGAAAGGGTTGATCGCCAAAATCCAGTGCGATGACCTGTTGCTGGAGCGCAGCGGCTTGCCTCTTTTGGAAGAGGCGCTGGCACAAGGGGTGATGGGCAAGCGCCAGTCCATTCTCCGCTCTGCCGTGGCAGCGGGCATTGCCGGCCTGCGTTCGGAAACCTCCCGCGTGATCAACATCCGCCGGCGCGATCTCGATGACCAGATGCTGGAATTGCGGAGTTTGCGCGGAAAGAATGCTTCCGTCATCGATTCCATGCGCACTCGGATCGAGCAGGAGCAGCGGGAGTTCGAGCTGAGCACCGCGAAGATTCAGGCGGTGCGTGCGGTCCATCTCAAATTGCTGCGCGATATCTTCCATGAGCTCGGAGCACGTTCGCTGAAGGCCGAACTGGCGCTGCTCACAGACGCATTGCAGCAAAAGGGACTGAAGCTGGGCGTGCGCAAAGTCTACGCGGAGACCTTCCAGCGGCTGCAGGCCATCGTGGACAAGGCGCAATCTTCGGGCACTGAAATCCATGCCATGTTGGGCGGTACATTCCGACAGCTCAACACGGACTTCGGCTTTTCACTCCAAGTGCCTCCGACTCCGCAACTGGAGCCCTTCCTGCAGGAAATCGCACAAATTGAGCAGCGGCATTTGCAGTACCTGGGCGTGGGCAATGCCCTCAAACTGGCGCAGCCTGAGTTCGCGCAGCGATTGTTCCGTGCGCTCGGCATGCGGCTTCGTACGGTGTTTGAATCGGTCGCCAACGATCTGGAGCTTTGGAGCAAATCCGCAACAGCGCAACTGGATGCCCAATTGAGAGAGCGCAAACGGAGCTTTGCACGTCGCATCGAAGCGGTGGACCGCATTCAGCACGCAGCAAGCGGTTTGGTGGAGCGCATTGCGGAGATTGAAATGGCCGAGCAGGAGTTGGGGCAAATGGAAACGCGCTTGAATGAGATGACGGAGCAACTCGCAGCCGTCCCGCGCGCCGAGCCGCCCCAGGTCAGCCCGCAAACTGCCCTGGCATGAGCGACACCCCGGAAATCGCCACCGATGTGGTTCGGTGGCAGGCGGTGCATGGCCGCAACCATTTGCCTTGGCAGCAAACACGAGATCCTTATCGGGTGTGGCTGTCTGAAATCATGCTGCAGCAAACCCAGGTCGTCACCGTCTTGGGCTATTACGAACGCTTTCTGGCGCGATTTCCAGATGTGCAGTCGCTGGCTGCGGCAACGGAGGGTGAGGTGCTCGCCTTGTGGAGCGGTTTGGGCTACTACAGTCGCGCCCGCAATCTGCACCGTTGTGCTCAGCAAGTCGTGGATTTGCACGGGGGCGAGTTTCCTCGGACCGCCGAGGTCTTGGCCCAGTTGCCGGGAATCGGCCGATCGACGGCTGGTGCGGTCACGGCCTTCTGTTTTTCCGAGCGTGTTCCCATATTGGATGCAAATGTTCGCCGGGTGCTGACGCGAGTGCTTGGCTTCACGGCCGATTTGGCAATCGCCAAGAATGAGCGTCTTCTTTGGGATCAGGCCTGTGCCTTGCTGCCAGTCAGTGATCTGCAGCATGCGATGCCGCGCTATACCCAGGGTCTGATGGATCTCGGAGCGACGGTGTGCACGCCAAAGAAACCGACCTGCATGGTCTGCCCTTTGAACCGGCAATGCAAAGCCCGCCGCGACGGAGACCCCGAACGCTATCCCGTGCGGACCCGCAAATTGTCGCGTCGTGCGGAGTCGTGGTGGCTGATGCTGCTGCAGGACGGAAATGGGCGTGTCTTGCTCCAGCAGCGTCCCTCCAGCGGCATTTGGGCGGGTCTGCACTGCCTGCCGGTGTTCGAGGAACGCGCAGCACTGCAAACAGCATTGGCATCACGGCCTGCGCCGCTTCAGGATTTGGAGGGATTTCTTCATGTCCTGACCCATCGGGATCTGCACCTCCATCCCGTGCAAATCCCGTGGCAAGCGGAATGGGACCTTCCGGTGGATGGTGCCTGGTTCGGTGCTTCCGATTGGGACCGCTTGGGTATGCCAACGCCCATCCGGAAATTGCTGCTGGACCTGTCCTGATTTTTCCACGTCTCGCCACTCTGTGGCGAGACGTGAAAGTCACAGGCCGTCCAGCTCACGATGCCGCCGCAGGGTGGTCCAACGCTGGCTGAAGTGCGCTGCCAAGCGCTCTACCAAATAAACCGAGCGGTGTTGTCCGCCCGTGCAGCCAATGGCCATGGTCACGTAGCTTCGATGATTCTGCGCCAAAGGCTCCAGCCAGTGCGAAAGGAACTGCGCGATGTGTTCCTGCATCAGTTTCACATCAGCCTGGTGCTGTAAATAGTCGATGACAGGCTGGTCTTTGCCTGTCAATGCCTTCAACGTGGGCTCATAGTGGGGATTGGGCAGCATGCGCACGTCGAAGACGTAATCCGCATCGACAGGCACCCCGCGTTTGAACGCAAACGATTGGAAGACCAGCGTCAGTTGACCGGGCAGGGCGGGCATCAGGCTTTTGACGTAGCCCTGCAATTGCGCTGCTCGAATGGCGCTTGTATCGATGACATGGGACTGCTCACGCAGCTCGGCCAGCAGTTCACGTTCCAGTTCGATGGTTTGCAGCAACGCGCGTTGGCCTTCTGTCCACTCGTCTCTGGAGAGGGGATGGCGCCGGCGCGTTTCCGAAAATCGCCGGATCAATGTGTCGGTGGTGGCATCCAGAAACAGCGAATGGACGACCACGCCCTCGCCGCGCAGGCGTTTTAATTCCTGCGGAACCAGCGGTAATGCGGTGGCGCTGCGAACATCCATTGCGATGGCAATCCGGTTGCCATGGTGCTGATGCTCCAGCGCCACGAAGGCGGCCAGCAGCTCGGGTGGCAGGTTGTCTACGCAGTAGTAGCCTGCGTCTTCCAAGGCATGCAGGGCAACGGATTTGCCGGAACCCGCCATGCCTGTGATCAATACGACCTCTAGCGTCATTTCGTCATGCCTTGATCTGTGCGGGTTGGTTGCTGGTGAGCATCTCGCGTGCGTGCGCCATGGTCGCCTTCGACTGGCGTTCCCCTCCTAACATCCGAGCCATTTCGATCACGCGTTTTTCTCCCTTCGCCACGGCCACCTGACTGGTGGTGTGCTGATCCTGACTGGTTTTTGCCACGATCAGATGGTGATCCGCACAGGCCGCCACCTGCGGAAGATGGGTAACGGCCAGCACCTGGCGATCGCGGCCCAACTGCTGCATCAGCCGTCCCACCGTCTCGGCGACGGAGCCTCCGACGCCTGAGTCCACCTCGTCAAAAATCAGGGTAGGGGCCTCGCCCAACTGGCTAGTCGTCACGGAAATGGCCAACGAGATGCGAGACAGCTCCCCGCCAGAAGCGACTTTTCCAACGGGTCGGGGCGTGGCACCGGGATGCCCTGCGACCAGAAAAGAAACACTGTCGAGACCTTGAATGCCGGGTTCCGGTGTCGGTTCCAAAAGCACCTCAAACCGCCCGCCCACCATGCCCAGGCCCTGCATGGCTTGTGTGATCGATTGGGCAAGCCGTGGCGCTGCGGTCGTCCGCTGCCGGGACACAGCCTGCGCCGCCTTGCGATAGGCTGTGCCACTGGCCTGTTCGGCCGCATTGAGCGCTTCCAGGTCTGCTGCCGTCTCCAGTTGGGAGAGCTCCGCTTTCCATCCCTCCAGCAGTGCCGGCAGTTCCGATGGTGCCCGCTTGTATTTGCGTGACAGCGAAATCCACAGCGACAGGCGTGAATCCAACTGTTCAAGGCGCTCGGGATCGAGTTCCGTGTGTCGAAGATAGCTTTGCAATGAGTGGGCCACATCGGCCGCCTGGTCCATGCACGATTGAAGAACCTCTCCCATCGCCTTGAATTCGGGATCGAGGGTTTGCTGCTCCTGCAGCAGATGGCAGGCGCGGCTCAATTGAGTCTGTGCACCGGATTCTTCATCCTCCAGCGCGGACAGGGCCGTTTGCGCGCTGTCCAGCAAGGCTTGGGCGTGAGAAAGGCGGCTGTGCTGGGTATTGAGTTCTTCCCACTCGCTGGATGCCGGGCCCAGCTTTTCGACTTCACTGATCTGCCACTGCAGTCGTTCTCGCTCCTGTTGCAGGGTATGTCTGGCCGCTTCTGCTTGCACTACCGCTTTGCGGTCGTCACGCCAGCGAGTCCAAAGCGGTTCCAGCGCCGCGGTACTGATGCCGCCATAGGCATCCAACAGGCTGCGAACGGCCTCCTGGCGCGTCAAGCTCTGCCATGCGTGCTGGCCATGGATATCGAGGAGATGCGCCCCCAGGGTCCGCATTTGGGTGGCGGTTGCTGGAATGCCGTTCATCCAAGCACGGCTTTTTCCTTGCCGATCGATGGTTCGGCGAAGCAGCAGGCTTTCCTCCTGCGGTATGCCAGCTTCATCAAGCCATGCAGACAAACTGGGTGGGCAATCGAATTCAGCGCAGATGTCCGTACGCTCGGTGCCCTCGCGAATCACCCCGGCATCGGCGCGGCCGCCCAGCAGCATTTGCAAGGCATCGATCAGGATGGATTTGCCTGCACCCGTTTCTCCGGTCAGAACCGTAAATCCTTTGTGAAGATCCAGGTCCAAGACATCCACGATGACGAAATCGCGCAATGCGATCCGTTTGAGCGCCATCTATGAGCCCCCTTCATTCCAGCGCAACTTTTTGCGCAACGTAGCAAAATAGTTCCAGCCTCGAGGGTGCAAGAAGCGCACGCAGTGCTCCGACCGCCGAACCACGATCCGATCGCCATGCTGGAGCGATGCCAGCGACTGCATGTCGAAATTGGCGCTGACGTCCCGGCCCCCTACGACTTCCACCGCAATGTCCGTCGAATCCGGCAGCACGATGGGTCGATTGGACAGCGTATGGGGTGCGATGGGGACCATCACCCAACCAGGAATTGCGGGGTGCAGCATCGGGCCTCCCGCGGAGAGCGCATAGGCTGTGGACCCAGTGGGCGAAGCGATGATCAGCCCGTCTGCCCTTTGGTTCGAGACGAAATGCCCGCCCACTTCCACCCGCAATTCGACCATGCCGGCAGTGGAGCCACGATTGACGACGACGTCGTTGAGTGCCAGTGCTTCAAATACGCATTCGTCCTGACGCATCACGCAGGCATGCATGAGGGGTCTGGCGTCTTCTTCGTACTCGCCATGGAGCATCGGCCTCAGTGCCGAAGCATGCTCGCCCAAAGGGATATCGGTAATGAAGCCCAGCCGTCCCTGATTGATGCCGATCAGCGGAATTTTGTACGGGGCCAATTGCCTGCCGATGCCCAGCATCGTGCCGTCTCCCCCTATCACCATCCCCAGATCGCACTCCTTGCCGATCTGTTCCACCGGCATCGCCGGATAGTCAGAAATACCGGTGTTGTTCGCCGTTTCCTGTTCCAGTATGGGTTCACAGCCTTCATTTCTGAGGAACTGGGCAACCTCTTGTACGGCATTGCGCGAACTGTCAGAAATAACGCTGGAAGTGAGCGGCTGGTACTTGCCGAAGAGTGCGACCCGTGTGAACCTGAGCTTCATTGGGAAATTAGATCATTAAAATGATTCAATGCTTGATGACCGTGCCAAGTTGTTGCTGAAGGCGCTCGTAGAGCGCTACATAGCCGATGGCCAACCCGTGGGTTCGCGTACGCTGTCGCGCGCGTCCGGTCTCGACCTCTCTCCCGCCACCATCCGTAACGTGATGGCCGATCTCGAAGAGATCGGACTGATCGCAAGCCCGCACACTTCTGCCGGCCGAATTCCGACGGCCAAAGGGTATCGCCTGTTCGTTGACACCATGTTGACAGTGCAGCGCGAACAGCTGTATTCGCCGCAACTGGCTGCAGAGCAGCCGCAAAAGGTGATTGCCAACGCGGCGCATTTGTTGTCCAGCCTTTCCCAGTTCGTGGGCGTTGTCATGGCGCCCCGGCGTGCCTCGGTGTTCAGGCACATCGAATTCTTGAGATTGTCCGAAAAGCGGCTTCTGGTCATCATCGTCTCCCCTGAAGGAGACGTGCAGAACCGCGTGATCTTCACCGATGTGGACTACTCGCAATCGCATCTCGTGGAGGCGGCCAATTTCCTGAACAGCCACTATTCCGGAATGGACATGGACCAAGTGCGCGAGCGCTTGAAGACGGAGGTGGATCAGTTGCGGGAAGAAATCGGCTCGCTGATGCAGGCTGCGGTCAATGTCGGCTCGGAGGCGATGGCGGAGTCTCAGGACAATGTGGTGATTTCTGGCGAGCGCAACCTGCTGGCAGTCAGCGACTTTTCCAACGACATGGGCAACCTGCGCCGTGCGTTCGACCTGTTCGAGCAGAAGACGCAAATCCTGCGTTTGCTCGATGTTTCCAACCGTGCAGATGGTGTGCGTATCTTCATTGGCGGGGAGAGCCAGATTGTCCCGTTCGAGGAGCTTTCGGTGGTCACCGCTCCCTATGAAGTGGACGGTCAAGTCGTCGGCACCCTGGGTGTCATCGGGCCAACCCGAATGCCGTACGACAGGATGATCCAGATCGTGGACATCACGTCCAAGCTGGTTTCCAATGCGCTGAGTTACCGCAAGTAAGCACATACAATTGGCGCGGGGGGCGTTAGCTCAGTTGGTTAGAGCAGAGGACTCATAATCCTTTGGTCGCGGGTTCAAGTCCCTCACGCCCTACCAGTTCAACGGGCTTGATGGCTGTTCATGGCAATTCCTCGTGTGCCTGTTCAGGCGTATGCGTGGACATGAGAGTTGAGATGCTTGCGTTTTCTGCGAACGAAGCCGAGCAGCCATCAAAAGATGGGTTAGAATTTAAGTCTTGCTTGATTGCGAAATTCCTCACAGAGTTCGCGTAAAAATCAAAACAAGAAATGAATGGCGGCGTTGAAAAGATGCTATAATTCAAAGCTTAGCGGCTGTAGCTCAGCTGGATAGAGTACTTGGCTACGAACCAAGGGGTCGTGGGTTCGATTCCTGCCAGCCGCACCAAACGGTAAGCCCTGGGACAGCAATGTTCCAGGGCTTTTTCGTTTCCAGGCCTCGGGTGCCTGACTCACGCGCTGCGTGAGTTTTTGCGTGACTTTCCCAAGCCACGCAAATTTTCTAGCCGTTGACCACCCGCAGAAGGGTGGTTCTGTCGAACGTCTCTTTCACCTTGTTGGCCATCTCCACCAGCCTGGCAATCGTCGCCGTGGCGTAGTGTTGTGGCATCCCATCGATCGCGTGCCCCAGCAGGAGCGCCCGGTCTTCCTCCGGTACGCCGGCATCGCGCAAGCGCTGGCCGAAGGTGTGCCGCAGGTCGTGCACGCGCATGCGCTCCAACCCGGCCGCAGCTCTGGCGTTTTGAAACGCGGTGTTGTTCATCGTTGCGATGGGCTTGTAGTCCATCACGGGCGCCAGGTGATGGTTTTTGACCCTCTCCCGGCGGTAGGTGAAAACGAATTCCGGATGCATGCCCCGGCATTCCTGCACAACGCTCCACGCCGCATCGTTCAGGACCAGCACGTGCGTGCGGTTGGTTTTGAACTCAGCGGGCGGGATCACGAACACACTGCGGCCCAGTTCGGGCACCTGGCGCTCCCACTCCCAACGCAGCCTGCAAACGTTGGCATCGCGCGCCCCGGTGTTGAGGGCGAACAGCACCATTCGCTGCAGGTGGACCGGTAGCCGGGGCAATACGTTTGCCTGCTGCTGCCAGGTGATGGGGTAAGGCTGGCGCCTGGTGGCCTTCTCGTCCAGCATCTCGATCAATGGCGCGGTGGCGAGCCATGGCTTCCCATCGGTTCGCCACAGGCGGGCAGCTCGATTCATGATCGTGCGCGCCACCTCCAGCGTTCGGTTCACCGTGGATGGCTTTACCTCGTCTTCGTCCAGCCGCTCATCAATGAAGGGCTGCAGGGAGTCATTGCAAACGTCCACCAGCGCCATGCTTCCGACATAGGGCAGTAGCAGGGCCACGTGATAGGCCGCCGTTTCGAGGGAGCGCAATTTCTTACGCTCACTCTCGATCAGGTACTTTTGCGCAGCAGCAGCAAACAACTGTTGATCGCCGCAGCGTAGTTGGTTGATCCGCTGGGCGTCGAGATCTGCTTGGCGCTGCCTGAGCCAGCTCTCCGCTTCGTCCTGGGTGACCTTTCCGAGCCGCTCGAAGATCCGCGAGCCTTTGTATTGCTTATCGACGCTCCTGCTGCCGTCGCTGGCCAGCTGGATTCCTTTGGTCCTAGTTCGCATGAAATCGCTCCTTTCTCGGTGCGACCAGGGCGCCCACGAGACTGTTTATACAGGTTCGCCCACTCGTCCAGCTCCAGCCGGTCGAAGGCCTTGCCGCGCTTGCCTATCGGAATCACTGTCAGGGACGGTCGCACCTCTTCCGTGAACCTGTTGCGGTCCATGCCCAGGTAGGCTGGGGCCTGGCCCGCGCGGATGAAGCGCGGCTGCGTCATGCGGACGCTTCCGAAAACGAAGGGACTGTCTCCTTCGGTACATTGAAGAAGCCCAGGCGGCCCGCCCAGGGAACAAACGAAATGGGGCGGCTATCGCGCAATACGAATCCATGCCGGCCCTCCATCTTCCAAGGCGATGGGTGGTCGATGCAGCAGTCCACCAAGCGGGTCCAACCCACAAAGCCGCCCCGCGGAAGATCGTGGAATGCCGGAAGGTCTGGCGGGCACAACCCGGCCGCCGTGAGGTCGGCCACCGTCTGCTCGTAGTGGCACTTGGCCATCGTTAGACCTGCATGCACCAGCAGCGGGCCGCGGAAGTTGGTCGGCCAGTCGCGGTTCTCTATGTCTTTGTACCCGTGCACGATCAGCCAAGCCCAGGGCTGGCGAATGCTCAATGCGGGGATCATTGGGCACCGCCTCTCGTGTGTGCCAACGCCGGCCGCACCAGCCACGTCCACACGCCGTAGAGGCTGCAGCCGGTGAACACCAACTGCTGCGCGAACAGTGCCCAAAGCGCCATATTCCAACTGAACACAAGCCACCCCGCGTTGCTGGCGAGGTAGGCCACGAACCCCCAGCCAGCCAGGCGCGAACGCCCCGCCAGTAGCAGCGTGCCCACCACCCCCAGCAGGGCGGCCGAGATCTCGATGTACGGTAGCCCGTTCATTGTTCACCGCCTTCCTGGGTGCTGGTCTGTCGTGACACCAGAATTTGCATACGGGCGCTCTTGCTCGATACGAGGTGAAAAAATGGAGAAACTGTCATTGCGTGTAGTCCTTGATGCAGAGCGCCAAGCCTTGGCGGTAGGGCCTGCATCGCTGGAAAAGTTGAGGGAAGCCGCCCACGGGTGGTTGAGGCAACGCGAAGGCGGGGTGCTCGAATTCGAGGAGGGAGTAGAGGCCGCGATCGAGCGCATCACGGGCCAGTTCCGCTAGCCACCGCCAGCGCGGCCACCATTGGCCGCACCCAGATCGGCGTGCTGCCCAGCACGAACGTCTCCCCGTTCTTTGCCAGCAGGATGGTCTGGCCCATGACCGTGCCTATCGCCTTGGCCGACTTGCGCGGCACGGCGTTGCCGATCGCCTCCCGCCACCGCTGGTCACTCTCGCCATCGAGCACGAAGCGCTCGCCACGACTGGCCGGTCCATCGGGCGCGAAATACTCCTCCGGGTCGATGAAGCTCTGCAGGCAGGCAAGCTCCAGCGTGGTGAACGGCCGGTGCCAGGTGCCGTCACGCGCCTCGATGCGGCACACCAGCTTGTCGTTCGGCCTTGGAAGTGCCGGATATCCGAAGGCAGAGCTGGGCGATGTACGGGGGTCTGCCACGCTCCACGGCCCGTTGTCGTGGCATGCCGATGCACTCACCGCGCCTGCCGGTGCGTCGTAGCGCGCTACGCCATAGTGCCCGGCTGTGAGGTAGGCATCCCCTTTGTCGCGGCGCATGTTCGGGCGCGGGTCGGCCACCACGGCGGCGCCGTTGGCATTTCCTGCGATCACCGCTCGGGTGTGCTCGCCCCAAGGCGTCACGTGATATTTCCCGTGAAGTCCTGCTGGGTCATCGCCACCGCGCGGATCGGCCACCGCCTGGCCGGTGCCATGTGCACTGGTCACGGCGCGGGCCGAGTCATCCCAGGGCACGATGCGGAACTCATTGCTGTGCTTTGCCGGGCCTGCGTGGCGCGGGTCGGCCACGCTGTAGGCGCCCTGCAGCGCTCCCGTCTGGCCCGCCACTGTTCCTGTGGACTCGCCCCAGTTGCGCACGCCCAGCGCCTGGCCATCCTTCCATGCCGCAGACGGGGCAAAGCGCGGATCGGCCACCGAGAACGTGCCATTGCTCGGACGCGATGCCCCGGCCACCACGCCCGTCGGCTCGCTCCACGGGTTCACTCCCAGCACCCCGTGGTGCATCTCGGGCAGGATCAGGAAATCCCGCAGGTGCCCGTTCTCCACCGCCAGCTTGTTCAGGCTGCGCCAGTCGCTGCCAGCCTCCACAAAGGCCAGGCGCACCCAGGTCTTCCACTGCAGCGCAGGCATGCGGTGCATAGGCCCGGCCACAGGATCGCCAGGTAAAGGGATATGGCCCAGCACCTCTCCCACCGAGCGCAGGGCACGCTTGGGCGGCTCGTAGAGGAACGGTGGCACCTTGCGCACCAGGCGCGCCACCAGCAGGAAGCGCCGGCGGCTCTGGCCCAGGCCATCGCCCAGGGTGCCGCAGTCGTGTGTGGTCTCGGCCGTGGCGTAGCCGTAGTGGCGCAGCATCGACACGATCTGTTCCAGCAGGTGCCGGCCCCGGGTGGCGATGCGTGGCACGTTCTCGAACACGATCAGTCCGGGCAAGTCGTCGCCGAAGGCCTCCAGCATCAGCCACACCCCGCGGAGCGTCAGCTCATTGAGCGCCTGGTACTTCAACGTGGACGCATGCAACGCTGGCAGCAAGCCCGAAAAGCCCTTGCACGGTGCCGACAGGAACACGATGTCAGGAAAACGCCATTGCGCCGCTGCGCGCACTGTGTCGGCCGTCGCCTCGCGCCAGCCCTCGGGCGGCATGTGCCCGTGCCAGGCCAGGTACTGGTCTAGGCTGAACAGATCCACGCAGGCCTGCGCTACGCCATTGATGGTGAAGAAGTCCCGGCACGCCCGGGCGTCCACGTCGATGCCGCCGAGCAGCACCATGCGGCCCTTCATCGCGCCGATGCTCGGGTCTGCATCCTCGAAGCCTGCCGCACCGCTGCCGGCGCCGCCGAACAGGTGGAAATGGGTCACTTCCTGCGGCTTCATACGGCTCCCCCTTCCACCACACGCACCTGCACGAGTTCAAGCGATGAATCACCGTAGCTTTCGCGGAATGCATCGGCGATCGTCGGCACCCCGAACCCATCGCTTCCGACGCCTTGGCCCGTAAGCGTCCAGCGCGCATCGGCCCGCTTTGAGAAAAGCACGCCTTCGCCGCATGGTGCGATCACGGCGTGAAACTCTCGGACTGCCTTCGCTGCGACACGCTGGGCAATAGCCCATTGGTAGGCCTCCCAGCCAAAACGCAAGCGCGGCATGTCTATCGGGTAGGTGTCACTGTCCCGCCAGGTCTTCACCACCTCGGCAAGCTGCGCTGGAGTCTCCGTGCGCTGGCTGTCGGAGGCCCAGGCGGTCGCGTAGGCCAACTCGAATTGCGCGCGGATTGTTTCCACCTGGGGAGTGTTGGTCGGGGCGGTCATGCTGCACGGCCTTCCGCTTTTTCTGCTGGTTGCCTGAACTTGGTCAAGTCCTTCTCGGCGCACTCATTGGCCCACGCAACGCCCAGTTCCCACGCGCTTTCGATGCTGTCGGCATAGACCCAACGGAGGTAGTGGTATCCCCAGCCAGCGCGCCAAGCTGTGTCGGATAGGTACTTACGAACCGGCGTGCCGAACTGCACCGCAACACCGTAGAAGCCCTTGCCGGCCATGTTTTCTCCCATGAGTTCTAGCGATTCGTCGTCGTCATCGAGGCCCAGGCCTGGCCGCACCTCGGCGGCGAGCGTCTCGACACTCGGGTGTTTCGGGCCGTCTTCCAGGATGTGCTCGAGGAACCGTCCCAATGGATCAAATACGCCGATTCCTTGGAAGCCTTCTGTGCCCAACTGACTGGCCAGGTCGATGACCTCCACGGCGCGTAGTTGCAGGTCCGAGGCCTGATAGGCACGAGCGCGAGGCGATGGAACTGTTGTCATCACAGGCCCCCCCGTACCAGTGCCGCGCGACGGTCCGCGCTGGCTTGACCGGCCTTCTGGCCTTCCACCGTGAGCGTGCCCGTGCGTGGCGCCAATGGCGCCGAGCGACGGCCGTTGCGGTCCATGACGCGCACGTGTGAGCCCTTCAACAGGCCGGGTTCTCTACCCCGGTTGGGCTTGATGGGTGCGGCGCTCGGCAGATCTACGCCCCGAGGTCGGACCGCTTGAAATGCGTTCAGCACAGGTCGCGCCGCATGGTCAGAATTCAGGTTGTTCTCGATCGTTTTCATGTCAATTTCGATAGCAAAAATGGTTGTGGATGAAGGGCTCGGCTGCGGGATCAATCTCCCTGCTCGCCGGCGGCTCGGCTTTTGAAATCGAGGCCGGTCGGGGATTCGCGGGGCGGGGGCCAGCGCGGGCGATCGCTCGACGCGGGCGGGTCGAGTCCCGCCCGATGGCGGCACCTGCCCGTGGCCTCCAGGCGCACGAGGCGACACGCCACCGGATCGGCCATCACCGCGTCGTAATCGGCGGGCCAATGGCGGAAGACGGAACGCTGTCGCATGGCCTCCCAAGCGGCACGCATATCGGCTGGAGTAACGGCGGTCATACCTGTGCGCCCCAGGCGTCCATGTGCATGTGAGCGGCACCAGGGCCACACGCGCCAACTGTTTGCCGAACGACGTGCACCGGCTGCAGGCCGAAGACTTTGCGCACGGCCGGGCAGTTGCAATGCAGCGCCTCGCCGATCCGCGTGCTGTGCATGCACAGCGCACAGCCGCGAAGCGGCGGCACCAAAGCGGCCAGGGCCTGGGCATTCATCGCTGGCTCCTCGGCGCCCGGGTCGGCAATGGCACGAGGACCATGCGATCTCGCGAGTTCGCCAGCGCTTCGCGGACGGAGGCGATATCGGCCTCGGGCAACTCTGCAGCGGACAGGTCTAGCGGCTGCTGTCCTGTCGTGGCCTGTGCCTGCGCCTTGGCCTGGGCCTTTTTGACCTGGGCGAAGGTCTTCCGGATGTCGGTTTTCGCTGCGGTGCGGTACCGAAAATTCTGGTCGTACACGCCCACCGTGGGCCGGGTGATCTTGATTGGCATGGCAAGCTCCTGTTCACGTTCTTCGGGATGCGCCGGGGGCCCTGAACACCCAGCAATGCACGGTGCGGCCGACCTCGCTACCGGCTTCGTTGCGGGTTTTGATGGCGCTGTTGACGGTCTTGACCTCGCTGAAAGAGCGGGTCTTGCTGGTGCGAAGCACTTTCTTGAGTTCGCCCAGCGGGGGCACCTGTTGCCGGTGCGCGGAGGCCATCTCCACGAACTCGTTCAGGTTCACCGCGATGAAGTCGGTGTCACGGCTGTGGTTGAGCCGCGGGACTTCCTTCGGCCCGGTGGTGGTGACCAACGGCAGGCCGTTGAGGTAGTCGAACGCCTCCCAAAAGTCCTGCACCAGCGGGTGGTCCGCATTGATCGACTGCTGGCGCTCCCGGGCCATCGCTACCACCTGTTCCTTCACCAAGGCGAATTGCTCGTCGGTGATGCGGACCACTGCGCGCAGCGCCTGGGCGATGGACAGCAACTGCGCGTGGTTCTTGGCGATGCGCGGCTTGTGCACGCCGTCCTGGTCCAGCAGGAACGACACGTTGGCGTCATGCGTCTCTGTGATGACCTTCATCGCTTCGGCCTCGCGGCGAAGGGCCGCCAGGATGAACCCGCTGACCTGCTCGATCGCCACTTTCTCAAGCGCCTTCGCATGCTCGTAGCTCGTGGGCGTGTGGCCCTGAGCCGAGAACGTCATGTGGCATATCCGTTCCATCACGGCCTGCGAGGCTTGGACCTGGTTGTTCTGGCTGATCACGATCGAGGCGCGGAAGGGCGGGTCGTAGGTTTCGTTTCCTCCAGTCTTCACCCCTGTCGTGCGGATCGGGTTGCCGTTGTAGGCGTCCTTCAGCTCGTCCCAGTCGAAGGAGCGCACGTGGGCCTGATTGCCGTTCTTGGTTTCGCGGTCGGATTCGATCAACACGATCGGCAGGCCCGATACCTGTGTGAAGGTGCGCAGCCGGCCGGCCGACGTGGACTTCGCCGGATCGAAGCCTTCGTAGTCCCGCCCGAGCAACTTCCACAGAAACTGGATCAGCGTGCTTTTGCCGGCGCCGGGCTCGCCCACGATTTCGAGGAACGGGAACGACTGGTGCTCGGCGCGAATTTGCTCGGCGAAGAGGGTCCCGAACCAGAAGGCCAGGGCGATGTAGCCCTTGGCGCCGAACGCCGCCCATAGGTGCTGTGTCCACGAGCGGTCGTAGCCGTCGCGGTCGGTGTTGATTTGCAGGTTGATCGACTTCTGCAGGCTCTTGATCGCGAGGCGATCGAAGTCGAAATAGTCCTCGGCGTTGGCCTCGTGGATCTCCCCGTTGCGCACGGCCACCTTGCCCAGGATGTAGGCCTTGTGCGCAGCGGTGTAGCCCACGAAGTCCACCGTTTGGACCACCTTGGGGTTCTCCAGTTGGAACTGCATCAGCCGCTTGAGCTGCTGGCTGCTGCCCGAGAACATGGCGCCCGGGGCCATGTGCAGCAGGCGCTTCTCGAATTCGCTTGAGGTGGTGAGCTGGCCGGCGGTGAACGTGCCCTTGATGGGGGCGCGGTCGTCTGGAAAGGACACCCGGAAGTAGTACCAGGCCTCGTCGGTGACGGGGTTCGCCTGGTAGTACAGCGCCTCGGGCCGGCAATTGGCGATCTGGGCGAGCGTCTTGCTGGCGCGCAGAGACTCGTCCAGCAGCTTGGCCGCCTTCTCATCGTCGCAATCACCTTTGGCCTGGGCCTTTTCGATGGTCTCGCGCGCCTTGCCGTAGGCCTCCAAGTCCAGCGTGAACCAGTACAGCCGGTTGTCGAACGTCATGTCGAACGAGGTACGTCCGGTGCGGTTGTAGATCAGCAGTGCCTTTTCTTCGGCGCTGTCCGCCAGCAGCAGGGCGCCCTGGTGGCGGTACTCTTCGATGTGCTTCGGCTCCAGCAGGCCCCGCTGGTGCAGGTCGTTCCAGTCGCGCTTGCCCACCTTGCCGAGGTTCTCGCGCTGGGGAATCTGTGCGGCTTCGCAAGCCCAGCCATCAGCGCGTGCGCGCTCGACATGGCGACGCGTGAAGTCACGGCCTGCCTTGTCGCCGTCCAAGGCCCACACGAGCTTGGGCTCGGGCACTTGGTGGCCCTGCATGGCAAGTAGTCGGCGCAGCGACTCCAGCGCGTGGCCGGGGTAGTTGTTGCAGCTCATCAGCGCAGCGGCTGCGATGCCGTGGTGCGCCAGGCTGATGGCGTCGAAGATGCCCTCCACTAGCCAAAGCTCCATGGGAGGCTTCGGGGCGTCCGCTGGGGTTTCGGGCGTTGGAGCGAAGAAGGTCAGGTGCGGCGGCTCCCACCAGAATCCCGCATAGCTTTTGCCCGCGGCGAAGTTGGCCTTCTTCTTGCCGAAGCGCCAGGGGCGGTCGATCAGCCGTTCCCACCAAGACTCGGCCACCTTGAAGCGGACGGTGGACGTGCCCGCCCCGCGCCCGCTATCTGCCTTCGGGTCGAAGTAAGTCTCTTGCGTGTAGGTGCCGGCGATCAGCGCGAGGTCGAAGCCGCGGGCGATACGGAGGTACGCATCGGCGGCAGCGTGCGGGTTCTGTTCTGCCTGCGGCTTGGCCTGCTCGGGCGCCTGGTAGCGCTCGGTCCAAGAGTTGAACAGGTCGGGGTAAAGGTCTTTCGCGTGTTCCTCGAAACCGCAGTTGTTCAGGCGCTCGCAACGAATCACCCACGGGGTGTCTGCGAAGGTCCAAAGGCTCTTCTCGCCGCAGCTCGGGCACTTGCCCTTCTGCAGGTGTTTTTTCGACTGGCTGGGTTTGAATCCATAGTCGTTCTTGAGCGCCTCGGCGATCTCGTGCAGAAGATCCGACATCAATTGCCCTCGATCTGGTGCATCGCGGCCAAGTACCAGGCCTGTCCATACATTTGCTCAACCCAGGCGAGTGCAGCAGCCCGGTTGCAGACGTTGCGCACCACCAGGCGCCGGCGGCGGTGGTGCATGTCGATGTGGGTAACGCGGAACGTCATGGGCGCCCCCATGCAGCCGCATAGGCGACGAAGGCGACCAGCGCAATGGCTGCTGCAAGCCAAACCAATTGCAGAGCCTCCAGCACGAACCCAGCGAGTGCGCAGGCCCAGGCAAGCAGTGCGGAGCGGAAGGCCATCACGCGCATGTCACAGCCTCCGCAGGCTTTGGGAGTCGGTGGGAATCGACGCTCAGGTGAACGGTGAGGTGACCCTTGGTGAGGTCGATTGCATATCCGCCGGTGGGGTAATTCGTGCGCTTGGTTTCACGCATGCCCAGCTTGCGCAGCAGGGTTTCCAGATTCGCGTTGCGCTGCGGGTTGAGCGTCGCTCCACATATGTATAGGGCGCTCCGTTTGCCCCAGCAGTTGAACTCATCGGCATGCAGAGGGATGCCGGCGGCGCGGATCGCCGGCATGTAGTTGCTGTCAAAGGTTCGCAGCTTCGAGGCCATGCTTTTGATTTGCGCCAAGCGCTGGGCATGGCGGGTGTTCTCAAAAGCCATTGCTTGGTCGTGCAGGCTGGTGGGCTCTGCGGGCTTGAGGGCTCTTTTCATCTCGATTTCTCCTGCGTGGCGTTTTTTGGGCGAGCGAATCCCGCAGTGCCCAAAAGGGGCACCGCAAGTCAGCTACGTGGGGGAGGGGTTAGGGGCCTATCCGGCGGCCGGTGAGGCCTCGAACAGGTCGCCGGTTTGCTGGCGCGTGGATGGCGTGTAGGCGGCGCCTGGCATCGTCTGCAGTTGGTGCTGCAGGAGGGCGCGCTGCACGTGGCTGGATATCGGGAGCACCACCTTCGGGTCGGGAATGGCGCTGGGTGACAGGGTGCGGTTGATTTCCGTCACCGCAGTGAACGTGTGCCCGCACTCGGGGTTGCGACAGGCAAATACGGTTTCGCGGCTGGTTACCGTGAGCTGGCCGCTCGTGCGGGTGTACGCCATGTCTTTGCAGTGCGGGCACATCATCCTCATGGGCGTGCACCTCGGAAGTGGATGACCTGTTGCTCGCCATCCTGGCCTTGCCGAGCAGGGCCGCATTCGCCCGCGCCGGCCCGTGCGCAGTGGCAGTACATGCCGACTTCGCCCAGCGTGCCAATGGCGTCCAGATACTTGCGACTCACGAGGACATAGCCGGCAGCGTTGACCAGCGCGTCGATCTTGCTGATTAGCACGCCCTGCTGGCCGCTCAGGAATCGGCTGACGGCCGACCCATCCCAGGCCGCGGCCTCTTGGATGGCGCTGCCGGGTTGGCTCAGAGCTTGGCGCAGTGCGCGCTCGATGGTGCCGCTTGCGTGCGGCTGCCGGTTGGCATTCACGATGAAACCCCTTGCAGTACGGCATTGCACATAGCTGCGCAATTGAGTTTGTTGGTGGTTGTTTGGACCACTGGGCACGATGGCGATGCGATGGGGGAGGTCATGAAGACAGCGGCAGTCATCACGCTGCACGCTCAGTCTGGGCGCGGCGCAAGGCCATGCCGTCGCGGTACACCTGACGGGCGAAGTTGCTGACGCTGCGGCCCTCTTTTGCGGCCAGTGCGATGGCTTCGCTTCGCTCGCCCGCGAGCAAGCGCAAGGGGATGGGCTTGTCGTGCAGCACCCTCTCTTCTGGGGCGCCGCCCGCGGGCAGTGAGGCTGATTTGGTCATGTACTATTTGGAACTGGATGGTTACAACATGGACCGATGGTAATGCAGAAATCTGCATCAAGCAATAGTATGAATGAAGAAATTCGCAAGATTGTAGGTGGCCGTTTGAAAGAGGAGCGTGAGCGCCTTGGCTGGTCGCAGGGGACACTTGCGGAGGTTTCGTTCGTGTCCAAACGCTCGGTAGCAGCGTGGGAAAGTGGCGAGACTGCGCCTGGGGGAGACGCGCTTGCCATCATGTCGATATCAAATGTCGATGTTCGTTATGTCTTGACTGGCACGCGTGAAGCAATCCACGTTGACGAGCTTGCTTCCGATGAGGCTGATTTGGTGAAGCTGTACAAAAGGGCGGACGTGCAGGGCAGGAGTGCTGTCCAGGCCGTGGCCGCACTTGCGAGTCGGGCAACAGAGGGGAAAAGTAAGACCGGCAACACCGTGAAGATCGGCGGCGATGTAGGCCAGTCGATCGCAGGCGATCAAAGCAACAGCGGTGGGGTGTCGTTCAGCGTGGGAAAACGCAAGTAGTGGCGCTGGCAGCTGCCCTTGTTTGCTTGGTCGTCGGCATCACCGACGGCGACACCCTGAAAGCTCGATGCGGTGAGCCAGGCAACTATCAGCAGGTGACCGTGCGTCTTGCTGCGGTGGACGCTCCGGAGCGCCGCCAGGCCTTCGGCAATGCCAGCCGTCAGCACTTGGCAGCGCTGTGTTTCCAGCAGCGGGCGCAGATCGCGCCGCGCACCACGGACCGTTACGGGCGGTTGGTGGCCGACGTGGCTTGCCAAGGCCAAGACGCAGGCGGCGAGCTAGTGCGCAGCGGCATGGCATGGGTATACAAGCGGTATGCAGCGAAGCGGGATGCGCCCCTGTCCCGCCTGGAGGCGCAAGCCCGGGCCGCTCGTGCCGGCTTGTGGGCGGACCCTGCGCCCGTAGCGCCTTGGGAATGGAGGCGCAGCCAGCGGAACTCCCCTCGCATGTGAAAATTTGTTTCCATGCTGATTAGCCACGCGAGGGAGAAAAAGTGCAAGGGAGAGTGATCGTGCGCCGTGATGCCGGCCAAGTTGTTGCGGGCAATGCCGTGACGCATATCGACAAGTACATCGCAACAAGCCGGGGCATTCTTGCCGGGGCTTTTTTTTTGGTGCTGTGTTTGGGTGGACAGTATCGTCCAAATGTGGGCTAGTTATCGAAAATGAGGCTTACAACGAACTCGGCGGCCTATCACGCGTGACGTCTTGTAAATATCACAATAATCTCTATTCGCCAGGCTCAACCGTGCGTATGGAGCTATCAGAAAAAACGTGCCACCTAATTAATGGAACGCCAACATGGGTGTAAGGTCGCGCCTCTTGTGCAAACTAAAACCGTAATCAAGAAGGGCGTACTGCCGTACGCCCTCGCCTAGATTGTTTTTCCCAGATTTTCCATGTATTCCGCCGAAAGATACCTTTCCACCTTCACCTGTGGAATCCGATACTTCTGAGCGATGTTCCTGTAGTTCAACTGGCCGTGAGCACTAGCAGACAACTCAGACTTCCGCTTCTCGTAAGGGAACAGAAACTCCATCGTTGCCATCTCGGTGAGCCATTCAGACGCCACTGATCTGTTTGGCTTAGCATCTTCACTAGGGAAATCATTGAGCACGGACTGTAAGTGCTCGTTGATATTCATATTCCTGAATTCTTCCTCGTCCAGTACGCTGTGGAAAACTTCCTTAGCTATGGCGAAACGTTTCCAGCAAAGATTAAGATTCTTAGCGATACAGATATCTACATGATGTCCATCTTTAATGAACACACCGGAATAAACAGCACTTTCCTTAAAGTCGATATCAAGTTCGAGAATCTGCGGGCGTGGTCTTGCTAAATAGCTAGTGTAAATATCAATCAGCCTATCCACACTCTTTTCAGGATCATCTGAACCAATGAACTGCAAGCTGTACTGGTGAGCAAAATCATGCGCCCTGGCTCTGCAGTTATGAATGTCGACTAGCTTGATGTGCATAAGAATGAAAAAAGGCCCCGTAGGGCCTCTTGGATTATCAGCGGGACCCTATTATAGGGTCGCAAGCTTACGCGGGGATAGGTGCATCCCCTACGCGCATCACTGGAGTGGACCGACCCTTGAGATAAGCATCCACAAAGTCGAATACCTTTACTTGTACTTCGCTCAATGGGACGGCAGTCACCCCAGGGGCGAAGACAAACTTCACGTCGCGCACTCCACGCTCACACAGCGCTGCCTGCGCTTGCTCTAGCCGTTCGTTTGCACTCATGATCCACTCCAAAAAAAGCCCGCCATTCTAGCACGGAAAAAAACACATTGTAAATAAAATCGCTCAAACAGCTCATGCAAAGTTGTTGTAGCGACAGGGATAGATTAGGGGCTAATGCCGGTACCGTCAATAGTTATCTGAAGGTTGTTGCAAAATTCCGAAGGTGTGCACGAACTCGGAAGCCTTATTCCGCGCCATCTCTCGCTATCAATTCCGCAGCATGCTCACAAAAGTATCCTTAATCCTACACGGATGTTGATACCGACTAGGTTGCGGGGGGTGAACTAGAAGTGCTCACGTGAATGCCTCGAGACAAATGAGCATTTCGCGCCAACTTTTCAGCGTGTTTCGGTTTCCTTTGGGCGCAAAGATAGCGTCAAAGAGTCAGGTTCGGGCAAGCCTCGGCGTACCTAATTGCGCGCATGAGGGAGGCTGCGGCACTGAGGTGCGGCGGACCACATCAACTACAGCCACATCGCTTGCAAATGCCGAACTTTCAAGATATCTGGAAGAGCCATCCCAACGTCAAAGGCGACGCCCCGCTGCTGAATAAAGCAGCCTACGAAAACCAGTGCGCGATCAACTTCTCCGCGGCGCTCATGCGCGCGGGCGTGGACTTCAAAACGTTCCGGGGCGTGTGGTCCTGGCAGCAGGGGGCGACGAAGTACCCCATCCGCGCGCAGGAGGTGGCCGACTGGGTGGCGGCCGGCGGCACGCGCTTGCCGATCCGCATCGAGAAATTCACGGGCGCGCAGGCGTTCGGGCGGGCCGAGGGCAGCGCCGGTATGAAGGACCGCACCGGCCTGGTTTTCTTTCAAAACTACTGGGGGCCAGGGATGCAGGGCGACCACATCGACCTCTGGAACGGTAGCCGACTGACCGACCGCGGGTCTTGGCTGCGCATCCACATGCGTGTGGGAGGGTTCGGCGTGCACAGCATTTTTAGCGACGTCTCCGACATGGAAAAAGCCCAGGCGGTATGGTTCTGGCAACTCGCATGAAAGTCACTATCCACCTCATTTGCGGGGCCGTGCTGGGCGTTGTGCTCGGCGTCCTCGCGTCCGCTGCCTGGGATCGCCTGTTCGGTGCCGGCTACCCCCTGGGCGAAGAGCGGTCCAACATGCTGGCCCTCCTGCTGGTGTTTGGGATCATCCCGGCGTCAGCGCTCGCGGGAGCGCTTGCGGGTTACGCGCTGTACCGGCGCGCGCGCAAGGCTCAGTCCTCGTAGTCCCCGGGCGCGTCATCGTCGGGCACCGGCGCCCCCGCGGTGGACGCGCCCTCGGGCGAGCCAGCCCGCTCCAGTTCCATGCGCGTGGTCAAGCCTTGGTCGCCCAGCGTGTGCGTCAGCTTGACAACCTGCCAGTCGGTGGCGTCGATCTGCGGCTTGAAGCCCGACACCGTGACGGGCGTCTGCGGCATCAGCTCGGGCCGGCCCATGGCGAGCGTCAGCTCGAAGGTTGCCTTGCCGCGCTCGATGCGCTCGCGCTCGGCCCGCGCGGCGGCCATGGCGTCGGCCTCGCTCGAATAGGTTTCCTTGAGCTTCTTCTCGTTGCCCTTCACGCCGGCGATCACGCCACGCCGCCGTGCCCGTTTCGGGTCTTGCCAGTAGGCGCGCACGCCGCTGTAGGCGTGCCGGTCGGCCGTGTGGTAGCGGTGCTGGTCGCCCTCGCGCCGTGTGATGGTGACCGGGGCCAGCGATGCGCCCGAGCTGGTGCGCGTGCCGCTGGTGGGCAGGAACAGCAGGTGCCCTTTTTTGACCGTGGCCACGGCGTCGTAGCGCCGGGCCAGGCGCGTGATGAAGTTGAGGTCGCTTTCGTGGGTCTGGTCGAAGTGCTGCACGTGCACGCCCGCCAGCCGGTCATCCACCCGCGCGATCAGGTTGTTGCGGGCCGCGATGGTGCCGACGATCTGGCCGATGGTGGTGTCATGGTAGCTGTGCTCTGCACGGATGCGCAGGCGCTTGCGCAGATCGGCCGAGCGCGCGCGGATGCTGACCAGATCGGGGGCGCCGTGGTGCTCGATTTCGTCCACGGTGAACGTGCCCTTGTCCACGAGCTGCGCAGCCCACCCCAGGCGCAGCTCGATGGATGCGCCGGTGCTCGGCAACACGACGGCGCCGTCGGAATCGTCCAGCTCGATGCACAGTTCATCGGCCTCGCCGGCGCGGGCCTCGGTGAGCGTGAGGCTGATGAGCCGCGGCTCAATCTTGGCGGTGATGTTGCGCCCGTCCACCACGAGCGAGTAGCCGGGCTCGTCGGCTGCATAGGCGCTGCCCTCGATCACATCTCCCATGCGGCCTCCCCATCCGGCGCCGGCACCGCACCGCCCCCGGGCTCGGCCTGCACGTCGGCCTTGCGCTGCAGCGTGAGCCCGAACTCGATGCGGCGGGGCGCCCCGTTGGCCATGTGCACGGTGCGCGATTCGTCCAGGCTTTCGATCACGTATGCGCCAAATACCTCCCCCGTGCCGGACACCAGGGCGTAGGCTTTGCCGGTGTCGGCCATGTCGCGCAGTTCGCGCAGGGACGACAGGCGGCCGGCGATCAGCGGCACCAGCAGCCCGCCGATGGTGATGGTGTCCTCGCCCGGTCCGAGCGACTGCCGCGCCGGCAGCACGCCCACGCGGGAGTTCGCAGGGTGGCGCCACGAGCACGTGCGCCGGAACTCGTCGAAAGCGAGCGTGGGCATGGAAAAAATGAACTGCCCGAGGGCCATCAGGTGCATGGTCAATCTCCGTTGATTTCGGCGAGCGACGAACGGGAGCCGGCGCGCTTGGCCCGCTCGCGCCGATCCAGCTCGGCCGTGACCGCCCGTGCGAGGGCCTGGGCGTCCATGCCTGGCGACGCGGTGATGCTGATGTTGTAGGTGCTGCCGCCGATCACCTGCGCCGCAGGCGCGGCAGCGGACAGCGGCGCGCGGGCGTCCACCGTGAGGCCGGCCGCCGACACAGCCATCGGGGCCGCGAGCGCTGCCGCCGTGGCCACGCCCGCGGCGGCCTTGCGCACCATGCCCTGGCCGCCCTCGATGCCCAGGGCTGCGCCCTCCGAGATCCAGCCGCCGTACTGGATGAACACCCGGCTCGGGCTGGCGATGCCGAGGGTTTCGCGGAACCACTCGGCAATCATCGAGGCCACGCCGACCACCTTGTCGCGCACTTCGCCCATGCGCGCGCTGATGCCGTCCATCAATCCCGCCATGAGGTCGCTGCCGGCGGTCATGAACCGATCCTTGAGGCCCACGAGGTCTTGCCACAGGGCGGCGGCGCCGGCCGCCGTGTTGGCCCACCAGGCACTCACCCCCGCCGACAACTCCGACCAGATGGCGAGCAGTCCGCCCTTGATGCCGTCCCAGTTGCGCCACACCATGTAGGCCGCACCGGCCAGCAGTGCGAAGGCCGCGAAGATCGGATTGGCGACGAGGAACACGGCGAGAACGCGCAGGCCGCCCAGCAGCATGGCCGCACCGCCACGCAGCAGGTTGAGCGCGCCGAGCAGCGCGCCCCCGCCCATGCGCAGCACGGCCATGCCTGCGCCTGCCACCTTGGAAGCCGCACCCATGGCCATAGCGCCCACGCCCAGGCGCGCGAACAGGAAGCGCAGCAGCAGGGCCTTGCCCGCGACGAGCGCCAGCGGGATCATCAGCGCCCCGAGGGCCGTCAAGCCGATGGCGACCGCACCCAGGCCCACGCCGGCCACCTTCGTCAGCACGGGGAACTCCCGCATGAAGCCCACCAGTCCCTTGGCCGCGCTGGTGGCCACCTTGAGCGCGTCGATGTAGACGGGCATCACCGCCGTGCTGAACTCTTGGTAGCCGTCCTGCAGCTTCTTGCGCAGCTCGATCTCGTGGCCGGCCGGCGTTTCCTTGGCCTTGGTGTAGAGCTGGTCGATGCCGTCGGCGCGCGAGTTGAGGCCGGCGTTTTTGTGGATCTGGTCGCGCTGCAGGTACATCTGGGCGAACAGGCCCGAGGCGGTGCGGTTGGAGAACATGCCGCCGATGGTGTCCAGCACCTGCTGGCGCTCCGTGATGCCCTTCGCCGCGAGGGCGGGGAGCATCACCTTTTCCATCCACTCGAACTGGTTGTGGCGGAAGATTTCCGAGCCCTTGAGCGCACCGACGCCGAGCTGCGAAATCTGCCCCACCTTGTCGTGCTTGACCTTGGACGGATCGGCGATCAGGCCCAGGTCCTGCAGCACGCCGGCGGCGCGCTTGGTGGTCTTGCCCTGGTACACGTTCTGGTACGCCGACATCATCGCCGTGCCGACCCGGTTTCCGCCCATTTCCTGCACGAGCGGCTCCATCTGGTAGTAGAACGCTTCGTCGGTCAGGCCCTTGGCGGCCACACCGCCGGTTTTAATCATGTTCAGCCACTCGGCCGGCCCCACTCGGCCGCCGGTCGCGGTGAGCACGCGCTGCACGATGTTGGCCTGGCCGGCAAATGCCTCCTGGCTGGCCAGGCCCCCGCGAAGCTCAATCACTTTCAGCATGTCCATGAACTTGGCTTCGTTCTCGGCGCCGTCCTCGGCGCCGAACACCGCCTCGTTCGCAAACTTCATTTTTGCCAGCGTGGGCGCCACCAGCTCGGCGTGGTGCACGTCGGAGAACACGGTGATGGCATCGCGCATCAACCCGAGGTTGTCCACCATCGAGGTGCCGTAGGTCTGCATCGACTTGCCGAACTTGACCGCATCGGCCGCGGCTTGGTCGCCCAGGCCCAGCGCGTTGATGCGCAGCACCTCGGTGCTGTAGTGCCGGCCCTCGGCCATGGGGCGCTGCAGGCCGCCCACCATCGCCATGCCGGCATGCCGCATGCCGTAGCCGGCGCCCACTGCGGCGGCGGTCTGCAGCGCGGCGCGCCCGCCCTTGGCCCGGATTTCCGCCAGGCGCTGCAGGTGCGAGCGCTGCTTGTCGATCGAGGCCGTGGTGGCGTCAATGTCCGCACGCAGCCGCGATTGCGCGGTGCCCAGGTTGCCCGACACGCCCATGGCGTTGAGCGCTGCGCGGGCTTTGCCGGCCGCGGCGCGCTGGTGCTCCAGGGCGGCGGACAGCTTACGCACCGCGCCTTCCTCCCGCGCGAGCTGCGCCACCGTGGCGGTGCCGCTGGCGCGCAGGCCTGCGAGCAGGGAGGTCTTGACCTTGAGCAGGTTGTTCAGGCGCGCGAACTCGGCGGCCTGCTTTTGCACGTTGCCGACGGCGGCCTGCTGGTCCTGCAGTTGCTTCAATCGGTCGCGGGCTTCCTTGAGTGAGCGCGCCGCTTTGCCGCTGCCGGCGGCGATCTGCTGCAGCGGGCGCAGGGCCTTGGCGGCCAGGTCCAGCACGACGCGCAGGCGCAGGGTTTCAGCCATGGGGTTCCTTGTGTTGTGGGGGGTCAGTCGGCCTGGCGCTCGTAGCGGACGCGGGCGCGCTCGCGCCACTGCACCAGCTCGGCCACGGAAAAGCCGGCCATGTCGGCCGGCGTCCAGTGGAAGACGAGCGCCAGGTCGGCCATGGCGTCTTCTACGCGCTCAGGAATTCCGCCTTCTGCGCCCGAGTCAGCAAAAAATCGATCACCACGCCCCCCATGGACACGAGGTCGGAGGGTTCGAGGTTGGCGACGTCCTGGGAGTGCAGCACGGGCGACGAGATGCGCGGCACCAGGCTCTGCAGCGCTTCGACGCGAAGCTCCAGCAGGGCGGACAGGGACAGGCCCCGCAGCTCGCCCGCGCGAGGCTTGCGCAGGGTCACATGGGTAATGGACGAGTCGCCGCGCTTTATGGGGTTGGCCAGCTCCACCGTGTTCGGCGCGAGCGCGGCGGGCACCGCGCCTTCGGTGCTGGTGGACAGGGATTCGGTTGGGGTGGTTTGCTCGGTCATGGGATGGCAGATGGATGGTGGGAGGTTGGAGGGCCGGTCTTACATGCCCAGGATGGAGCGCACTTCGGCGAGGCGGTCCACGCCGCCCACGATCTCGATCAGGTTCACCGCGTCGATCTCGATCAGCGTCTCGCCGTTGAGCACGACCTTGTAGTAGCTGATGGCGCTCTTGACCTTGAAGGCGGTCTGGTCGCCGGGCTTGGCGTTGCCGGGGTCCAGTTCGACGTGCCGGCCGCGCACGGTGATTTCGAGGGAGTCCACGGCCTCGGCGTCGTCGCGCTGCAGGGCGCCGACGAAGCGCAGCAGCACCGCGTCATGGCGCGCGGCGCCCCAGGAGAGGAACAGCTCGCGCATGTAGCCGGCGGCGGTCCATTCCATCTCCATGGCATCCATGCCGAAGTCCGACTTGATGGGCATGTTCATCCCGCCCGAGCGGTAATCCTCCATCTTTCGCGTGAGCTTGGGCAGCGTGATTTCCGGCACTTCGCCGACGTGCGAAATGCCGTCTTGGAAGAGCGCGTAGTGCTTGAGTTTGCGGGGCAGTCCCATGGGGTTCTCCTAGATTCTTTGGGGCGGTGGGGGGATCAGGCGGTGGCCGCGGTGCTGGTGGCCAGCGCGGCGAAGTCGCCGAAGTAGCGGTCGGTGATGCGCTGGCGCAGGCTCAGGTCTTCCAGCGGCGGAACGGGCGTGTAGTCATAGTCGATGGTCAGCTTGCCCACCTTCAGCGTGGCCGTTTCGTTGACTGCCACGTCCAGCCAGGCCGAGCCGCCCAGCAGATAGCCCTCGGCCTTGAGGCTGCGCAGGCGCGCGCTGATGCCTTCAATGATGTCTTTCGCCAGGTGGGGGTGCAGCGGCTTGTCCACCGCCCACATGTGGCCCTCGGCCATCACGTCGGCCAGCACCTGGGCGGTGCGCGTGGCACTCTCGAAGGCGAAGAGTTCGTCGTCGCTGCAGGTGCGCGACCCCCAGAAGCGATAGCCGTTTTGCTGGATCAGCGTGGTGATGCCGGCGGCGTTGAGCAGGCCCGCGTCCGTGTCCGGGCTCTGCAGGTCCCAATGCACGTCCTTGGACAGGCCGATCACGCCGTTGATGGCGACGTTGGAGAGGGTCTTGTGCCAGCCCGTCTCCTGATCGATGCGGGCGCGCAGGCCCAGCGCGTAGGCGCTGGCAGGCGCCGTCACCACCTGGTTCGTCGCGGTGTCCCAGCGCTTGAATGCCGGCCACAGCAGCATCAACTCGCGCGCGCCGAATTTCTGGCGGTAGGCGAGGGCGCCGGCCACGTCTTCGGCCGGCGTGTCCGCGTAGGCCATGGCGCGCAGGCGCTGGGCGACCTTGACCAGTTCGGTGGTGACCGCCTCCGTATCGAGGCCGGGCGCGCCGATGATGCGCGGTTTGACCTTGAGCTGCACCTGCGCGGCCAGCAGGGCCTGCAGGCCCGTGCGCTTGCCGTCCACGTTGCCGCCGATGACCTTGCTTTGCAGGTCGGCCGCCTTGGCCTCGGCGTCGGCGCCGACCCCATCGGCCACGCGCACGATCACGAGCAGGGGGCGCGACTGGTCCGCGATGGCGTCCAGCGATTGGGCCAGCGTGCCCAGCTTGCCGGCCTTGGCGATGGCCGCGTCGATGTTGGTCACCAGCACCGGCGTATCGAGCGGGAAGGCCGTGCCGTCCGCATCCGAGGCGGTGGCCACGAGACCGATCACGGCGGTGGAGGGAATGCGCAGGCTGCGGGTGCCTTCGTTGATTTCGGCGACTCGGACGCCGTGGTGGTAAGAGGCGGTGGCCATGGGTGATTGCTCCAGGGTTTGAGGTGGGAGGGGTGAGGGGTCAGGACTGTGCGGCCGGCGATGGCTCGGCCTTCCAAGCCAGGGCGGACAGGGCGATGCACACGACGGGCAGCACCGGGCGGCCCCAGGTGGTGAAGTCCACTTTGTGGCCGTAGTTGGTGCGCAGGCAGATGGAGCCGACGCGGCGGGTGGCGTGGAGCTGGTAGGCACCGGCGTGGTGGCGCAGCACCCAGCCGGCATGGCCGCGGCCCGTGGCCGGGTCGCCCCACGTGTCCACCGGCTGGCGGTAGTCGGCGGCGTGGCCGAGCTGCAGCGCGAGGGCCGAAGCGCGATTGCGCAGGCCGAGCCAGATCCAGCGCGCCCAGCGGCTGCGCGGGTGGTGACCAGGTGCCCAGTAGCACAGCGCTCGGGCGGCGGGTGTGTCTTCCAGCGGCACAGGCTGCGCCACTCCCACGCCGGTAACGGGGTCTGGCACCCAGTCGAACTTGTCGCCGTTGATGCCCACGTCATTGCCCCACCAGCGCGCCCAGCGTGGCAGTGCTTCGTCTTCCCACCGGGTCTGCAACAGTGCAAGCGGTACGACGAGGGGCGCGAGCAGATCGGCGGGGAGCATCAGCAGGCCGCGCAACGAGGCGCCCAGGAACGAGCGGGCGGCGGCTGTCCGGTGGTGCGTCGGTACGCCCGGCAGGGTCAGCACCCATAGCGAAGGAACGAGGCACCAGGCAAGCACGAGGGCGAGGGCGGCGAAGAGGAAGGCGGTGGTGGTCATGGTCTTTGAGGGTTGCGGTTACAGGGTCGCGGCGTGGATGAACAGCGCGTCGAGCGCTGCGGTGTCCAGGCCCAGTGCCGCGCCGAGCTGGGCCACGAGCGGGCTGTCGCGGCGCACGCTCGGGCGGAAGTCCCACTCGATGCGCGCCCGGGCCCTGTCGGGCTCGGGCAGGGCGTTGAGCGCGGCTTCGACGGCCGCCGTTTTGCCCATGTCGTGCAGGGCGAGCCGGGCCTGCCCCATCGACACCTCGTCAGGGACGCGCGCCGGGGGCGGGGGCGGGGGCACGTAGGGCAGCGGCTCATTGCCTGCCGCGCACCACGCGACGTAGGCCGCGTAGTCCCGGTTTTCCGGGTCGGTGGGGATGCACGCACCGTCTGCGGTGCGGATGACGATGGCGGTCGCCGTGAGTTGGTAGTCGGCCATGTTCACAATTCCGCAGAGATTTCGATGCGCGCATCGGCCGCCAGCAGGGCCAGGCATGCTTTGCTGTCCGACGACAACCCGGCGCTGGTGCTCGGCAGGATGAGGAAGGCCGCCTTCGTGCCCGTCGAGCTGGCGAAGGGCCGCGAGGTGCAGGAGGCCGTCCCGCTCCCGATTTGGAATTGAAACTTGTCGATGGCACCCGGGAACGAGATGGTCGGGGCCGCGCGCTTTTCCGCATACGGGAGCGGAACCCACACCTGCGTACTGTTGGGGACCATGCCCATGCCGTAGGCATAGGCGTTCGCGTTGTTGAGCACCTCGAAGTACCTGCCGGCAAGCGCCGCCTCCAGCGCGACGGGGCGATGTTCGAAGGCCGTCTCTCGATTGCCTGCCTCCAGCTGGATGCCCGTGACCGCGAACACATTCCCGACGGTGCCCAACACGTTGACTTGCTGGGCGGTGGACAGCACGCCTCCTGCGAGCCACTCGCCCGCAGCGCCTTGGAACTGGGGGGCAGCGGCGAGGATGAAGTCCAGGCCCAGGCCCTGGCCATTGGTCCAGTTCCAGCCGCCGGCCGTGATGAGACCCTGCGGCACGCTCAGCGCCACACGGGTCCACGTGTTTGCCGCCGCCACAGTGAACGGCAGCACGAGCGAGCGGTCGTTTGCGGTGTTTTTCAGGCTGATGCAATGGGTTCCCACCACAGCCGAGCGCACCCAGAAGGACAGAGCGAATGGTCGGGCGATCAGGTCGCGGGCGTCGAACCCCTCGACCCAGTAACGGACCAGGCACTGCTTGGCGCCCGTGATGCTCGCGTCCGCGGCGGTGACCGTGTAGCGCATCGATGCGCGGAATTCGCCACCCGGCGGCGCGTCGGCCTCCTGCGACACCGTGTAGGCCGCGCCGGTGGTGTTGACGTGGCAGAAGCGATCGAGTCCGTAGGCCCCGCCCGCCGGCGTGGCAAACGACGTGCCGCGCTGCACCAGATCGAACCGGCCGTTGATGATCTTGTTTCGGAGGCCAGCCAGTTGCCCCCCATTGAGCGAGGGGGTTTGCAGGCCGGCGGGGAACTTCTGTGCCAGCGTCCAAGTGCCGTCCTGGGTGCGAAGCCATGCCATCAGGCCGGCCACGGTGGCGCGGGCGGTGGCGCCGGCCTTGGCGAGGGCCACCAGTTCGAGGCCGTCCAGCGCCCCCGCAGGCGCGAGCGTGGAAAAGTCGGCGGGCAGCTTGGACCCCGCCACCAGGGCGAGCGCTTGGAGCTGCGCCGTCGTGGCCCGCTGGGCCAGCGCCTGGGCGGTGGCCGCACCGTCGGCCTTCGTGTCCAACTCCAGCGACAGCAGGTGCACGCCGGCATCGATCAGCTCGAACGCCTCGCGCACGCGGGGCACGTCGTCTTCGGTGAAGTTGGACAGGCTCGGCAGGGGCAGCGCCAGCACGTCGGTGCGCTCGTCCACCGGCTGGCCAAGGATGGGACTGGGCATGGTCGATTCCTTACAGCACGGCGCCGCGCAGGTTGCGGACGAAGGGGCGCGCCGTGGTACCGCCCGTGAGCGTCAGCCGAACGCGCAGGCCCGTGGCGTTGGCCAGGCCGGCCAGCTCGTGGGTGATCTCGCGCACGCCCGCCGCGTTGGACGCGGCCGACACGTAGGGCACGGCCACCCATGGCGCATTGGCCGCGGTGGTCTGCGCGTGCACCTGTACGGACGCGCCGCCCGGAATGTCGCCCTCATAGACCATCTTCACGCGCGTCGCGCCGGTGGCGTTCACGGTGCGCGTGATGTAGGTCCCGGTGGGCTCGATGTGACCGGCGATCAATTGCACCCCGGGGCCGAGCACGGCCGCCGCGCTCACGTCGCCCGTGATGCGTGCGCGCACCTTGAGCTGCCCGGTGAAGGGCGCGGCGAGCCAGACGACCTGGCCGTCGGTCAGACGCACGACCTCGCTTTGCATCGACGCGGGGAACTCCACGTCGAAGGTGAGGTTGGCGGCGGCCGAAGGCCGTTCCGCAAAGCCGAGGACCATCAGGTCCGTGGCGTCCACCACGTCGGCGGTTCCCAGGTCGATGACGCGCTCCGTCTCCGTGTACCTCGGCGCCAGCAGCGCGAAGGCGAGGTCGCGGTCCTGGTGCGGGGTCCAGGTGCTCGCGTTGGACGAGGACAGCAGCACGCCGACCTGGTACGGCTGGCTCGTGACATAGCCAGCCACCGGGTCTTGCTTGCCCAGCTCGGCCACCGACACTGCGGTGATGGCGTCGTCGCACAGCACGACGAGGGCGTATTCGCGCCGGCCCTGCAGCACCACCGGGGTCCAGGCGATGACCGTCTCTGCGCCGCCCAGTGCGATGGCCTCGGGTGCCACCCGTTGCTCGGCCACCACCGCCTGGGTGGGCACGCCGTTGCTCGTTTCGCGCACCTGCACGACGACGGGGCCGGACTTGGCCGTGAACCACAGCTTGGCACCGCAGCACTGCCCCGTTTCGTCCCACACGAAGGTTTGCGCGAGCGGGTCGAAATAGCCGTCGTACAGCCACTTCGAGCACTTGCTGGAGTTCTGCACGGGCGTGGAGCCCGCACCGCTGGGGCCGAACACTGCGCCGCCCGTGACCACTGCGGGCACCGGGTTGGACAGGGCCCACGTTTCCGTCGTCACGCTCTGCTGCGTGCGCAGCATGGCGGTGCCCTGGCCCATGAACGTCTGCGAACCCTTGCTGCCGAGCGTGCCGGAGAACAGCACGGCCTTGGTGCCCGCAGGCACGCCGGCAGGAATGGCGAACGTGCCGGCCAGCGCGCCCTGGGACGATGCGATGAGCGCGCCGCCGGCCAGCGGCTGGGCCACCACGGGGATTC
Source organism: Acidovorax sp. SUPP1855 (assembly GCF_030158955.1). Lineage (NCBI taxonomy): Bacteria > Pseudomonadati > Pseudomonadota > Betaproteobacteria > Burkholderiales > Comamonadaceae > Acidovorax > Acidovorax sp. SUPP1855. Next base: position 131,658 of record NZ_BQXI01000003.1, on the reverse strand, counting down.
CGTCAAAGGTCACCGCGCCCAGGGGTTCGCCCGGGCCGAAGCCCGCGATGTCGAATCGCACGGTGATGGACCGCAGGGTCTCCAGCGGCCGGGACTCTTCGGACAGCACGCGGGTGGCAGTGCTCGCGCCGGCCAGTGTGCTGACGCTGCCCGAGCCGGCATACAGCCGCTCGGTGACCGCCGACTTCCAGACGGTGGACACGTCGGTCCAGCGGTCCACATTGGGAGTCAACGCCACGGCGGCCGGGATGGGATCGAACGCCATGTAGGGGTTGACCTGCATGGAGCCGGTGCGCAGCGTTTGCGACAGCACGATCCGGTACGTGTGCGCCGGCGCGATGCGATCGGAGATGTTGCGCCCGAGCTGGTGCACGGTGCTGGTGATGGGCAACTGCAGCGATCCGTGGACGATGGCTGCGGTTTGGGGCAGGCCGGCATCGCGCTGGGCATCCGACAGGAAGGGGTCCGCGAACAGGCCTTTTTTAACGCCCGAGTCCAGGCCCTGGGCGCTGGTGGCCAGGCGCAGCTCTGCGAGGTCCAGGATGATGCCGTCCACGCGGCGACGCTCGCCGGCGAGCTGCTGCATGGGGACGGTTTTCACGCCGTCGGCCACCACGCGCCGGTCGCTGTCCCAGGTCTGGTACACGCTCGCCAGCGCGAGCATGTCGTCGGGCACCACGGGCGCGGTCGGCGTCCAGGCGCTGGCAATGCCCCGCACCCAGACGAACGCGCCGTCGCGCGTCAGGCACAGCCGGTCGATGCGGCGCAGTTGCTGCTCGTAGGTCACCAGCACCATCGTTCCCGCGATCGCGCCGGAAACCGTGAAGCCGCGCGCGTCCGCCGCGGTGGGCGCCGCATTCTTGATGTAGAGGTAGGTGGCTTCGTAGGTGCTGCCGGGTGCTGGCTCGGCACCGTTCGGGCTCCAGTCCACCTGTCCGCCGGTCAGCTTGTAGTCGGCATCCTTGGCGAACGCGTTGCCCGCCTGTTTGACCGATTCGAGCTGCACGACGCTCGGGTCAGGCAGGGGATCGGCCGCGCCTGAGAATCCGCCGTGCACGATCTGCACCGTGCGGCGAGCGGTGATGCGCACCACCGGCATGCCCTTGCAGGGTGGGCGGCCCAGGTCGATGCGCTGGGCGCCGTCGGTCGCCGACAGATGCGGCTCGCTGTCCACCGTCAGCAAGTCGGCAACGGCAGCGGTGACCAGTCGGCGTGAGGTCTGCAGCGTGTGGCCATATCCGGCCACGCGGGCGCGCCCTTCGGCGACGGTGTATACCTGTTCGCCCGTTGGCAGATCGGCGGCCATGTCAACGGCGAGGCCTTCAACAATGTAGGTTCCGCCCGCGGAGTCGACGTCGTATCGCGCCAGCGCCTGGGTGATTGCATCGAGGTTCGGCGGCGGTTCCTTGGAGCGCACATAGCCATCCTCCACCGTCCACACCGGAAAGAAGTCGCCGGGCTGACCGTCGCCCGCATAACCCCAGACTGGGGCGACCACCAGGCGCTGCGCGCCCGGTTGCTGGTGAGCAGGCGAGCCCACAGCGGGGTTGAGCAGCGAGGGGTCTTCCAGCTCGGTGACGACGGACGAGCGGAGGTAGATCCCCACGTTGACGACCCCCACCACCGGGATGGACAGGGCGGCGGGCGGCACCCCGCGCACGGCGCCCTGCAGGTAGATCGCGCCGGCCTGCGCGACGGTGGCGCCGGTGTCGGCATTCACGACGATTCGAGCATCCCGGATCACGTCGCCGTTTTTGAGCAGGGCGTCGGCAATCCCCTGAAGCCGCGCCTGGGCTGCGGACTGCACCGCGTTGAGTTCCGCGGACTGCAGCACCTTGTCCTGGCGGAACTGGATGGCCTCGACGTTGTCTTCGGGACGGAAATGGTTGTAGATGGTCATGGGGATTGGTTCAGAAGGGCAGCACGAATTCCTGTGCTTGGCGCGTGCCGCCGGCGCGCTTGAACGGCTCGTGGCGCTCGAGCGTGTAGAGGTCGCCGGGCGTGGCGACCTGGGCGGCGGTGAAGTAGCGCTGGCCCGCTGGCAGGCCCGGCACCTGGGTTCCACCGAGGAACACCCCCAGCTCGCGCACCGTCTCGCCGGCGGCGTCCGTGAAATCGAAGGTCCACCGCACGTGCAGCCATTTCGTCGGCGTGGCGCTGGTGGTGTAGCGGCTGCGGTCTGGCAGCTCGATCTCGCCGTCTTGCGCCGGCAGCACGTAGCCGATGGAGGTGTGCATCCGGCGGCCGATTTCGTCCACCAGGCCGCCGGCGTTGGTGGGCTCGGGTTCGATGCCTTGGGCATCCCACTCGGGGCGGCCCCGGCCCCAGGCCAGGTAAATCGGCTGGGCGGCGACGGCGCGGGCGAGCGCGATGCGCCCCGCTTCTTGCAAGACGGCCATGTTTTATTCCTCGCGTGATGTGAAGTAGAAGTTCTGTCGCCATGGGCCGCCCCACGGGCCGCCCCAACGGCGCGGCGGGTGCACGGGGATGGGCGCGAAATCGCTGCGGGCCTCGATGCGTGCGCCGATGGGGGCGGGCGCCGTCCATGCGGCCAGGCCGGCGCGGGTCGCCTGCAGTCCGGACGTGCCCCCGCCTGGCTGCGGCGCCTCGCTCGCGTGGATGGAGATCTCCATGACACCGCCCGACACACCGGCCAGGACACGGGAGTCCAGCCGCCATGCATCGAGCAGCGGCATGTCGTCGTAGCGGGACACTGACACCCGGGTTTGCTCGGTACTCCCCTGGGGCGTTGCCACGGGCGACGAAGGCAGCAAAGCGCCGCGGCGCTGGCCGAAGGACAGCACCACGCCGCTGTCGCCCATCACGCCCGAGTAGCCATCGAGCATCCCCGCGTCCAGGGCCGGGCCGCGGTCCAGGACCAGCGGGCGCCAGTCCAGGCCGTGCACGGCTCGGTACAGGGACACGTGCGCCGGGATGGACGCCCGCACCACGTGTGCCAGGTGGGCGATTTCCGCATCGGTGGGGATGCGGCCGGTGTGGATGTGGAGGTAGGGGCCGTCTTCTTCGACCCGCGCATCCGGAAAGCCCACCCACGACAGGGCGCGCAGCACTGAAGCGGCGGTGCCGCGCTCGAACAGCCAGCGCAGGCCGTTGGCGATCAGCTCGGCGGTTCCCTCGAAGTACGGCGCGAACTCTGCCAGCTCGTATTCCGCGGCGAGCCAGGGCGCGAACGTGGCTGGCTCGCCCACGCTGGGCGGGGTGAACGCGGCGGCGATGCCGTCCCACGCGGGCGAGGTTTCATCGACCGCCCGCTCCAATGCTGTGGATTGGGGCGGCAGGAGGTGCCGGCGGGGCATGGGTGCGCTGGGCGTCATGCGAGCCCACCGTCCACGAGCTGCAGGGTGCCGAGCACCGGGTATTCGTCGCTGGCCAGGGCGGTGAGTTCCGCGGGCGCGGTGGGGTCCGGGTAGGACACGCTGGCAACGCCCGCGACGTGCAGGCGCGTTGTGACCCAGCTACGGGGCACGGCACGGCCCAGGCGCGCGTAGGCTGCCAGCGCTGCCGGCAGCGCGTCGGCGATCTGCGCCACCAGGTTGAGCGGCGCTCCGGCCTCGCGTCGCAGCGTGGCCGTCACGTCGATGGCCCGCGGCCGGGCCGTGGCCACGGACACCGGCACGCCCAAGGGGCGGGCATTCTCCGCGTTGAGGGCCGCCAACACGGTGGCGAGAGTGTCCGCGGCTTGGGTGGCATCGTGCAGCCATAGCAGCACGAGGACCTGGCCGGGCCGCGGTTGCGTGGCCACGGCGTCATACACGTTTTGCGATGCGGTCAGGGCGCCCAGCTCGTAGTGCTCGCGCGTGCCGCTGCCGGCCAGGGAGCGGATGCGCAACTGGATGCGCTTGCGGTAGCGCGCGTCGTCTTCGCCGGCCAGCCGCGGGACGCCGTAGAACGCGCCCTTGTGGTCGAGGTCGGAGCCGCTGGCATAGGCGAGCAGGTAGGCCCGGGCGGCATCGTTGACGCGCTGCCGGTACAGCAGCTCGCGGTAGGCGTGCGCTTCCAGCAGCTTGGCCAGCGGCTCGGATTCGAGCTGCAGCACGTCGGCCGCGGCGGGGTAGCGCGCGATCAGATCGGCCCGGTGCGCCGAGAGGATGGACTCGAAGTCCAGCGCCTCCACGACGTTCGGGGGCGCGAGCTGCGCCAGGTCCGGTTCGCTCATGCGGCGCTCCCTTGTCGCAGGCCCACAGGCACCCGCAAGGTGAGCGGTTGCGGCTGGCGGGGCGTGTCCAGGCGCATGGCATCGATCAGCACCTCGGCGCGGCCGGGCGCATCGCGGGTGATGGACACGCGCGTGAGCCGCAGACGTGGCTCCCAACGCATCAGCGCGCCCGCCACGGCGGCGAAGACGCGGATCTGCGTGGCCGGGTTGTCGGGCTGGTCGATCAGCTCGGGCAGCAGGGAGCCGTACTCGCGGCGCATCACGCGCGAGCCGATGGGCGTGGTGAGGATGTCGCCCACGGACTGGCGCAAGTGCTCCAGGCCGGCGAGCGAGCGGCCGGTGGTGCGATTCACAGCGGCGCGCCCGTGTTGTCCTGGCCTTTGCGCACCTCGGTGTGCACGTGCTGCACCAGGCTGACGCGATCCGCGGCCACAAGGTCGGGCGTGATGGTGGCGCCGTCCGGCGTGAGGCGCAGGACGGTCGCGCCAACGCGCAGGGTGATGGAGCGCGCGCATTCGATCACGAGGTCGCCACCTGCGCGATCGTGCGTGAGGTGATCGGTAGCGCTCCAATCAGTGCGGCATTCGGTCGGGGAGGCGCTACCAGCAGGCATGGGGTCGCAGGCGATGCCGCACAGGGTCACCGCGTTGGCCAGGTCACCGCCGGGCGACAGCAGCAGGCATTGCTCGCCGACGACGGGCGCCCACCATTGGCGGCCATTGGGCCCACCCGCGCGCAGGCTCAGCCAGGGGCCCCAGTTGGTTGTGAGGTTGCCGGTCCGCACACGGCACCGCGCGGCTTCGTGGTCCACCTCGGCCACCGTTCCGAGGCGCAGCAGGTTCTCCAGGCGGCGCAGGATTTCGAGCGGTGAGGTCGGCTGAGAGTCGGGGCGATCCATGCCGTTGATGGTGCCCACGCACGCGCGAAAAGTCGCGCGCTGCCCGGTGTGTGCGGCCCGCACACAGGCGGCTTTTGCGGTCCGGTCAGCCCTTGGTCGCGAGGTGCTGCATCAGGAGGTCGCGCACACGTTCCATCTGTGCATCCGTGATGCCCAGCAGGGGTCGGGCTGGGTAGTCGTATTCCGGCCCTCCTGGCTTCACGCGGTCGCGCAGGCCGAAGTGGTGCACGCGGGCGATGCGGTCCGCGCGGCCGGCGAATTGCACCACGGCTTCGTCGGGCGTGCCGCGCGCCTGCAGGTACTTCGCCGCGCGCATCTTCACAAACATGGCCTGCGCCTTGGCCCGGATGGCGCCGCGCTGGTCGCGCAGTTTGTTTTTCCGTGGCGTCCAGGCGGTGCCGTCCGGCGCTTGCTGGTCGCGCATGCTGGCGGCATTGCTCTTGCGCAGTTCCCGAGCCACGGTGCGGGTGAGCGCGCGCCGCTCAGGAGCACTCAGGCGCGCCAGCAGCGGCGCCACCCAGTCTTCCAGGCGTTGCAGATCGTCCATGGTCAGGGCCTGGGATCGTGGGTCCACTCCGCGAGCTTCTGGTCGCGCAGCCACAGCGACCATTGCTCAGGGATGGGCCGGTACGTTGGGTGTGGCGGTTCCTCGATGTGGATCACATCGAGGCCGCCGGCCACGTCGGCGCGTGGGCGCACGATCACCGATTCGGTCAGGTCGATTTCGACGGCGAGGTCCACGGTGGTGGCGCTCAGAAACTCCACGTCGAACCGCAGGGCCTTGCGCTGCTTTTCGGGGTGGTCGATGAGGTCGGACTGATTCACCTGCAGCCACATCAGCAGGGGCACGATCACCGCGTCCGCGTGGCCGGCGTAGTCCAGCACCAGGACCTGCAGGGTGTAGGCGTATTCGAATGCCAGCGTGCCGGTGGCGCGCGTCGCCGTGCTGCCGGCCCGGATCATGACCACCAGTTTGCCCGGGTCGCGCGCCAGCTCGGGCAATGCCCGCGTGAGGTGGTCGCGCAGGCTACCGGGCTTGAGCATCGGGTCCAGGCTTGTTCAAGGTGGCGACTGCGGCATCGTAGGCGTGCTCGCAGGCGGCGCCGCGGATGCGGGCATCGTCAGCGACTGCCGCCAGTGCTCCCGCTCGCTGGTCAGCGCGTCGGCGCAGCTCGGCGAGCAGATCGACGGGGCCGGCGTCTGTCTCGCACTGGCCGGCAGCGGCGGCAGCGAGGGCGCGCTGACGGTGGGCGGTGAGATAGCCGGCGAGGTCGCGCTGCAGCCGGTCGCCAGCAGCAACAGCGCGCTCAGCGCTGGCGCGAGCCTCCAGCAGCTCGGCCTGGGTGGCGCCTTCGATTCGGTCGTGTCCATTGCGGAGTTCCTTTTCCTTTCTGCGGTGGTCTTCGGATTGCGCGAGCGCGGCGGACGATGCGCGTTCACGCTCGGCCGATAGCGTGGTGCGTGTGGTTGCGGCATCGAGTTCGGCCACGTGGCGCGCCCTGGTTTGTGCGAGCAACGCGACAGCGAGCGCCAGCGCCGCGAGCTGCCAGGCGTAGGCCTTGAGGTTGGAGAGGATCACTGCGCGTCCCCGGCGCCTGCACAGTCGGCATACATGCGCACGATCGTTTGGGTGTGCACGCGGCGTTCGAGGCTGGAGGCGCCCGCGCGCAAGATCGGTAGGGGGGGGCAGTCGCGCGGCGCGGCGCTGCTGGGTGCTGGGACGGGATCGGGATCGGGCTGGGGCGGTGCAGCAGGTGCGGCACAGCCGGCCAAGGCAAGAACAGCAATCGAGGCAAGGCGGTTCATTTTGCGGCTTCTCCTGCGATGCGGGCGTTGGCCCGGTTGATGGTGGTGTTGATGGCTCGGCGGTCGTGCTCCAAGGCCGCAGCAGGCATGCCTGCCGCCTTGGCGACCTTGCCGGCCGTGGCCGCGGCGGCCTGCGCCGTCTCTGCAGCGGCCGACGCGGTATCGGCCGCCTCGGCGCTTCGGTCGGCGGCATGCGCCACCCGGCCCGTCAGCGCCTGCAATGCGATGCGGTTCGCCTCCTGCAGGCGCGCGATTTCGCCCAGGTGGTCTTCCCGGTCTTCCGCGAGCATGCCGCGCATGCGCTCCACGCCGGCCCAGTAGCCCAGGCCTGCGCCGCCTCCGACCATCCCGACCATGCCCACCAACATGACGGCGGCCGCGGCGATGGCTCGGTATCGACCCACCCGTTCATGGCTTTGCATCGATTTGCTCCTTGAGTGCCCGGACCTGTTCGCGCAGGGCGCCCAGCTCGGCGTTTTGGTCTTCCAGTTGTCGGGACATGGCGGCGAGCTGCCCGCGCAGTTCCCCGAGCGCGGTCACCGCATCGTTTCGCTCTTTGGCGAAGCCATCGGCGCGCTTGTCCGCCTCCGCGCGCGCCAGCCGCTCGGCTTCCAGCAGTTCCTTGTAGACGTTGATGGCGGACACGCGCCCGGCGTCGTCTGCCCGGTCGGCCGCTCCGCGGCTCAGCCACTGGCGAAACACGACGGCGCCGCCGGCGATGGCCGCCGCCGCTGCGCTCAACGCGGCGAATGGGCCGCCCGGCACACTGTTGAGGTCAGGAGGTTCCACGCCTCACTCCAGTGCCAGGCCAACGGCTTGCGCGATGAGATCGGGGGCGTAGGGCTGCTGGCCGTTTTCGTGGGCGACGATGGCCGGCAGGATGCGCGCGAGGGTGTCGGCGTCCTGCAGGTCGATGCGGTCATCCACACCGACGCCCAGCGCGCGGGCGACCTGGCGGGCATAGGCGGCGGTGTCGTTTTCCGATGGCGGCGCCCACCGGCCGATGATGGCCGCGGGCGTGCGCAGCCCGTACTTACGCTGGTACGACAACAGCACTTTGGCGAGCGCGCGCAGGCCCCATTTCGGCTCTGAAAAAACGACGAAGCGGGGGTCGCTGCTTTGGTCGGCGGCCATCCCTTGCCACCGATCTGCGGTCCGGTCGATGTTTCCGGGATTGTGGTTGCGGATACCGCGGGGAATAGGAGTTGCAGGCATGGATCAGTCCCACAGATTGACGGTGGGCAGGGTGGGGGTTTCGGGGAGGTCGGCGAGCTGCACCGCCGTGCCGGCGGTGAGCTGCGCACCTTGGGCGGCGAGCCCAGGATTCAGGGCGAGCGTGGCTTCGACCACGCCCGCGGTTCGGCCGAGCACGCGCAGGCACAGCGCATCCAGCGTTTCGCGGTCGCGGGCGATGGCCTGCATCAGATCAATTCCACCGTGGTGCGGCGGATGCGCAGGAGGTCGGATATCGCCCAGCGCATGGCCTGCCGGTGGGCGTCGATCTTTTCCCCCAGGCGCTCGCGGATGCGGTCGCCTTTGCCGTCGCTGTGGGGCGTGGTGTCGATATCGCGGTGGGCCTCAGCGACCAGCGCTTGCACGCAGGCATTGATCGCGCGGTGGTAGCGCACGACGTTGACCGACCGGCCCGCGAGCTGTCCCGCAGGGATGGCGGCGAGCGATGCATGCCCGGCCGCTTCCTGCTGCGCCCGGAACGCGGCCAACTCGCCGTTGACGGTATCCATGGCCTCGATCAACGCATGGCGCAGCCGCACAGGCGTAACGGTGCCGTCCAGCAGCGCAGCCTCGCGCACTTCGTCGGGCGACACGGCGGGAAACCACGGGTCGTTCGCGGGAGCGGCTTCCTCGCCGCGCGCGGGCGGGTTGGCAGTGGTGATGAAGGTCATGGCGATGGGTCAGGAAATGAGGTGGCGGTGGTCCGGTGTCGGCCTTGCGTGCCGCGCTTGTGGCTTGGCAATGGGGCAGACACCGGAGCCGCCAGGGTGCGGGGTACGCTCGGTCAGGTGGTCGGGGCGTCGGCCTTGAGGCGGCGCTCCAACCGTTCCATGTCTTTTTTCACGCCCACCTGCGCGAACAGTTCGTGGGCGCGTTGCAATTGCTGCATGGCCAGGTGGGCGCGGGAGAGGTCCAGCGTCGCCAGGTCGGGCTCATGGGTCGGGCTCTTGCCCATGAGCGCGTAGCCGATGGCCTTGTGCAGCTTGGCCCGCGCTTGGTCCGGCGCGTCGCGCCCGTCCGTGAGCTGGTCCACTTCGGCCAGCACGCGCATGGCTTCGTCGCCCACGAGCTTGCCGGCGAGGGCTGCGGTGCTGGCTTCATCGATCAGCAGCGTGGTGAGGTCGCGGTTGTACTGGTCCGGCAGCGTGAGTCCATGGGCCAGCGCGTAAGCGGCCAACTCCATACCGCGCGCCCAGGAGCCGCAATCGAAGTGCCACACCATCAGCGACGTGAGCACTACGTCTTGGCCGCCCTGGCCCCCGGCCAGGGCGCCCGTGAGCCAGTCTTCGTACAGCGGCAGAAAGGCGCGCTTGGCCTCGATCTTGCGCTCCACGGACTGGATGGCCTTGAGGGTGCGGCGGTGGTCGTAGAGCTGCGCGAGCATCAGCTCGTAGGCGCTTCCGACCACTTCATCGCCGGGCGGTGCGGCCTTGGCCGCTTGCTCGGCCAGGACGCGCATTTGATGGCGTCGTGCGGGTGTCGTCATGGCGGTCCGTCTCCCGTGCGCGCTCAGCCGACGAACTGGATGTTCTCGACCATCGCCGCTAGGCCGTAGTTTTCGACCACGTAGGCGTCGTTCGACGAATCGTAGTTTTCGATGCGGCTGCGCTTGGCGTTTTCTTCCGTGCGGCGGCGACGTGCCGATTCCTGCCAGTAGATGGACAGGTTGTCGTACGTGGTGATGAGCAGCGTGTTGTCAGGGAAATAGGGGAGCGCCACGGCTTGCAACCCGCCCACGCGCTTTTGACTGACGACGATATCGGCGGCAAGCGTTTCCGACGGCGTTTGCTGGGTGTTGATGAGCGGGAAGTATTTGTCATCCAGCAACGTGCGCCCCAGCATGCACACCACGCGCGGATTGTTGTGATACCAAGGGTCCATCAACCTGATCGCGTCGAAGACCAGCGCATCAATGTTCTTGTAGCCGTCCGCGATGCCAACACCAGCACCAATTTTGACTGCGCCGCTGCCAGGCTTTACTTCCTGCATGACACGTGACGGCGCATCAGTGCGAAGGTGCTGCAGCCATCCCTTATTCACGTCTTGCAGCATGGGATTTGCCAGCAAGTCGGAGTCAGGGGAAACACTCACGCCATGGAAGCCAATGACCATGCGGTCCAGGGCTTGACGCTGGATGATCTGATTCCGCACGCGGGTCTGGAAGTCCTTGAACTTCGCCCACGCGTCCAGCGTTGCATACCGGATGTAAGTGTCGAACTCGGTCTGCTCGCACGAGTAGCCGGTGGAATCCAGGGTGTGCAAGTCGCGCGGCTGGCGGTCCCGCACTTCGGTGTTCGTTCGGCCTGCACCGGGACCGTTGATCCCCAGTCCCAATTTCGCGCCCGACTTCTCGCGCACGGGCACCATGTTGATCTTGCCGAGGAACTCGCTCGACTCTTGGATTTTGTCCTCCAGAATTTGTTGCACCGTCGGCGTAACCGAATAGCCTTGGGAGGCGCTGGACACTCCGTTCAGCTGCGCTTGTCTGGCGAGGTATTCGTTATAGAGAACGCGGGTATCGTTATGCATGGATTTTTCCGTTTGAATTGAAAGGTTGGGCGCTCAGCAGTCGGTCAGGACGCGGCCGTTTCCGCCGGCCGCTGCCGGGCGTTGCGTGTGGTTGCCGGCGGGCGTGCCTTCCAGCGTTTTGAGCAGGGCCGCGTGCTTGGCGTCCAGCGCGCCGAAGTTCTTGGCGAGGGCATCGTGCGAAGCCTGCAGGGCGTCGTGGCGCTCGGCCAGGTCTTCGGCCAGGTCGGAGAACTGCTGGAAGCCCTCCAGCACCTGGGCGAAGCGGGCGTCGTCGCCTTTGCCCCGCGCCTTGAACTTCTCGCTGATGGCCTTCATCCCGTCGGCGAACAGGGCGCCCAGGCCTGAGGCTTCCGGTGCATCCTCGAATTCGAGGGCAACCTCCACCGCCTCGCTGAAAAGCGCCGACGGGTCCGACTTGCGGCCAGTGAAAGGGCTCGCGCTCGGCTTCTGCTGCGCGAAGGTGAGAACGTCGGTGCCCAGGCTCGCCGGGCTGTCGGTGACGGCCAGACCGGTGAGATAGGCCTGGCCCGAGTCGCCGAACTTGGGGTGGATTTCCACGCTGGTGTAGATCTTCTGTTTGGCCTTGTTCATGGCCACCAGCTCGGGCAGCGGGGCGATCTGAGCGAACAGGGCGCGCTTGCCGTCTTCCACGTCGCGCGCCTCGACCGCCAACACGTCGCCGTAGGCCTTGAACGGGCTGTCAGGCATCACGCCGCGGTAGTGCTCCAGCCAGACGCGGGCGCCGTATTTCTTGGGGTCGAAGTTGGTGGCCATCTGGTCGATGCAGGCGCGGTCGATGGTGCGGCCATCGGTGGTCGCGCCTTCGGTCGCAACGCGGAAAAACTTGGATTTCGGGGCGGTCTTGTCGGCCATGGTGTCGGGGTCCTCGGGGTTGGAATGGGCTCGCTGGTTGCGTGTGCCGCCATCGTCTCGCCGGCGCCTCGTGGTTTCAACGCATGCCGCATGTGTGCGGCCCGGGCACACCCGGAAGGGCGTTCGCAGGGGTCGCGCGCGTGTGGATCGGCCCATAACCTCGGTGCCCATGACTGCCGCTGCGCCTGCCTATCAGCTCCCGCCGTTCTCCGTTCTGCCTGCCGATGGCATGGCGGCGGACAAGCGCCGAGCTGCGCGGCATCTGTACTGGCAAGGCTGGCGCGTGTCTTCCATCGCCGAATACATCCAAGAGCCGCGCAGCACTGTGCAGGGGTGGAAAGACGCGGAGGATTGGGACAAGGCCCAGCCCGCGCAGCGCGTGGAAGCGGCCCTCGAAACGCGGCTCGTGCAGTTGGTGATGAAGGAGGGCAAGACCGGCGGCGATTTCAAGGAAATCGACTTGCTGGGCCGGCAGATCGAGCGCCTGGCGCGCGTGCAGAAGTACGAAAAGACCGGCAAGGACGCGGACTTGAATCCGGCGATCGAGCGGCGCAACGCGAAACCGAAAAAGCGGCCCGAGCGCAACCACTTCGACGAGACCGAGCACCAGATGCTGCTGGATGCGTTCGCGGGTTCCCTGTTCGGCTATCAGCAGGTGTGGCGCGACAACATGGACCAGCGCACGCGGTTCATTTTGAAATCGCGGCAGATCGGCGCCACGTGGTACTTCGCGCGGGAGGCGCTTGCCGACGCGCTGGCGACGGGGCGCAACCAGATTTTTCTATCAGCGTCCAAGGCCCAGGCGCACATTTTCAAGCAGTACATCATCGCGTTTGCGAAAGAGGCGTGCGGCGTGGAGCTGTCGGGCGATCCCATCGTTTTGAGCAACGGCGCACACCTGTATTTCCTGGGGACCAATGCGCTGACGGCGCAGGGCTACCACGGCAATTTCTACTTTGACGAGTGCTTCTGGACGCGCAAATTCGATGAGCTGAACAAGGTCGCGTCGGGCATGGCCATGCACAAGCACTGGCGCAAGACCTACTTCTCCACGCCCAGCAGCATCCAGCACCCGGCGCATGCCCTGTGGAGCGGCGAGCGCTACAACCGCAAGCGCGCCAAGGCCGACCGCATCACGCTGGACCTGTCGCACGGCCACCTGGGCGGAGGCTTCACCGGCGAGGACCGCATCTGGCGGCAGATCGTCAACATCATCGACGCGCAGCGCGGCGGCTGCAACCTGTTCGATCTGGACGAGCTGCGCAACGAATACAGCGCGGACGAGTTCGAGAACCTGCTCATGTGCGGGTTCATCGATGACAGCTACAGCGTGTTTCCGCTGGCCGAGCTGCAGCGATGCCAGGTCGATTCCTGGGAGACATGGCCCGACTTCAAACCGTTCCTGCTTCGCCCCTTCGGCTATCGGCCCGTGTGGGTCGGCTACGACCCCAGCCACACGGGCGACTCGGCCGCGCTGGTGGTCCTGGCTCCCCCGTCAACACCCGGAGGCAAGTTCCGCGTGCTGCACCGCCAGCAGTTCCGAGGCTTGGACTTCGAGGCCCAGGCGGAAGCCATCCAAAAGATCACGCAAACCTACAACGTCGCCCACATCGGCATCGATACCACGGGCATCGGACAGGGCGTTTTCCAGCTCGTCAAAAAGTTCTTTCCCGCGGCGCGCAGCTACCACTACTCGGTGGAGGTCAAAACCCGGCTGGTGCTCAAAGCCAAGAGCGTCATCAGCAAGGGACGGCTGGAGTTCGATGCCGGCGCCGTGGACATAGCGCAGGCGTTCCTGGCCATCAAGAAGATTCTGACCGCCAGCGGCCGGCAGGCCACTTTCGCCGCCGGCCGAAGCGAAGCGACGAGCCACGCGGACCTGGCCTGGGCGTGCATGCACGCGATGGACAACGAGCCGCTGGAAGGCGACGTGGCCGCCAACCGTTCGATCATGGAGATTACCTAATGACCACCCCCGACACCGCGGCCTTGCCCGGACCCAGCGTCACGGACGGCGCCTCGCCGCCCGCGCGCGTGGAAGCGTTCACCTTCGGCGATCCCACGCCCGTGATGGATGGCCGCGAAATCCTCGACTACTTCGAGAGCTGGCTCAATGGCCGGTGGTACGAGCCGCCCGTGAGCTGGGACGGCCTGGCGCGTTCGTTTCGCTCGGCCACGCACCACAGTTCCGCGCTCTACTTCAAACGCAACGTGCTGGCCAGCACGTTCGTGCCCCACAAGCTGCTGGACCGCGAGACCTTCAAGCGGCTGGCGCTGGACTACCTCACCTTCGGCAACGCCTATCTGGAGCGCACCCCGAACATGCTGGGCCGCGACCTGGGTCTGAAACACGCGTTGGCGAAGTACATGCGCCGCGGCGAGGAACTGGACCTCTACTACTTCGTGCGCGGCTGGCAGGACGAGCACGAATTCAAGCGCGGCAGCGTGTTCCACCTGCTGGAGGCCGATATCAATCAGGAGGTGTACGGCCTGCCCGAATACCTGGCCACGCTGCAGGCGGCCTGGCTCAACGAGTCGGCCACCCTGTTCCGGCGCAAGTATTACAACAACGGGAGCCATGCCGGCTTCATCATGTACATCAGCGACGCCGCGCACCAGCAGGAGGACATTGACGCCATCCGCGAAGCGCTGCGCAACAGCAAGGGCCCGGGCAATTTCCGGAACCTGTTCATGTACGCCCCCAACGGGAAAACCGATGGCGTCAAGATCATCCCGGTGGGTGAGGTGACCGCCAAGGACGACTTCCTGAACATCAAAAACGTGAGCCGCGACGACGTGCTCGCGGCCCATCGCATCCCGCCCCAATTGATGGGCATCGTGCCCAGCAACACGGGCGGCTTCGGCGCCATCTTGCCGGCGGCCGAGGTGTTCGCACGCAATGAGATCGCGCCATTGCAAACCACGTTCCGCGCGCTCAACGACTGGATGGGCGATGAGGTGGTGCGCTTCGAGCCCTATGTCGTCGGTACCAAAGGCGAGGGGGAGGCTGCTACCAAATAGATAGCGACCTCACCTTTCGCATTCAAACAGGGCCGCCGCGAGCGGCCCTTCTTCTTGGCCCATGCAGGGGTGGGGCGTTGCAAGGGTGTCCTTCCCCTGCCTCCCGGCTGTACCCGCCTTCCCGGCCCCTCTGCGGGCCGCCCTGACCCCTTCGACACCCCCACTCACCACCCACCCGGGGCGCCTCCGGGGAGTGCCGGCGCGCAGTCGAGACCCCGCCCCGCCTGCCCGCTAAATGGAGTTGTTTTCACGGTGCTGCCGGACCTTGGCAGCGCTAGGCCTGGCGCGGCTTTGCGGGCGGTTTGTGACTAGTCCCGCATGACGGAATTTGCCGGCTTTTTACGCTCCCGGGAAAAAGTCTTTGGCATCATTACTGTATTTAAATACAGTGATTTCATGAACCTCCCAGGCATCACGCGGCCCATCGGCGCCGCCCCCGGCAGTCTTGCAGACAACGCCAACAGGCGGACCGGCGGCGTGCCAGCGTGCGTCATTCGCCTGCGGTTTTGTGGCGTGTATTTGCCCAGGCGATATATCCGTGAGCGTGCCATGCCGACCGGCTTGCTCATCAGCAAAGAGTACGACGGCGGCAAGTGGGGCCTGACCCTGCATCCCATGGACGGGGCCGTGACTCCCATCTTGGACGGGCTGTCCTCGCCCGCTGTGGTCAAGCGGCGCGCCGATGGCGCGATGTTGATCGAGGGGTTGGAGTGGGACGAGGGGAGGCTCGATCGATGGCGGCAAACCTGGCTTTGCGCCCCGACCATGCCGCTTGCCGAGAGTGCGCTTGACGCGATGGCCACGTGGCTGGAGGCGCAATACAACCGCGCGCAGTTCGAGAGGATGCACCGCGAGCGATAGCGGCGCGGGGATCAAAGCCGGGAAGGGTTCGGGAAAAACCTGATTTCCTGATTCGGGCTTGTGAACCGCCTGCTGGGCCAATGCTGGCGCGGGTTTGAGCCAATCAGGCTTGTTTCTGATTTGGCCTAACTGGAATCAGGGTGAGTGCATAAGTTGTTGATTTCATTGATTATTTTTAAAACGGGTGGTCATGGTCTGCAATGCTGATGGAATTAGGTTAAATCAGAAAAAAATCAGATTTCTTTAGATGCGGAAAACTCAGCAACCACGCGGGTTTCAGGACGATTTCAGAATTCGATTAGGGAAATCAGGCTTTCCCCGAACCCTCCCCGGAATTTTGAAAATCCTGGGCTCGCGCATGGTGCGTCACGCGTGTATATGTGACGGAAGCTGCGGATTGGGGCGGGCAAATGCACACGGGTGGGTGGTCATTGCATGAAGAACGCCAGCAGCTCGGGCCATGCCCCGATAGACCGGGAATGGTTGGCGAGTCCTGAGCGCGAGGAGTGCGTGACTTTTGCGTGACCTTCCAATGCACTAGGAAGCAGCCCTGTGCACTGAAGCGGGTGTGGGCGCCGCTAAGTCGTTGATTTATAAAAGTGCAGGTTGCTTTTGGTGGGCTACGAACCAAGGGGTCGTGGGTTCGATTCCTGCCAGCCGCACCAAACGGTAAGCCCTAGAACAGTGATGTTCTAGGGCTTTTTCCGTTGGGGATTCGAATGCTCTCTGCATCAAAATGCACCCATGAGCAAGGCATTCACCAAAGAATCGGATCAGTCCGATGACGAAGATTTTTCCCCTGCACCCATTCCTGCGGGTAGCAAGAACTACATCACCCCTTCCGGTTACGCCAAGCTGCGCGATGAACTGCTGGATCTCATCGACAACGAGCGGCCCAAGATCGTTGAAGTGGTTCATTGGGCTGCAAGCAATGGGGACCGTTCGGAGAACGGGGACTACCTGTATGGCAAGAAACGCCTGCGCGAAATTGATCGCAGGATTCGGTTTCTGACCAAACGACTCGAAATTGCCGAGGTGGTCGATCCCGCCATTCACGCCGGAAGTGATCAGGTGTTCTTTGGTGCCACGGTCCACTATGCGGACGATGAAGGCGTCGAGCGCACCATCACGATCCTGGGAATCGACGAGGTCGAGACGGGCCTGGCGCAAGTCAGTTGGGTGTCGCCGGTGGCTCGGGCCTTACTGAAGGCCCGCGAAGGGGATCAGGTTCAGTTGGCCACGCCTGGTGGCACGCGGACGCTGGAGGTTTTGGACGTCCGTTATCCCCAACCGGTGGCATAGGGCCAGTGTGCCGGCCTTACCCCTGGGGCAGCACGCGGAAAGCGCGAAGCACTGCGGGCGTTCGGCGCAAATTGCGCAAGGAGGCCTCGACGTGTGACTGGTCTCGTGCAGCGATGACAAAACGCAAATCGGTCGTGTCCATGGCGGCTTCATCGTCCATGTCGACGTGAACGATGTCCGCTTCTGAGCTCGCCAGTTCGGCGGCGATACGTGCCAGGACGCCCTTGCCGTTGGCCACAGTCACGACGATCCCGGTTTCGAACATGCGCGTTGGCTCATCGGCCCAGTCCACGGCGATAAAACGTTCGCTGTCCTTGTGCTGAAGCTTTTTTGCCACGCTGCATTGGGCGTTGTGAACCACAAGCCCTTCACCGCGCCCCAGGTAGCCGACGATGGGATCTCCCGGCACCGGGCGGCAGCAATTCGCGTATTGAACGGATGCGTTCTCGCTGCCGTCCAAAGTCACGCCACCTTGGGACAGGGTTTCGTGGGAAGAATACCTTTCACGCGTCAGCAACAGGGCATCGGGTCGGTGTCCATGCTCCGTCATCAGCACCATGAGGCGTTTTGCCACGATGCCCGCAATGCGTTTGCCCAAACCGATGTCGGTCATGAGTTCATTGCGTGTTCGATTGCCTGTGAAGCGGAGCAGCTTGTCCCACAGTGCCTGGTTCTCCGACTCGGTCGGCAGGCGTTCCAGCCCCTCGGCCCTCAGGGCCTGGGTCAAAAGCTTTTCGCCCAGTCCCGCTGATTCGGTATGGGCCAGCGTTTTGAGGTAGTGGCGAATCTTCGAGCGTGCGCGGCCCGTGCGCACGAAGCCCAGCCAGGCGGGATTGGGCGTGGACACCGGCGCCGTGATGATCTCCACCACATCGCCGTTCTTGAGCTCGGTCCGCAGGGGGACCTGCTCGTTGTTGATCTTGGCGGCCGTGGTGCGATCACCCACATTGCTGTGGATGGCATAGGCGAAATCGACCACCGTGGCGCCCCGTGGCAGTGCCATGATCTGGCTCTTGGGGGTGAAGACATAAACCGCGTCGGGGAACAGGTCGACCTTCACATGGTCCCAGAACTCCGCGGCATCCCGCGTTTCGTTCTGAATATCCAGCAGTGACTGGAGCCACTTGGTGCCAAGGCGCTCCGCGGCCGATCCGTCTGCGTCCTGTGCTTTGTACAACCAATGGGCGGCCACGCCGGCTTCCGCTACCACGTGCATTTCCTCGGTGCGCATCTGGAATTCGATGTTGACCCCGGAAGGTCCGACCAAGGTGGTGTGCAGCGACTGGTAGCCGTTGAGCTTGGCGATGGCGATGTGGTCCTTGAATCGCCCAGGAACAGGCTTGTACATCTGATGCAGCACGCCCAATGCCGTGTAGCAATCGACCACGGTCGGCACGATCACGCGAAAGCCGTAGATGTCGGTCACCTGGGCAAAGCTCAGGTGCTTGGTGTCCATCTTCTGGTAGATGGCATAGAGCGTTTTCTCGCGGCCTGCGAGGCGGGCTTTCATGCCCAGCTTCGAAAACGCGGTGTCGACCTCGGTTTGAACCCGCTGCACGATATCGCGCCGGCGGTTGCGCGATTTGTTCACCGCCTTGGACAGGGTCGCGTAGCGCCAGGGATGGAGATGCCGGAATGACAGATCCTGCAGCTCCCGGTAGGTCTGGTTCAGCCCGAGCCGGTGGGCGATGGGGGCATAGATCTCGAGGGTTTCGGAAGAAATGCGGCCCCATTTGCTGCGCGGCATGTCCGAGAGCGTGCGCATGTTGTGCGTGCGGTCGGCCAGCTTGATCAGAATGACCCGTACATCGCGGGCCATTGCCAACAGCATCTTGCGGAAGGACTCGGCCTGGTTCTCTTCGCGGGTGTTGAACTGCAGCTTGTCGAGCTTGGTGAGGCCATCCACCAATTCGGCCACCGGCAGGCCGAAGCGATCGATGAGATCGGACTTGGTGACGCCGCAATCTTCCATGGCGTCGTGCAGCAGTGCCGCCATCAGCGCCTGTCCATCCAGCTTCCAAGTGGCGCACTGGGCCGCCACTGCGATGGGGTGGGTGATGTAGGGCTCGCCGCTGTTGCGCAACTGCCCCAGGTGGGCTTCGTCGGCGAAGCGGTAGGCCTGCCGCACCTGTTCGATGCTGGCTGCGTCGAGGTAGCCGAGGTTCTCCGTGAGGGCCGCAAAACTGGCCGCTGCTGCGTTGGCGGCTGCTGCGGACGTACCGCCCGCCGCCCCGCTTTCGCCGGGGCGCGGGTCTTGGGCAGATGGTTTATTCAAGACCGCATTCATCCCTTTAATGTAGCTTGCTGGGGAGATCGTGGTTTTTGGCCAAAAAAAAGCACCGCAAAGCGGTGCTATTGGGCTGCAGCAGCAGACCTGGGCGCGTCAGCCCGGGACCTTTTTCAGCATCTCCAGGCCGACCTTGCCTTCGGCGATTTCGCGCAAGGCGGTCACCGCAGGCTTGTTGCGGCTTTCGATCTTTGGGGCATGGCCTTGGCTCAGCATGCGTGCGCGGTACGTGGCTGCCAGCACGAGTTGAAAGCGGTTGGGGATGTGCTCGAGACAGTCTTCAACGGTAATGCGGGCCATGCGTCTTCTCCAGAAGGATCAGGTGATATTGAGGGATTCGAACGTGTCGGCCCATGCACGGCGTTGCGCCGCATACTTCAGCCGCTGAGCGTGGACGATGGTTTTCAGGTCGAAAAGCGCACGCTCAAAGAGTTCGTTGATTATAACGAAGTCGAATTTGTATGCCTGTTCCATTTCCTGGGCGGCATTCTTCAGCCGGATCTCGATCACGTCCGGAGCGTCTTCCCCGCGGCGTTCCAGGCGGGATCTCAGTTCTTCCCAACTGGGGGGGAGGATGAAGATGAGGACGGCATTCGCAAAGGCCTGTTTGACCTGAATCGCGCCCTGGAAGTCGATTTCCAGGACCACATCGGCGCCTTGCGCGATGCGCTCCTCGATGGCCTTGCGGGATGTGCCATAGCGGCGACCGTGCACGTGGGCCCACTCCACGAAGCCGTCGGAGGCGACCATGGCGTCGAATTCCTGCTCCGAGGTGAAGAAGTATTCGCGGCCGTGCTTTTCCTGCCCACGCGGTGCCCGGGTGGTGTGCGAGACCGAGGGCTGCACATGGGAGTCCAGCTCCAGCAATGCCTTGACCAGGCTCGATTTGCCCGCGCCGCTGGGCGCTGCCACTACGAATAGATTTCCAGGGTAGTCCATGCGGGATAGGTGCTGGCTGCTATCAAAAAAGGATTATCACTCACTCGATGTTCTGGACCTGCTCGCGCATCTGCTCGATCAGGACCTTCATGTCCACGCTGATGCGCGTGAGTTCCATCGCGGCGGACTTGGAGCCGAGCGTGTTGGCTTCGCGGTGCAGTTCCTGGATGAGAAAGTCCAGGCGTTTGCCCACTTCGCCGCCTTTCTTGAGCAGGCGTTCGATCTCGTCCAGGTGCGAATCCAGCCGGGTGATCTCTTCCGCCACGTCGATGCGGATGGCGAAGGCGGTGGCCTCGGTCAGGGCGCGGTCCTGGGCGGCTTCGGGCAGCGTGGCGTTGTCGGCCAGGGCCATGGCCTCCTTCCAGCGTTCCATGAAGCGCTGGCGCTGCTGCTCCACCAGCTTGGGAACCAGCGGCGTGGCCTGGTGGGCCAGGGCGCGCAGTTGTTCGAGCCGGTCCTGCAGCATGGCCGACAGGCGCTTGCCTTCGCGTTCGCGGGCTTGGAGGAGATCTTTCAGTGCTTTCTCGGCCAGGGCCGGGACAGCATCGCTCCAGTCGTCCTGGACGGAGCCGGCATTCGCGCACAGGCGCAGGGCGTCGGCGACGCTCAAGGGGGCCGCGTCGGGCAGCCACGCGCGCACGGCGTCCTGCGCGGAGTTCAGCCGCTGCAGCAGGCGGGGTGCCGGGTCGGGCAGGGCGGTGGTGTCTTCGTTTTCGATGGAGGCTCGGACTTCGACCTTGCCCCGCTTGAGGCGGGCGGTGAGCAGGCTGCGCAGCACCGGCTCCTGGGCGCGCAACTCGTCGGGCAAGCGGAACGACAGATCCAGGAAACGGCTGTTGACGGACCGGATCTCCAGCCCCAGGCGGCGGGTGCGGCCATCGGTTTCGCCCCCTCCCGCGGATGCACTTTGCTGTGCGCTGGCGTATCCGGTCATGCTGTAAACTGCCATTGGACTTTTCGGTGGTTGCTTGCGATCCGGCGATTATCCGGGTTCCGATTCGTGCCCGAGGTTTCTTCGCAAAATATGTCAAAAATCAAGCCGGCCCCCCTGCCGCCCGACACCACGATTGGTGGCTACCGCGTGGTGCGCCGGCTCTCCTCCGGCGGCTTCGGCGTGGTGTATCTGGCCATCGACCCCGACGGTCAGCAGGTCGCCATCAAGGAATATCTGCCGTCTTCCCTGGCCACCCGCGGCCCGGGCGAGTTGCTGCCCAAGGTGCCTCCTGAAAAGCTGTCGCTGTACCGCCTGGGCCTCAAGAGTTTCTTCGAGGAAGGCCGGGCCCTGGCGCAGATCTCGCACGCCTCGGTGGTGAGCGTGCTCAATTTCTTCCGGGAAAACGAAACCGTCTACATGGTGATGAACTACCTGGAAGGGGCCACCCTGCAGGACTTCATCATCACCGCGCGCGACCTCAAAACGCAGAAGGTGTTCCGCGAGTCCACGATCCGCTCGCTGTTTGACGAGGTGTTGCGCGGCCTGCGCATCGTGCACCAGCACAAGATGCTGCACCTCGACATCAAGCCGGCCAACATCTTCATCACCGACGACAACAAGGCGGTGATGATCGACTTCGGCGCGGCGCGCGAGGTGCTCTCGAAGGAGGGCAACTTCATCCGCCCGATGTACACGCCCGGCTTCGCGGCGCCCGAGATGTACCGCCGCGATTCGTCGATGGGCCCCTGGACGGACATCTACGCGATCGGCGCCTGCATATACGCCTGCATGCAGGGATTCCCGCCCAACGAGGCGCCGCAGCGCTCCGACAAGGACCGCCTGTCGCTGGCGCTGACCAAGCTGCGCGGTGTGTACTCCGACAACCTGATCGAGGTGGTTGAATGGTGCATGGCGCTCGATCCGCTGTCGCGGCCCCAATCGGTCTTCGCCTTGCAAAAGGAACTGAGCCGCGAGGGCGAGCGGCGCTACACCAAGCTGTCCGTGGGCGAGAAGATGCGGCTGCAGCTCGATACGCTGGTGTCCGATACCAAGAAGAATGTGCAGAAGGTGGGCGAGGCCACGCGAATGGGGGCGAAGCCGAAATGAAATTCTCCGTCTTCCAGGTCAGCCGTCGGGGCGGCCGCGAAACCAATGAAGACCGCATGGGCTACTGCTACACGCGGGAGTCCAGCCTGTTCGTCCTGGCGGACGGCATGGGCGGCCATCCGGAGGGCGAAGTGGCGGCGCAACTGGCGCTGCAGACGGTGTCCGCCGCGTTCCAGCGGCACGCCAAGCCCACGCTGGAAGACGTGCACGGATTTCTGGCCGACGCGCTGCTGGCCGCACACCACCAGATCCTTCGCTACGCGGCCGACCGCGGCATGCTGGACACGCCTCGCACCACGCTGGTCGTGGCGGTGGTGCAGGAAGGGTCCGCCAGCTGGATCCACTGCGGCGACTCGCGCCTGTACATGGTGCGCGGGGGCGAACTGTTCACGCGCACGCGCGACCATTCGTACCTGGAGCTGCGCAACATGCCGCTGCAGGGCATTGAGCGGGTGAACCGCAATGTGCTGTTCACCTGCCTGGGATCGCCGACCAAGCCCATCTACGACATCACCGGCCCGGTGGCCCTGGAGCAGGGCGACCGCATCCTGCTGTGCTCCGACGGCCTGTGGGGCACGCTGGACGACGAGACCATCGCCCGCCAGCTGAGCCGCCTGCCGGTCTCGCAGTCGGTGCCCGACCTGGTCGAAGACGCGCTGCGCAAGGCCGGCGACACCAGCGACAACGTGACCGTGGTGGCGCTGGAGTGGGAGACGCCGGACGCGTTCGAATCCACCCAGGGCATTTCGACCGACAGCATCAGCGACGACGGGTTTTCCTCCACGATCCAGGCCGGTCCACTCGACATGGTGGACGACGACCTGGACGACGAGGCCATCGAACGTTCCATCGCCGAGATCAACGAGGCCATCCGCCGCTCGGCGGCCCGCAAGGCCTGAACGCTCGCTCCGCCCGGCGCTCGGCCGGACGCAGCGCCTGCCGGGTGACCGTTTCGTTTTCGCCGCCCTGTTTTCGTTTTCTACCGGACCCCATTCCATGACCTCTTTCACCCGTCCGGGCGGCCGTGCCGCCGACCAGTTGCGCCCGGTGCGCATCACCCGCCGCTACACCATGCACGCCGAAGGCTCGGTGCTCATCGAGTTCGGCAACACCAAGGTGCTGTGCACCGCGTCGGTGGAAGAGCGCGTGCCGCCCCACAAGCGCGGCAGCGGCGAAGGCTGGGTGACGGCCGAGTACGGCATGCTGCCCCGGTCCACCCACACCCGCAGCGACCGCGAGGCGGCCCGCGGCAAGCAGAATGGCCGCACGCAGGAGATCCAGCGCCTGATCGGCCGCAGCCTGCGGGCCGTGTTCGATCTCCAGCGCCTGGGCGAGCGCACGCTGCAGCTCGACTGCGACGTGATCCAGGCCGACGGCGGCACGCGCACGGCGGCCATCACGGGTGCCTGGGTCGCGGCGCAGGATGCGGTGGCCCATCTGATCGCGCGCGGCAAGCTGGCCGAATCGCCGATCACGGCCCCGCTGGCGGCCATTTCGGTCGGCATCGTGGAAGGCACGCCGCTGCTCGATCTGGAGTACGTGGAAGACGTGGCCTGCGACACCGACATGAACGTGGTGATGACCGGCGCCGGCCACTTCGTGGAGGTGCAGGGCACGGCCGAAGGCGTGGCGTTCACCCGCCAGGAGATGGACCGCCTGCTGTCGCTGGCCGAAAAGGGCGTGGCCGAACTGGTGGCGCTACAGCAGCAGGCGCTGCGCAACGGATAGCGATAGCGAACGCGGCCTTGGCCGTCCCTGGACGACCCCTTTGCACCGATGGAAATCGCATTTGCTATTAAATTTGTAGCGGTATGCCCTAGATAAATATGTGCTGGAAGCCATTTTGACCATGAAACTCGTACTCGCATCCAACAACCAGGGCAAGCTGGCCGAACTGCAGACGCTGCTGGCGCCGCTCGGCGTGGTGCTCGTGCGCCAGGCGGACCTGGGCGTCGGCGAGGCGGCCGAGCCCTTTCGGACCTTCGTGGAGAACGCGCTGGCCAAGGCGCGCTTTGCCGCCCAGCACACCGGACTGCCGGCGCTGGCCGATGACGCCGGCCTGTGCGTCGATGCCTTCGACGGATTGCCGGGCGTGGACACGGCGTATTACGCGACCCGTTTCGCCTACGACAAGGGCGACGCGAACAACGTGCGCGCGCTGTTGGAGCAGATGCAGGGCATCGACCAGCGCCGCGCGGCGATGGTGAGCACCCTGGTGGCGCTGCGCACGCCAGAGGACCCGGAGCCGCTCATCGCCGTGGGCCGGGTCGTGGGCGAGATCGCGCGCGAGCCGCGTGGCAGCCAGGGCTTTGGGTTCGATCCGATCATGGTCGTGCCCGATTTCGGCAAGACCTTCGCCGAGCTGCCGACGGAGGTGAAGAACGCTCACAGCCACCGGGGCCGGTCGGCACAGCAGATGCTGGCGCTGATGCGCGAGCGCTGGTTCTGAGGCGCTGGCACCTTTCGGAGATTCCTGGCCGTGTCCCTTTCCATTCCCATCGTTCCCGAGGCCGCGCCGGCGCCCGTGCGCGACGTGCAGCACTCCATGCGGCCGGGCGTGCTGCAGCTGGGCAGCCTGCCGCCGCTGTCGCTGTATGTGCACCTGCCCTGGTGCCTGAAAAAGTGCCCCTACTGCGATTTCAACTCGCACGAGTACCGCGAGGGTGGCGTTGCGCAGGCCTTGCCCGAGCAGCGCTACCTGGACGCCTTGATGGCCGACCTGGAGGCGGCGCTGCCGCTGATCTGGGGCCGGACGGTGCACAGCATCTTCATTGGCGGTGGCACGCCCAGCCTGTTCTCGCCCGCCGCCATCGACCAGTTGATCGGCGGCCTGCGCGCGCGGCTGCGCCTGGAGGCGGACTGCGAGATCACGATGGAGGCCAATCCCGGCACGTTCGAGAAAGACCGCTTCCGGGCGTACCGCGCGGCCGGGGTGACGCGGCTGTCGATCGGCGTGCAGAGCTTCGACGACCGTTTCCTGAAGGCGCTGGGGCGGGTGCACGACGGTGCACAGGCCATGGCCGCGGTGGAAGAGGCTGCGCAGTCGTTCGAGACTTTCAACCTGGACATCATGTACGCCCTGCCGGGCCAGACGCTCGCCGATCTGGAGCAGGACATGCGCACCGCGCTGGCGCTGGGGCCGCCGCACATCTCGATCTACCACCTGACCATCGAGCCCAACACGGTGTTCGCCAAGTTCCCGCCCGTGGTGCCCGAGGACGACCAGGCCTACGCCATGCTGGACCGCATCACCGAGATGACGGCGCAGGCCGGGCTGCAGCGCTATGAAATCTCGGCCTATGCGCGCGAGGGCCACGGCTGCTTCCACAACACCAACTACTGGCAGTTCGGCGACTACCTGGGCATCGGCGCGGGCGCGCACAGCAAGATCAGTTTCGCGCACCGCGTGGTGCGGCAGGTGCGCTTTCGGGACCCGGGGCGGTACATGGACCACGCGCTGGCAGGCCATGCGGTGGCGCAGGACGACGAGGTGCGCCGGGCGGACCTGCCGTTCGAATACATGCTCAACGCGCTGCGCCTGCGCGAGGGGTTTGCGCTGCAGGACTTCATGGCGCGCACGGGCCTGCCGTTGACCGCGATTGCCAAGGCGCTGGACGAGGCTGAGCGCAAGGGCCTGATCGAGCGCGACATGGCGCGCGTGCGCCCGACCGAGCGGGGCTTCGATTTCCTGAGCGACCTGCAGGCGCTCTTTCTGGCCGACTGACGGGCGGGCGCTCCGGCGCCTGGACCGCCAGCCACCACTGGCCGAGCCGACCGGGTGCCGGTCGTCAGCCGCAGCGTGCCGCGACGATGCGGCCGTTGGCATCCACCTGCAGGTTCAGTCGGGTGGCGTCGAACTCCTTGGTCACGATCTGGTCGGGGCGCAGCACGCGGGCCATCTGCGCGCCGGAGCGCACCCGGGCGTCTTCCACCACCTTGGCCGTGCTGTTCTGGCCGACCACCACCTGTGCGGGTGGGCCGCTGCAGATGCCGCCCGCGGGCGCGCCCGTGCTGCTGGTGGTGCCCGGCGTGGCGCTGCCCCAGGGGGCGTTGGTGGTGCAGCCGGCGGCCAGCAGGGCGGCGGCGGTGAGGGCGAGGGCCGTCAGGGAGCGTTGGGACATGGTGGAAAGCGATGTCGTTGGTGAATGAAAGGAGCACACCTTAGCGCAGGGTGTTGGCGGCAGGGTCACCAGTGGTAACGCGGCAGCGGTCCCCGCGCCGTCCCCTCGGCCAGGGGGGGCCGAAGGGTCAATTCCGCGCCGGCGCAGGGAGCGCCGCCGCGGAAGCATCCAGGCCCAGGTCGCGCACCTTGGCCGCCGCCGCGTTGGCTTGCGACGCGGAGGCGAACGGCCCCACCCGCACGCGCAGCAGCTTCTGCCCGCCCGAGGTGGTGACGGGCTGCGACGTGGCCGGCAAGCCGGCCTCCCGCAGCCGGGCATGGGCGCGGCGCGCATTGGCGGGTTCGGCAAAGAGGCCGACGTTGATGTACAGGCGCCGGTCGGCGGCGGAGGTCGAGCTGACGCTACTGGAGGCACTGGTGGTCGAGGCGGCGGCTTTCTCCGGGGCCGTCGCCGTCCGAGCCGCGGCTGGCTTGGGCGCAGAGGCGCGCGGTTTGGCAGGTTCGGCAGCCGCGCGGCTGGCGGGTGCGGCTTTCGAGGCCGCCGTGGCCGGGGCCGACGCTGGTGCCGATGCGGCTGCCGCCTGCGCTGGCACGGTGGTGGGTACGGAGGCCGCGGATGGAGCGGGCCGGGCGGCGGGCGACTGCACGGGGGAGGACGCGCTGAGCGCCGTGGCCCGCGTGGGTTCTGCCGGGACCTGGGAGGCGACGGCGGATGCCGGAACCGCTATGGCCGGGGCCGCGGCGGAGGAGGCCGCTGGCGCGCGCGGAGTGGCTTGCGGGGCTTGTGCTTTCGCCGGCAGCGAAGCCGCAGGGACGGGCGCAGCGGGCGCACTGGCCCCGGCTGCGGGGGGGGCGGGGCCGGGGAGCGGGGCGGTGGCCGGCGCTTCGGCCAGCACGGCACCGCTGGCCCCATTCGATGCCGCCGGCCTGGCGGCAGGTGCCACCCCGATGGCGGTCGCTGGCACGGCCGATGCGGCGGGCGTGGGCGCTGCCGCAGGGGGGCTGCCGGCGGAAGGGCCTGCCAAAGAAGCCCCGGCAGGCAGCAGCAGGTACAGCGCCAGCGCGGCCACCGCCAGCGCCACGTTGGCCGCGGCGATCCACCCCAGCCGGCGCCGGGTCGCTGCGCGGCGGGCGAGCCATTCGCCCGCCTGGGGCAAGGTGGCCGAGGCCGATAGCGCCTTGGTGATGCGCTTGCGCACCTCGGCGTGGAAGATGGCGTCGCCGTAGAGCCCGGGCACCACCGTGGCGGCCAGCAGGAGAGCGAGCAGCACGCCCGACAGCACCGGCAGCGGCCACTGCGCCACGTACTGGCCCAGCGCGAACACCAGCAGCGCCACGCCTTCGAGGGCCGCCACATAGACGAGGGCGGCCCCCCAGAGCTGGCGGAACACCAGCCAGTTCAGCGTGCACAGGGCCGCGGCCCAGTTCCAGCGCGGCAGCGGGCGGCCCGCGGTGTCCAGCCGCTCGAAGGCGGGCAGGTAGTAGTCGGCATTGACCGGGCCGAT
This sequence comes from Acidovorax sp. SUPP1855, assembly GCF_030158955.1. Classification (NCBI taxonomy): domain Bacteria; kingdom Pseudomonadati; phylum Pseudomonadota; class Betaproteobacteria; order Burkholderiales; family Comamonadaceae; genus Acidovorax; species Acidovorax sp. SUPP1855. The sequence continues at coordinate 104,066 of NZ_BQXI01000003.1, read as the reverse complement.
CGCGGCGCGGTAGAGCGTTCCCATCGTGGTGTCGTCGGAGCGGCGCGGAACGAGGGCGGCATGGGCCGAATAAGCCGTGTGGGCAAGCATGGCGAGATTCTGGCACGCACCCCGCCGTGTGGGGCGCTGGGCGCGTGCGGTTTACCCGGGACGGTGCGATGCGCCAGGCGTGTCCGGGGCGCCCGGCGGCGCATGGACGATGGTGTACAGGCCCACGTCCACCCGGCCGGTGCTGAAGCCGGCTTCGCAATAGCACAGGTAGTACTCCCACAGCCGACGGAACGGCGCATCGAAGCCCAGCGGCTCGATCGTGGGCCAGGCGCTCAGGAAGCGGTGGCGCCATTCGGCCAGGGTGGTCGCATAGCTGGGGCCGAAGGTTTCCGCGGCCTGCAGCGCCAAGCCCGCGTTCGCCAGCGCTTGCCGCAGCCGCGAGGGCGAGGGCAGCATGCCGCCCGGAAAGATGTAGCGCTGGATGAAGTCGGTGGTGCTGCGGTACTGCTCGAACTGTGCGTCCGCGATGGTGATGACCTGCACTACCGCCCGGCCGCCGGGGCGCAGCCGCTCTTTGAGCGTTTGGAAATAGGCCGGCCAGTAGCGCTCGCCCACGGCCTCCAGCATTTCGATGGAGACGATGTGGTCGAACTGGCCTTCGACGTCGCGGTAGTCCTGCAGCCGCAGGTCGATGTGCTCGGTGAGCGCCTCTTCGTGCACGCGCTGGCGGGCGTGGCGCAGTTGCTCGGACGACAGGGTGAGGCCGGTCACCGATGCGCCGGTGTCGCGGGCCAGGGCAATGGCCAGGGCGCCCCAGCCGCAGCCGATCTCCAGCACGCGTTCGCCGGCCCGGGGTGCCAGCAGGGTGGCGATGCGGGCCAGCTTGGCCTGCTGGGCCTGCTCCAGCGATTCCTGGCCCGTGCCGTAGATGGCGCTGGAATAGAGCATGTCCGGGTCCAGCCACTGGGCATAGAAATCGTTGCCCATGTCGTAGTGGAACGAGATGTTCTGGCGGCTGCCCCGGCGGGTGTTGGCGCGGCGCAGGTGGAACAGCCGCGCCAGCAGCCGCGCCGGCAGGCTGGCCTGCAGCGCGCGGCCCCAGCCGGCCTCGTTGCGCACGCCCAGCTCCAGCAGGGCGGCCAGGTCGGGGCTGGACCATTCACCCTGGCGGTAGCTCTCCGCCAGGCCCAGGTCGCCGCCCACGGCCAGGCGCCACAGCGGGCGCCAGCGGTGCAGCACGAGGGTGCCGTGGGGCCCGGGCTCGGTGCCGCGGCCTTCGGCGCGTTCGCCGCCGGGCAGTTCCACGGTCAGGGTGCCGCAGCGCACGTTGGTCAGCAGGCGGCGCAGCACGCGCTGCAGGGGCCGCGACCGCCAGGTGGCCCGGCGAGGCATCGACGCGACCGCATGCGTGCCGTCCGTCGGAAGTCCGGTGGAGGGGGTGGGGAGGGTCATAGGTCTTTGGTTTTGATGATGGTCACGGGCAGGGCCGGCGCGGGCGGCTTGGTGTGCAGCGGCACCCTTTTGATCCAGAGTTTCAGGGCTTCCCAGTGGATGGCGCCCATCACTTTCAGCGTGAGCAGCGGGTGGGTGAGGAAGGTGCGGGCGAGGGCGCGGTCGTCGAGCGGCCGGCGGCGCGCATGGAAGCGCGCGACCAGCACGGGTCCGTTCGCATCGCTGGCCGTGATGCCCACGCCCAGGTGGTCGCGCTGCGCCGCGGGCAGGGCGATGTCGAAGGCGTACCGCATCGACAGCCCCAGAAAGGGCGATACATGGAATTCCTTGTCGCACGACTGCCGGATGCGGGTGGCGTGCTGCTCGGCTTCGGGGACGGCAATCAGATAGCTGTGGCGCTCGCCGAAGGTGTTGTTCACCTCGTAGAGCAGGGCCTGGAGCGCGCCGTCGAGCCGGTGGCAGAAGTACACGGTCAGCGGGTTGAAGGCGTAGCCCAGGATGCGGGGCATGGTCAGCAGCTGGATGCGGCCGTCGGGCGCCAGCCCCGCCCGGGCCAGTTGCTGTTCCACATGCTGGCGCATCGGCAGGCCCTCGGCGCCGCCGTAGTCCTTCTCGTGCAGGCTGAACAGGTTGAAGCGGTTGACGGAAAACAACCGCAGGCGGCGGTCGAGCCCTGCCAGTTCGTCCAGATCGATCAGCAGCGAAAAGACGCGGTACTGCAGCCGGTGCCGCGCCGGGCTGAGCCGCTGGTGCATCACGCGGCCGGTATAGAGCGCTGACTGGCCCGTCACCGCGCGGCTCCCGGGCGTGCCGCTGCGTGCGCAGAGGCCGCGGGCAGGTGGATGCGGCCGGATTCGTCGTCCACGCTCCAGGGTCGGCGCACGCCGCCCAGAGCCTCCGCCACGGCGAGGCCGGCCTGCAGCCCGTCTTCGTGGAACCCGGAGCCGAAGTAGGCGCCGCAGAACCAGGTGCGCCGCTGGCCCTGCAGCGACCAGAGCGATCGCTGGGCCTGCATGGCGGCGCCGTTGAAGATCGGGTGCTCGTAGGTCTGCGTGTGCAGCAGGTGGCGGGGGTGCGGCTCCTGCGTCGGGTTGAGGGTGAGGAACAGAGGGGTGGCGTCCGGAATGTGCTGCAGGCGGTTCATCCAGTAGGTCACGCTCAGGGCCTCGCTGCGTTCGCGCTCGGCGGCGTAGTTCCAGCTGGACCACACCGCGCGGCGCCGGGGCATGAGGGCCGGGTCGTTGTGCAGCACGGCCCGGTTGCGGCTGTAGCCGAAGGCGCCGAGCAGGTCGGTCTCTGCCTGGCTCGCATCCGGCAGCAGGCGCAGGGCCTGGTCGGCATGGGTGGCGATGACCACCTGGTCGAAGCGCCGCGATTCCTGCGCATCGCCCGTGCGCACGTAGGCGCCATCGGTGGTGCGCCGCACTTCGATGGCCGCGCTGTCCAGCCGCAGCCCCTGCCCGAGAACCTCCGTGATCTTCTGCACGTAGCGCTGGCTGCCGCCTTGCACGGTGCGCCAGGCCGGGCGGTGCCCGAGGTTCAGCAGGTGGTGGTTTTCGCAAAAGCGCACGAACGCCTGGACGGGGTACTCGCCGATGCGCGCCGCGGGCGTGGACCAGATGGCGGCGGCCATGGGATAGAGGTGGTCCTCGCGGAACGCCCGGCCATAGCCGTGCTGGTCGAGGTAGGCATCGAGCGAGAGGTCGCCCAGTTGGCGGACATCGGCGGGCGCCCGGCGGTAAAAGCGCACCAGATCGCGCAGCATCGACCAGAAACGGGGGCTCAGCAGATTGCGGCGCTGGGCGAACACGCCGCCGAAGCCGGTGCCGCTGTATTCGAGTGCGCCGCCGTCCAGGCTCACGCCGAAGGACATGTCGGTGGCCAGCGTGGCCACCTGCAGGTGCGCGAACAGCGCCGTCAGGTTGGGATAGGCCGATTCGTTGTAGACGATGAACCCGGTGTCCACGGCGATGTCGCCCTCCGGCCCGGGCACGTGGACGGTGTGGCTGTGGCCGCCGGGCCGCTGGTCGGCCTCGAACAGCGTGACCTGGTGGCGTTGGGCGAGCAGCCACGCGGCCGACAGGCCGGAAATGCCACTGCCGATCACGGCCACGTCCAGCGGCCGACCCTCCGGGGCGGCCTTGGCGGGCGATGCGGGCGCGGGCGCCGCGTGGATTGTCATTGCGTCCATCCTCGAAGTCTCCTCGCGGAGTATTGTGTCGGTATACGCAGTGACCACGCGTTTGGATTCCACCAGATGGGCGTGATCTAATCCGCCGGGTGTTGCGTATGAGCAGCATGACCACCGTCCGCCAGCCCGCAGAGCGGCCTTCCAGGCCTCGAAAATCCTGGCCTCCTTATTTGTCGATCGTGACCCAGCCACCCACCCATGGAGCCCATCCGACGGGAGACGCGTTGAGCGCCCTGGTCCAGGCGGTGGCCGCCCAGGGCGACCGGCAGGCGTTCGCGGCGCTGTTCAAGCACTTCGCTCCGCGCGTGAAGGCTTACCTCATGCGCCTCGGAACCCCGGAGAGCGTGGCGGAGGACCTGGCTCAGGAGGCACTGGTCAGTGTCTGGCGCAAGGCGCACCTGTTCGACCCGGCGGATGCCGGAGTTTCCACCTGGGTGTTCACGATTGCGCGCAACCTGCGGGTGGACCACTTTCGGCGCCGATCCAATCTGGCGCTGGAACAGGACGAAGGCCAGGGCGAGCAGCTGCCCGACACGGCGCCCGCGCCTGAAGAACACTGCTACGCCGCGCAACAGGAGAGCGACGTGCGGCATGCCCTGCAGCAGCTGGCGCCCGAGCAGGCTCAGGTGCTGCGGCTGTCTTTCTTCGAAGAGCATCCCCACGCCCGGATCGCGCAGGATCTGGGCATTCCGCTGGGCACCGTGAAATCGCGGGTCCGCCTGGCGATGAACCATTTGCGCCGCTTGCTCGGCCACCTTGAGCCATGACGATCCAACACCATCCTGCCGACGAAGTGCTGCTGGCCCAGGCCGCCGGGCACCTGCCCGCGGCCGCCTCGCTGCTGATCCAGGCGCATGTGGCCATGTGCGCGCACTGCCGCGAGCGCTTGTGCACACTCGAAATGGTCGGCGGTGCCATGCTGGACGGCATCGCCCCGGCCACGTTGCAGCCCGATGCCCTGGCGTGCACCCTGGCCGCCATCGACGGCGCTGCACATCGCCCTGTCCCTGGCCGGCGGTCATCGACACGCCCGGCGTCCTGGCCGGAAGGCGCCTTCTGGCCCGATGCGCTCGATGCCTGCCAGGTCTCCCCCTGGCGCTGGCTGTGCCCCGGCATGCGCTGGAGCCGCGTGACCCTGCCTCACGATGCCCAGGCCAACGTGCTGCTCCTGCGCATCGGTGCGGGCAAGCGTTTGCCGCAGCATACGCACAGCGAGGTGGAATGGACCCAGGTGCTGCATGGCGCCTTCCACGATGGGCGCGCGCGGTTCGGCCCGGGAGATTTCGACGGCGCCGATAGGCAGGTCCACCATCAGCCGGTGGTGGAGCCGGGCGGCGAATGCATCTGCCTGGCGGGTATCGAGGGCCGGGTGGTTTTCGATGGCGCCATCGCGCGATGGGTCGGCGCGCTCGCCGGCATGTGAGCAGATGCGCGCCCTTGTCGAAGGGCGGGTGGCGACAACCAATCAGCGCAGCGGACCGCCCCAGCGCAGGGTGGCCAGGCACGCTGCCGTGGCGGCTGCGCCCGTGACGAACGCGCCCCAGCACATGTCGGCGATCGTCACGCTCCACGGCCAGTCTTTCAGGGTGGCCTGGTTGGTCAGGTCGTAGGTGGCATAGGCGATCAGCCCCAGCAGGGCGCCCATGCCCAGGGCCGATGCCCAGCTGCGCTGCTCCACCGCAGGCAACACCGCCATCACGACCACGCCGGCGACGTAGATCAGATAGAACAACGCCGCAGGCGCCACCGAAAACTTGTCCTGCATGAGGTGCCCGATGGCGGGGCGGTAAAGGCGGTCGGCCATGGTGGAGAGCCATACGGCGTCGAGCGCCAGGAAGACCAGGGCCGTGGAGGCATAGGCGACGGCAAGGGGGCGGATCATCATGGGTGTTCTCCTGGGGGTCGGTTATTTCAATCGGTAGCTGAGTCGGCGGCCGCTGCCCACGGTGGAATCGAGGCCGATCCACGCGCCGTCGGCGGCATACCAGAGGTCGATCGGGTGCGGCAGCCCGGTGATGCGCCAGCGCACTGCCGCCACGGTTTCGCCCCGCACGTCGAGGGTGCCTTCGCCCTGCCGCACCACTTGCACGGCATCGATCTTGCCGGTCTGGGCATTGAGCAACTGCGTCGAGCTGCGGATGGCCGGGTTCCAGTAGGCAAAACTCAAGGTGCACGCGGGCATGCCTTCGGCGGGCGGAGTGGTGCTGCCCGGTGCGGGAAAGCGCAGGTCCACTTTGTTGACCTTGCCGTCGTCCTGCGTCTCCGCGGTGATGGCTTCAAGGCATCCATCTCGCCAAAGTTCACGGGCATCGTGCCGGTAGCGATAGACCACCAGGCCGAGCAGCTTGACGGCAAAGCGTGCTTCGCTGGTCAGCACACGCTCTTGGGCCGCAGGCGCCGACAGGCGAAAGCGGTGTTCACCGATCGGCGTGCCATCCAGGGCCACCTGGAAATTCCACTCGTTGGCCGGCGGCATTGCCGCGGCCGCAGGCATGGCCGTGGCGGTCCACAGCAAGGCGGCGGCAACGCACCAGGCGGTTTGCCGGCCGCAGGATGCAAGGCGGCCGGTCATCGGGGGCCTCCGGTGCGCTGTGGTCCCGGAATGAAGGCATTGGTGCGCAGCATGTACTCGCGGTAGGCCGGGCGCCGCTCGGCGATGTCTTTTTCCAGCAGCGCCACGCCCGACACGCGCAGCAGCAGGACCGTCATGAGCGCGGGTGACACGATGGTCCACACGCCCGCCCAGCCCGTGCCTGCGAGCGCCAAGAGCCAGAGGCCCCACCAGACGCAGGCTTCACCGAAATAGTTGGGGTGGCGCGTGAACCGCCACAGGCCCCGGTCCATGACCTGCTCCGCATGGGCGGGATCGGACTTGAAGCGCGCCATCTGCGCATCGCCCACCGCCTCGAACACGATGCCGAATCCGGCCAGGGCGATGCCGATCGCATCGATCGTGCCCAGCGGGTGGGGCGATGCCGCCAGACCCGCCAGCAAAGGCGCCGAGACGATCCAGGCCAGCACGCCCTGCAGGCCGAACACGAGGTACAGGCTCTTGACGGCGAAGTTCGGGCGGTTGCGTTCGCGCATCGCGCGGTAGCGGTGGTCTTCGCCGTGCCCCCAATTGCGTGCGGTGATGTAGGCGCACAGCCGCAGTCCCCAGATCCCCGACAGCAGCAGCAACGCAATGCCCCGGGCCCCGAGGCTCGGGGCCAAGGCCCCGTACACGGCGCCGCAGCCGGCGATGAGCACGGGCCACGCGCGATCGGCCAGGCTGGCGTCCTTGCGGGCCAGGCTCACCAGCCATGTGGCAACGGAAGCGGACAGGGCCCAGGCGAGGCCGTACAGGGCCCAGGTGACGGTAGCCGATGCATTCATGCCGTTCCGATCAGTCGCGTCGGTCGAACAGGTAGTGGCTCACCCACCACTGCTGCCCGCCGTCAAAGCCGAAGAGTTCTTCCACCGACAGGAAAAACAGGCGCCACCGGCTCCACCATGCCTGGGCGTCCTCTCCGTAGGTGCGGCGGAACAGTGGCATGAGCGCATCGTGTTGCAGATCCATGTTGTCCAGCCAGGCGCGGGCCGTGCGTTCGTAGTGCGTGCCGTCCCAGCGCCAGCGCCGCCGCAACTGCAGATCGTCCTGGCAGTGCAGGGCCAGATCGTCGCTGGGCATCATGCCACCGGAGAAGAAATGCTTGCTCATCCAGTCGCTCGCATCGCGCTCCTCGAACGGATAGGGCGCTTCGCGGTGGGCGAATACGTGCATGAAGAACCGGCCCCCGGGTGCGAGCCAGCGCGATACGTTGGCGAAGGCCTGCGGCCAGTTGCGAAGGTGCTCGAACATCTCCACCGAAACGATGCGGTCGAAGCGGGCCGCAATGTCGAAGCGGTTGAAATCGCAGGTGATCACCTGTACGTTGGACAGACCGCGCTTGGCCGCTTCCGCATTGATGTAGGCGCGCTGCGAGTGCGAATTGGAGACGGCAGTGATGCGGCTGGCGGGGTAGCGCTGCGCCATCCACAGCGTGAGGGACCCCCAGCCGCAGCCCAGCTCCAGAATGCGCTGCCCGTCGGCCAGCCCGGCGTGCTTGCACGTTCGCAGGAGCGCGGCTTCTTCTGCCTGCGCCAGGGTGGCGGCTCCGTCGCCCCAGTAGCCGCTGCTGTACTTGCGATGCGGGCCGAGCACCGCGCCGAAGAATTCGGCCGGCACCTCGTAGTGCTGCTCGTTGGCTTTGTCGGGCAGCGGTGCCAGCTCGGCCCTGCGCATGGCATCCACGAAGGCCTGCGTCTGCTCTGCCGTGGCTTCGGCATCGCCGCTGCGCATTTCCTGAAGGCGTTCTTTCAGAAGCCGGCTAATGCCGTATCGCACCATCTGGTCGGGCACGATGCCCTGCTCGGCCCATCGAATGGCATTGGCGGTGCTTTTCGGCATGTGCGGCTCCTGGAATGCCGCGTCGGAATGTGCGGCCTGCTTCCTGTACGCAGGCCTGTGGCCATTGGATTGCTGGCGGCGCGAAATTTCACTGCATCGCGCGCCCGGGTGCATGCGGTCAGGTCCGGGTGCCGGTGGCGCCGTCCAGCACCATGCGCACGCTGCGTGCCAGGTCCGCCAACCGATAGGGTTTTTTCAGGATCTCGAACTCCGTCGGCGCCACGTTGGCCAGGCTGCCCATGTCGCGGTCGAACCCTGTAGTGAGCAGGATGTGGATGCCCGCCACGGTCTTGCGCATCTCCCGCGCGAGTTCGTAGCCGTTCAATCCCCCGGGCATCACCACGTCGGTGAAAAGCAGATCCGGCAGCGCGTCCTGCGGCAACGCCCGCACCAGTTTCAGCGCGGCGTGGGCGCTGTGCGCCACGTGCACGGTGTAGCCCAGCCCCTCCAGCATGGCCTGGGCCAGTTCGGCCACCTCGACCCGGTCGTCCACCACGAGGATGGTTTCACTGCCTCCCCGGTTTTTCGGGGTCAGCGATTCGGCCAGGTCGGGATGGGGGCGGCCGTGCACGGCAGGGAAATACATGCGCACCGTGGTGCCCAGGCCCACTTCCGAATAGATGGTGACTGCGCCGCCCGACTGCTTGGCAAAGCCATACACCATCGACAGGCCCAGGCCCGTGCCCTTGCCTTCTTCCTTGGTGGTGAAGAAGGGGTCCATCACGCGCGACACCACTTCGGGCGGGATGCCGGCGCCGGTGTCCGTCACGGAGATGGTGGCGTAGTGGCCGGACTGCAGTCCGGAGAAGGTGTCGCCATCCTGCGCATCCAGGTGGATGCCCTGGGTTTCCACGCGGATGCGGCCTCCGTTGGGCATGGCATCACGGGAGTTCAGCAACAGATTGAGCACAGCCACTTCGAGCTGCGTCGTGTCCAGCTCGCAGTTCGGCAGGTCTTCGCCGAGCACATATTCCATCTCGATGGCTTCGCCCAGCGTGCGTTCGGCCAGCGTGGCCATGCCCCGGACGAGGCTGTTGAGATTGACCACCCGACCTTTGAGCTTTTGCTTGCGCGAGAAGGCCAGCAACTGCTGGGTCAGCGTGGATGCCTTGGATACCGCACTGCGAATGCTGTCGATGGAGCGGTCGATGTCCTGCGGCCCCAGGCGGTTGTTGCGGTTCTTGACGCGCATGACGTCCAGGTGCCCGGACATCACCTGGAGCAGGTTGTTGAAGTCGTGGGAGATGCCGCCGGTGAGCTGGCCCAGGGCCTCCATCTTCTGCGCCTGCGAGAGGGCTTCCTCCGCATCGCGCCGCCGGCTCACGTCCAGTTGCGAGGCGAAGAAATAGACAAGCTCGCGCCGGCTGTTGTAGACCGGTGAGATGAAGAGGGCATTCCAGAACGAGGAGCCGTCCTTGCGGTAGTTGAGCAACTCCAGCGAAATTTCGCGCCGTTGCTCGATGGCTTCGCGGATGGCGGCAATGGTGTTGCGGTCGGTCGCCGGGCCCTGCAGGAATCGGCAGTTGTGCCCCATGATCTCCTGGACGGAGTAGCCCGTCATCGCCACGAAAGCCCGGTTGCAGAACACGATGGGGTTGTCGGGCTGTCGGGGGTCGGTCACCAGCATGGGCATGCGGGTGGTTTCGATGGCCGCAAAGAAAATGTCGTCCTTGTGGTCGGACACTTCGCCGGGGGCGCCTTCGGCCACGTAGGCTTGCCACGGGCCGGGTACGGGGGGCTTTTCGCTGCTGCTCATGTTGCGGGAATCCTAATGCAATCGTCTTCGCAACGGCCGGCCAAATCTGCCCGGCCGGTGTAGGTGCACACGCCGCCATGGCCCTGATTGCCATGGCATGGCGTGCCCGGGCAGCCATATCAAAGCCCGTACGTCAGCGCTTTCGCCTTGCCCCAGAACACCCGGTACATGAAGATGGTGTAGGCGACGATGGCCGGCAGGGTGATGCCCACGCCGATAGCCACCACCGCGAGCGATTCTGTCGCGCTCGCCGCCTGCCAAACCGTGATGCGGTCGATGACGATGTAGGGATAGAGGCTGTACGCCAGCCCGAAGAACGCGAGGAGGAACACTGCGACGGTGGCGACGAACACGATCCAGCCGTAGCCCGCGTTCACGATGCGCGGGGTGTGCAGCACGTGGTGGATCGCGAACAGCGCTGCGGCGCAGGCCAGGGGAATGGGCAGCAGCACGAAGAGCTGGGGGAGCCCGAACCATTTCTCGAACACCGTGTGGCTGACCAAAGGCGTCGCCAGCGAAATGGCGCCCAAGGCCAGGGCCATGGGCCACAGCACCGCGCGGCCCCACGCCAACGCCTTGCGCTGCAGGTCGCCCTCGGTCTTCATGAGCAGCCAGCCGGCACCCAGCATGCAGTAGGCCGCGGGCAGCGTGGCAGCAATGCCGGCGGCGAACAGCGTGGGCCACAGGCCTCCCGCGAAGCCGGTCACGTAGGCGCCCAGCATCCAGCCCTGCGCGAGCGTGGTCACCAGCGAGCCGGCGGCGAAGGTGCGGTTCCAGGCGGTCTTGTGCGCGTCGCGCGCCTTCACCCGGAAGTCGAACGCCACGCCGCGCAGGATGAGGCCCAGCAGCATCACGGTGGCCGGCGCATAGAGCGCTGAAAGCACCACGCCGTGGGCCATCGGAAAGCACACCAGCAGCACGCCCACGCCCAGCACCAGCCAGGTTTCGTTGGCATCCCAGAACGGTCCGATGCTGGAGACCATGGTGTCTTTTTCGGCATCGGTGGCGAAGGGCAGCAGCATGCCCACCCCCAGGTCGTAGCCGTCCAGCACCACGTACGCCAGCAGGGCCAGGCCCATGACCGCCATGAAGGCGAGGGGCAGAACATTGGCAAGGGTCATTTCCATGGCGGGCACCTCAAACGGCTTGCGGCGCCGGCGGGCGGACCGCCGGCGTGGGCATGGCAGCGTGTTCGGCCATGTACTTGATGACGGCGACATAGCTCACCAGCAGCGTGACATACACCGCCAGATAGGCGGTGAGCGACATCGCCACGGTGGAGGGTGGGTGCTGCGCCACCGTGTCGGCGGCGCGCAGCAGGCCGTACACCAGGTAGGGCTGGCGTCCGATCTCGGTCACATACCAGCCGGCCAGCGTGGCCACCCAGCCCGAGAAGGTCATGGCCACCAGGGTGAACAGCAGGGCGCGCGGGAGCGACGCCACGGGCAAGGCCTCCTTGCGGCGGCGCCACAGCGCGAAGGCGCCCCACCATGCCACCGCCAGCATGAGCATTCCCATGCCGACCATCACCCGAAAGCTCCAGAACACGGGCGCGACGGGCGGATGCGCGCCTTGGAATGCGTCGAGGCCCTTGAGCTCGGCCTCGCTGTTATGCGCCAGGATCAGGCTGGCGGCCTTGGGGATCTGCACGGCGTAGTCGGTGCGGCCCTCCTTCTCGTTGGGCCAGCCGAACAGCGTGAGCGGCGCGCCCTTTTCGGTGTGCCAGATGCCTTCGATCGCGGCAATCTTGGCAGGCTGGTGCTGCAAGGTGTTGAGGCCATGCATGTCGCCCATCAGGATCTGCGCGGGAATGGCCACGGCCACCGCGACGAGGGCGGCGCGCAGCGCCAAGGGCGTGCCGAGCGTGGCCGTGCCGCGGATCAGCTGCCAGGCGCTCACGCCGGCCAGCAGGAAACCGGCGGTCAGCGTGGACGCCAGCAGCTTGTGGCCCAGGCGGTAGGGGAAAGAGGGGTTGAAGACGATGGCCAGCCAGTCCACCGCGTGGAACTTGCCATCGATGATCTCGAAGCCTGCTGGCGTCTGCATCCAGGAGTTGAGGCTCAGGATCCAGAAGGCCGACAGGGTGGTGCCCCCGGCCACGAGCAGGGTGGCGATCAGGTGCACGCGGTCGCTCACATGCTGGCGGCCGAACAGCATGATGCCCAGGAATGTCGCCTCCAGGAAGAACGCGGTGAACACCTCGTAGCCCAGCAGCGGGCCCGCGATGTTGCCGGCGCGCTCCATGAAGCCGGGCCAGTTGGTGCCGAACTGAAAGCTCATGGTCACCCCCGACACCACGCCGAGGGCGAAGGTCAGCGCGAAGACCTTGGTCCAGAAGTAGTAGGCCTGCTCCCAGCCCTGCGCGGCCGGGGTGTCGGCGGCGGCCCGGTGGCGCAGCCGGAAGTACACCAGGAACCAGCACAGCGCGATGTTGATGGTGGGAAACAGGATGTGAAAGCTGATGTTGGCCGCGAACTGGATCCGCGAGAGCATGAAGGTGTCCATGGCGATCTACCGGTCCTTTCCGCCCTGCTTGCCGGTGCCGCCCTTGCCGGTGAGCCGGTCCTTGAACTCCAGCACCCGCGTGACGGCGGTGCCCATGCCCATGAGCTGCATCGCGGTCTCCGGGGCGAGGCGCTGCACGTCGTCGAACCAGGTCATCAGGCGGTCGATGAGGTCGTGCATGTCCTGCATGCGCTGCTGCGCATGGCGTTCGTCCTCGGACGTGGGCTCTTCCAGCAGGGCCATGCGCAGCATGGACAGCGTGGGCTCGATCTCGCGGCGCCGGCGCTCTTCGGCCAGGGTGCGGAAGATCTGCCACACGTCCTGCGGCGCTTCGAAGTACTCGCGCCGGTCACCCGGCTGGTGGCGCAACTGGACGAGCCGCCAGGCCTGCAGTTCCTTCAGGCCCATGCTCACGTTCGAGCGAGAAAACTCCAGCGTCTCGGCGATTTCATCCGCATTGACAGGGCGCGGCGATAGGTAGAGCAGGGCGTAGATCTGCCCGACGGTGCGGTTGATGCCCCAGCGGCTGCCCATTTCGCCGAAATGGGCCACGAATTGTCGATTCAGGGAGGGGAGCGGCTTGATCTGTGTCATGCCGCGATTGTGCTTCAGGTTTACTGAGTTTTCAGGATTTACTGAAAATTCAATAAGTACATCAGGGTCGATTCATCGATGGAAAGCGTTGCAAAGCCGGGATGGGCCGTTCATCCCAGGGCGGTATCGAGCAGCATCATCACCACGAAGCCCAGCATCAGTCCTCCCGTGGCGAAGGCCTCGTGCCTCTTGCGGTGGGATTCCGGAATGATCTCGTGGCTGATGACGTACAGCATGGCGCCTGCGGCCGCAGCGAGCCCCCAGGGAAGCAGGCTGGCCGACAGGCCGATCAGTGCCACGCCCATGACGGCCGCCACCGGCTCGATCAGGCCGGACACCACGCCCAGGCCCGCGGACATCCAGCGGCCGTAGCCCACGCCGCGCAGGGCCAGCGCCACCACCATGCCCTCGGGTACGTCCTGGATGGAGATGCCCGCGGCCAGCGCCTTGGCACCCACGCCGTCCGGGCCGGCGAAGGCGACCCCGATGGCCAGGCCCTCGGGCAGGTTGTGCAGCGTGATGGCGAGCACGAAGAGCCAGGCGCGCTTGATGGCGCGGGCCTGCGGGCCTTCCAGCCCTTTCACGAAATGCTCGTGCGGCACGGCGCGATCGATCAGCAGCAACAACAGGGCCCCGCCCAGGATGCCCGCGCCCACGATGCCGCCCGCTCCCCACGGCCCGGCGCCCTGGGAATTCGCCGCGGCCAGGGCGGGAATGACGAGAGAGAAAGCACTGGCCGCGAGCATGACCCCGGCGCCGAAGCCGAGCATGGTGTCGTGCGTGCGTTGCGAGAACTTCTGCGACAGCAGCACGGGCAGCGTGCCCAGCGCCGTCGCTGCCGCGGCCATGAGCCCGCCCAGCAGGGCGCCGCGCAGCCGGTCGTCCCCGCTGACCAGGCCCCCCATGGCCTGTGCCGAGAGGATGGCCAGGCCCGCGGCCACGATGCCCAGCCCCAGCCATTGGCGCCAGGACAGGGCGTGATGCGCGGGCACTTCGGCATGGCTTGCCGGATCATGGGAATGCAATGGCATGGCAAGGACTCCTGCAAGGATGGGCGGGGGTGCGCGGAGACCACGGCGGCACGACGCCGCGGCGGTGCCTAGACGGCTACATGTACACGCTGCTCAGCCGCAGGCTGCCATTCACACCGGCCGGGAAGAATCCGCCCTGGCTGGCCGCGTTGGGCGTGAGATAGACGATGTTGAGCACGTCGTCAGGAGAGCGGCTGTAGGCGATGCCGTTGGCGTCCAGCGGAACGATGTTCGACGCCCCGCTGGCGTCGGGCGCGATACCCTGGTCCAGGTCCTTGGAGTTGTCCAGGGTGTCGCGCGCGTCGGAAATCTTGCCTGCCGCCGCCTGGGCATCGATGCCCTTCGAATACAGCACCGTGCGCACCAGGCCCGCGTGGTAGGCCTCTGCGGCCAGGATGCCGGCAGCGGCCTCCAGGTAGGTCTTGTTCTGGATCAGCGGCGCGGCGCCCTTGTAGGCCGTGACGCCCACGTCCTCGAAGATGAAGGCGCCCAGCAGAAAGCTCAGATCGTCCTTGTAGGGATTGAAGGCCGTCCCGGCCGGGATCAGCCCCGAGGCCTGCGCTGCCTTGGAGAAGGCACCGTTCGGGTCGGTGCCGCCCACGTCGATCGACGGCATGGCGACGGCGGACGATCCCAGGGCGGCCCGCAGGAAGTTCACATGGGCCAGTTCGTCGGCGGCAATCTCCTTGGCGTAGGCCGCAACCACCGGGTCGGAGAAGGGCACCTTCGTGCCGCCGATCACGGTGCCGCGCGTGCCCGTGCCGGTGGTCTGCGCATCGGGCAGGCCGGCGCCGGTCGTGGCGTAGAGGTAGAACTGCGCCTCCAGGTACTCCAGGTTCAGCGCGAAGTTGAGAATCTCCGGGTCGGTGGGCGCGTCGGCGCCGACGGCCGGGCCCGATCCGCCGCCGCACGCGGTGAGGATGGCGCCTCCCGCCATGCCGGCGGCAAAGCCCCCGGTCTTGCGAAAGAACATCCGACGCTCTTTGAGCTTGTCGGAGCGGCGTTGCAGGATTTCAAGGGGCGATGCAGGGATGTCGATCATGGTGGTTCCTGGTGGTGTGCGAAGCACGAAGGTCACATGTCGGTCCAGCGGCAGGGAGCCGTTGCCGGAGAGGCAGGAAAGCGGGGCCGGCCGATGCCCGGCACTGCATGCCATGGATCGCCTCCGCCGTCTTCCTGTGGTGGGGTACGGGGCTGGTGCTGCAACGGATTCAAGTTTCTTTGCCATGGCGGCCATGCGGTGGCGCGGGCATGGCGGGCGGCCCACTGGGGCTACCATCGCCCATGCGAAAAAACTTCACCCTCATTTCCCCCAACAAGCAGCGCGAGCGTGTTCTGGATGGCGTCAAGCATGAAATCCGCCAATACCTGCGCCGCGAACGCAAGCGTGAACTGCCCGCCGGATCGAACTACTGGGACTTCGATTGCCGCTTCGGCCTGACGAAGGAGTCTGCGGAGACCGTGCCGCTGGCCGACTTGATCGATCGCGTGGGCGCTGCGGCGGCGGACGGGGCGGATGCCTTCTATGTGGAGGTGCTGGCACGCCCGGCCGTGAAGGCCGTGCACGAGCGGCGTGCCGCCCCGGACGACGAAGGGGACGACGAGGGCGCGCAGGGGTAGGCCGAAGCAGCGGAGAAGGTCCGCTGGCTGCCATTGGCAGTCATGGCAGTCAAAAGCCGCTCATGCCGGCGGATTGTTTGCCGTTGTTGCTATGAATTCAGTAGCAAATATTTGAGAGGAGCGCTCCCGGCCCTGGCTCTGTGGAAGGCGTCGCCCACCTTCCGAGGGCCCGGGATCGGAGGCGATCCCCGCGCCGCTGTGGCGGTTCGCAGCATTTTCTGACCGAGGCCATGCAGCAGGACGCGTGCGTTGGCGCCATCCCCCTGTCTTCATCTTCCGCGCTCGCACGTCTTCATGGGTAAGGTCAGTCACCGCGGATTCGCGGTTTCTTTCTGTCACCAATTAATAATAATTCTCATTAACATTTCATGGATGATCGATGAAATAGTTCATGAAATAACCGCTTGCTCTTTTGGCGCAGGATGGCAACGGGGCGGTAGGCGGGCGCCCCGCCGGGCCAGGGGCAAGGCAGTCAGCCGCCCCGGACCGTGGCGATTTATTCAGTTCACTGGGAGGTGCTGTACATGTCTTTGCATTCGTCCGGGCCATCGCTCGGAGAGGTGTTCGTGGCCAACCGGGCGCAGCTTTTGCGCGTGGCGCACAAAATCGTTCGCACGATGGATCTGGCGGACGACATCGTGCAGGACGCCTATCTGCGCATCGTCGGCGGTGCGAGCGAACGCAAGATCGACCAGCCCATCGGCTACTGCTGCCAGGTGGTGCGCAATCTGGCGCTCGACCATTGCCGGCGGCAGGCCGTGGAGCGCAACTGCGTTGCCTCCGGCATGGATGTCGAAGCCCTGGAGGTGGCCGGGCCCGGGTCGCCCGACCGCCTGATGCGCGATCGGCAGCTCGTGGGCCTGATCGAAAAGGCGCTGGCGGACCTGCCCACGAGAACCCGCGTGGCATTCCAGCTGTACCGGCTCGATGGCATGACGCAGCGCGACATCGCCATTTCGTTGGGCTGCGCGCTGGGGCTGGTCAACCGGCTGATCGCCGAGGCCACCCAGGCCATTGCCGCCCTGCACCACCTGCTCACGGACGATTGAGCCGTTCGCCACGGCGCCATCGAACTCCGCACTTTCCGAAAAAGCGCTTTGCCCGGCGAGGCCCACTTGCGGTAAGGTGGCCGTCAGTCAGGGCCGGTGCATCCGCATCCGGTCGGTTGGCCACCGATGCGCCGCGGCGCGAGCGAGTTTGAGGCATGACACAAGCCGACCCCCATTGGGCCGTGGCGTGGGACTGGGTGCAGCGCGAGTACGACCGAGAGAATTTCGACCCGGCTGCCCGCGCGGCGATGATGCACTGGCTGGCGGCCGACGAGGCGCACCGCAAGGCGTACGACAAGGCGGCGCGGCTCTGGCTGCTGGCCGGCCTGACGGCACCCATGGGCGATCTGGAGGAGAGCACCTCGATGCAAGCCCTGCCCAAGGCGCAGGACTGATCCGTCTGTCTGGCTGCCGGCGTCGTGCGGCCATTTCCTCTCCACCGCCCAAGGACGTATCCATGTCAACCAGCGGCCTCGACTGCGACGACGAGACTTTCCTCGATGCGTGAACCGAATCGGTTCGTGGACAAAGGCAACGATGCCGCGCTGATCGCCGACTTGCGGGATCCAGTCGGTACACCGGAGGGGGCCTGGAAAAGCGCCGGGCTGTTGCGCCTCACGCTGGATGCGCTCGCGGTGGCTTACCGGGTGTGCCAGAGCTTTCGCCACACCGAGCCAGGCGCTTTACCCGTGCGGTGGCACGTGTTGGCTGGGCGGCAGGACCGCATCGATCCGTTGAGCATGCAGGCCTGGTCGGCAGAGTCGAGCGCGACGCGCACGCGCGGCTGGCTAGACGGCGGGCACTTCTCTTCGCGACCACAGGAAAGCCCCTTTCTGGCGCCGTTCGTGTGCCGCCTGGCGCAGACCACAGCGGGGGGTGCGCGTGCCGCTGCAGCGCTTGCTTGAGCCGTTGCCGACGGGCATCGAGGGCTACTGCCTCGACTTCGATCTGGAAAGCGATGGCGCATTGCCCCTGGACGTTCTGAGTCCGGCAGAGCGGGTGCGCACCAGCCGGTTCCTGCGGGCGGCGGATCGCCGGCGCTTTGCCGAAACCCGCGCGGCCACCCGGCGCTTGCTGGCCGACCGCCTGGGCTGCGGGCCCGCCGAGGTGCCGCTGGCGCAGGATGCCCATGGCAAGCCGTTCGTTGACCGGAGTGGCGAGGTGCCGCTGTTCAACGTGTCGCATTCGGGAGGCCATGCCCTGATCGCCGTGGCGGACCCGGGTGCCGTCAGCGTCGTAGGCATCGACATCGAGCGATGCCGCGGAGGACTGGACATCGATTCCCTGGCGCAGACCGTTCTGACCGATCGGGAGCGCGTCCCGGTGGCCCGGGCGACCGATCCGCAGCGCGCCCTGTACCAGTGCTGGGTGGGCAAGGAAGCGGTGCTCAAGGCCATCGGCGTGGGCATTGTCGAACACCTGCGTTGCGTGGGCATTCATCCCGGCCGGGACGGCCGGTGGTCGGTTGAAAGCACCGTGCCGCAATGGTCCGGGCTGGAGGCCATGGCGCTCGCGGCACCGCCGGGCTATGTGGCGGCGCTGGCATGGCGCAGCAAGCTGCCGGCTCCCGTTTAGAAGGCCGAGGTCTGCCGCATCCGCCCGCCGCTCGCTGCCTTCAGGGAATGAACGGGCTGGTGCACACCATGGGAATGGACGGGCAGCGCAAGCGGCTGGCGCTGGTGCCTGTCTCGCCGTGGAGGGGTCCCGATGCTGATGCCCGACGGATGGGTGGACGACCGAGACCTCACCTTTCGCCGCCTCTTCTACACCGAACTGGGCTCGGGCGGTCACCTGCTGGACGTCATCTCCCGTGACAACCGCGACGTCCACCTGGCCGACCGCGTGGTGGCCAGGCAGGTGGCGTGGCCCAGGCAGGGCGGGGCGGGGTGGAAGGGCAGCGGGCACGGTGAGTCGATGAAAATTTGCTCCTATTTTTGTAGCAATATGCCATAGTGATATATGCCGTGGAAGCCAATTTGGCTTGAACCCTTCGCAGGCCACCCCCGCCCGCATACACTGATCCCCTCCGGTCTCCGGGAACCTTCAGGGAATCGCCATGCGCCCTTCCACGCTCCGTGTTCTGTCTTCCCTGTCGGCGGTGCTGGGGCTGGCGGTTCCGACCTTCGCGCGAGCGCAGCCGCCCGCCGCCACGGTCTGGACCAATTTGATCGGCATGCCCTTCGTGCGCATCCCGGCCGGACGCTTTCGCATGGGCAGCGACGAATCCCCCGAGGCCCTGGCGGCGTCCTACCCGCTCATGGAGCGTCAGCGCTTCACCCTGCTGGCGGACGAGGCGCCCGTGCACACAGTGCGCATCCGCCGCGCGTTCTACCTGGGCCAGACCGAGGTGACCGTGGGCCAGTTCCGCCGCTTCATCGAGGCATCGGGCTACCGCGCCGAATCCGAGGCCGACGGCACGGGCGGCTATGGCTACAACCCCGGCTACGATCCGGCCAGCACCGCGCGCGGCGACGCCTTCGAGGGGCGCGACCGGCGCTACTCCTGGCGCAACCCGGGCTTTGCGCAGGGCGATGACCACCCCGTGGTCAACATCACCTGGCACGACGCGCACGCGATGGCGGCATGGCTCAGCAGCACCGAAGGCCACCGCTACCGCCTGCCGACCGAAGCCGAGTGGGAATACGCCTGCCGCGCCGGCACGCGCACCCGCTATCCGCACGGCGACGATCCTGAAGGCCTGGTGCGCCACGCCAACACGTTCGACCAGGACGCCGTGCCTTACTGGCCCCGCTGGCAGGCCCAGGCGCTCCAAGGCCACGACGGCCATGCCTTCACCGCGCCGGTGGCCAGCTACCCTGCCAACGCCTTCGGTCTGCACGACATGGTCGGCAACGCGTGGGAGTGGGTATCGGACTGGCACGGCGACACTGCCTATGCCGAGTCGGCGCGCGACGATCCGCAGGGCCCCGCGCAGGGCAACGTGCGCGTGCGCCGCGGCGGCTCCTGGCACACCTGGCCGCTGTATGCGCGGTGCTCGTACCGCAACTGGAACAGCCCGGACACGCGTTACACGCTGGTGGGGGTGCGGCTGCTGCGGGAGATCGACGGTGCGGCGGCGTCCCGAAAAAAGGCCGTGCCGCCCACTGCGCGCTGAGGGCCATGGCGGCCCCCGGCCGTGCGCCGCTTGAATGGCGGTCCATCCGCAGCACGGCGACTGTCGGGCAGCGTGGCTTCACGCTGCCATGCCGTCAGTCCGCGGGTGCGGGCTCCTGCACGGATTGGAGAATCGCCAGCAGCGGATCGTTCGGATCGGGCCGATGGGTTTCCGGCCGGGCCGGGTCCCAATCCGGGTTGTTGCGGTTGAGCCATGCGCCGACCACGATGTCGCGCGCCAGCGCCCTGCGCTCCTCGGCCAAGGCTTCCAGGGCCTCCTGCGTGGGAGGAGACTCCGACGACGCATCGGGCGCGGGCTCGGATTCATACAGCTGCTGTTCCACGTTGGCCACGGCTTGCTCGAAATCGCGCAGCACATAGTGCGCCAGCAGGGCCCGTTCGTCGAACGGGGGCGGTGGTGCGTCGCAAGCGGTTTCAAGGGGCGATGCGTCAGAGGTCACAGGGGTTTCGGCGAGGTATTCGGTGGTCATGGCAGATGTTGCGAGATGAGGTGGCCGAGGCGGCGATCAGGTTCGTTGTGAGCAATCGACCGGCATCACCAGCTGGACTGGTATCGCTGGTATTGGTTTGACATGCGGTAAGGGTCGAAATGCGCCATGTCGTGCTTGAACACCGATGCCGCATGCGCCAGCGACTGGTAGGTGTGCGCCGCCGCATGGAACGGGTAGGCCGCCTGGTTGAGCGCGGTTTGCACCCTGTGCTCGGCCCGATAGACGGCCGACTGCACCGCTTGGTCGATGCGATGCCCCATGTTATGGATCTTGTGTTCCGCCCGGTACATGGCGTGGTCCACCCGGTGGGCCGCGGATTGCACGGCGTGGTCCACGCGGTACGCCGCCGACTGGACCGCGTGGTCCACCCTCTGGGCGACGGAGTGCGCGACCTGCCCCACCTTGTACCGTGCCGCATTCATGCCATGGGCCACGGCCGCACCTGCGAGCAGCGCGCCGCCCACGCCCACCATGGCCACCTGTGTCGCCTGGTGCAGGGCTGCGTTGCCATACCGCTTGGCCTGATGGGCCAGCCGGCGCGGATCGAACCGTTCCATCGTCGATGCCAGGGAGGACGCCGCCTGGTGCGCTCCTTGCGACATGCCATGGGCCGTTTCCCCGAAAAACGCACGGGCATGGCCTGCCGCCTGGGAATAGGCCGCCTGCGCGCGCTGCCGATGGTCGGCCTGTGCCAGGCGATGTTCCCCCGCCAGTTGCGGATAGCTGAAGCCCGGGCGGGACGCGGCATGGGACTCGGCGCGGAACGCCGAATAGCCGTTCTTGAGCTTCTGCACGTCGTTCTGCATGCCCTGCGATGCCTGGTGCACGGCCCCGTGGGCGTGCATCGCGGCGTTGGAAAACGCCTGCATCATCGGCGAGCGGCCGCGCGGGGCCATGCCACCGCTCTGCGCCGGGTTCTCGCGGCCCTGCAGCCCGTTGAAACCGCTCGAGGACTTGCTTTTGCCGCTCGGCGTGCCGGGTGTGGCGGAAGGTGCCGGTTCGGCCGAGGCGCCTGCTGAACCCATGGCGGTCCGCAGCTTGTTGAAGCTGAATATCGATGTCATTTACCGTATCCCATGCAAAAAAGAGGGGGCGACTGCAACCGGACGGCCGGCTTCATGTCGTGGCTGAAGGGGATGGTGCCGTCTGGCTGGCTGCGTCGCCTGGAGCAGTCCGAACCGATCGGCGTGCAAGCGAAGGCCGTGCAGGCCCCGCGGACTTTTGCCGGCCGCCACCCCGCTACCCGCGGGAACACCGTTTGCCAGGGGATCGGCATGTCCACGCAAGACGACGAAGACCCCATCCAGCGTGCGCGCCGGCTTCGATCGGCCGCGGTGGCGCTGCGGCAATCTCTGCACCAGGCGGCCGAGCGCCTGCATCTCGCGCGCACGGCCCTGGCCGAGCAACAACGCCAACGCGTGGCTCCCGACCGGGTGGAAGGCGGCCCGCGCGCCGCGCGGTTACCACACGACCCGACACGGGGCGGGTTCCGCTGAGGGCGGCGGGGCAGGCACGAGCCAAGTCCACTGATCCTTTCTTTTTCACGCATTCCTTCGCGTGACGGGCGTGATCTGCCTGCGCCCCGTGACCGGGCGCACGGCGCGTGGCTCTTCCCCTGCCGTAAAACTTGCCGTCAAACGCGCCTCCTGTGCGCCGCACGCTGCCCCGGCGTGGCGTCTGACGCGGCACTGCCCAAGCCCTCCACCAAGCCTCCATAGAGTGACCGCTCATCCATTCACCGTTTCGAAGGAATGTCCCATGAGCGACGAAAAGCACGGCGAGCCCAACCCCATCGTCAACGCACTGTCCAACACCATCGCCGCGATCCGCGCCGACGATGACCAGCTCGAACTGGCCAAGGCCCACGAGGCGCTGCACCCCAAGGCCATCGAGAAACTCAGCGTGCAGGAAGCCCGCAGCCAGCCCACTGTGGCGGATGCCGTGAAACACCTGCTGACCCAGCAAGGCCGCGCCACCGACCCCACCGCGCTGGTGCCCGGCGTGCGCGCCACGCCCCTGTCCATCGACACCGACAACGGCCCACTGCAGGCCACCATCTATGCACCGGAAGACGCCACCGGCCAGGGCGCCGAGCTGCCCGTGGTGCTGTTCTTCCACGGCGGCGGCTGGGTCATCGCCGACAAGGAGGTCTATGACGGCGGTGCCCGGGGCCTGGCCAAGCAGGCGCACGCCATCGTCGTGTCGGTGGACTACCGCCAGGCACCGGAGCACAAGTTCCCCGCCGCCTGGGACGACGCCCTGGCCAGCTACCGCTGGCTCACCCAGTTTGCCTCCCGCATCGGGGGCGACTCCCGCCGCCTGGCGCTGGCTGGCGAGAGCGCCGGCGGCAACCTGGCCCTGGCCACCGCCATTGCCGCCAGGGACGCCGGCCTGCCGCTGCCCCGGCACGTGCTGAGCGTGTACCCCGTGGCGCAGACCCGCCTCAACACCGAGTCATACCTCGAAAACGCCATCGCCAAGCCATTGAACCGCGCGATGGTGAAGTGGTTCGTCGACCATCTGGTGCGCACGGAGGACGACCTGGCCGACCCCCGCCTGTCCCTCATCGACGCCGACCTGCGTGGGTTGCCGCCCGTGACCATCATCAACGCCCGCCTGGACCCGCTGCGCAGCGACGGAGCGAAGCTGGAAGACGCCCTGCAAAAGGCCGGCACGCCGGTGGAGCGCCGGTAATACGAAGGCGTCGCGCACGAGTTCTTCGGTGCGGCCGCGGTGCTGGAGAAGGCGCGGCTGGCGCAGGCCTACGCAGGGGATCGTTTGCGGGAGTCGCTTGCCGTTTGAGTGCCATGCCTGAACACGCCCGCATCGTGCATGAGCGGGTGTGAGAACTCTTTGGATAGGTGGCTCGGGGGAGCCTGAGGCGTTCCTCACCGCCTGCACGCCGAACCCGTCCTTCGCAGTATCGATGGCCGGGCAGATGAGGTCACGCGAGTCGCGGTTGTCAATGCCTGTTCCCCACCGAGAGACAGGAAGGTCGCTGAGGAGGCCCCGCAGAAGCACTCATCCCGGTGCGGTCGAGGAGGGCGGGACGTGCAATTGTGCCCGCTACAGCCCGACCGGCAGCGTGGTCATTTTCCAGCGCGACAAGGCCGGCCAGCCTTGGATGCCTGACTCGGCATGAACAAAAGCAATCTCCGATCGTCTCGTTAGACAAGCGTTGGCCTTGCCGACTCCATCACTGTTTAACTGCATAAGGACGATCTCATGTCTACAAGCTGCTTCGACCGCGAAGACGAAACCTTCATCGTGCTGGTCAACCATGAAGAGCAATATTCCATCTGGCCCCATTGGAAAGCCGTCCCGGGCGGCTGGACCGCGGTGGAGGGTGTCAAGGGCGACAAAAAGACGGTGCTTGAGTATGTAGACCGGACCTGGACTGACATGCGTCCCAAGTCCTTGCGGGTATGGATGCAAGAGCAGGAGCGTGCTCGCTCGGATGCCGGCTCCCTCCGGCTGGAGACGTCTGATTCTGCTGCCGGTTGACCGGCATGGCTGCCCCCCTGAACCTGCTCTGCCTGCCCTGCGCCGGCGCCAGTGCCACGATGTATTTGCGCTGGCGCCGGCAACTGCCGCAGTGGATGCATCTGGTTCCCGTGGAGTTGCCTGGGCGCGGAGGTCGTTTGGGCGAGCCGGCCGTCGAGGACTTCGCACAGATGGTGGCGTTGGTTTGCCGCGAGCAGCGCAGTGCCATGCAAGGACGCTTCGTCCTGTTCGGGCACAGCATGGGCGCGCTCTTGGCCTTCGGCATGGCGCACCATCTGCGTGCCACGGGGTGCGAACTGCCACTGGCCGTGGTCGCTTCTGGCAGTCCTGCGCCTTCACGCCGCGATCCGGAGCGCTTTGCGCGCAAGGGCGACGATGAGGCATTGATCGCCGATCTGCGCAAGCAGGGCGGCACACCCGAAGACGTCTTCGCCAGTCCGGAGCTCATGCGCATCACGCTGGACGTGCTCGGGGCCGATTACCGTGTCTGCGAAAGCTTTGCCTATGCGGCCGAGCCACCGCTGCCCATGCCGCTGCATGTTTTTGCGGGGCGTGAGGATGACATCGCGGCCGAGCGCATGGACGCCTGGTCCGCCGAGACGGCAACGGGCTTCTCGCTCGACTGGTTTGATGGCGGCCATTTCTTCATCAAGCAGCATGAAGCCATGGTGCTGTCCGCACTGCAGCAACGCTTGGCATGGTCGGTGGCAGGAGAAAGCCATGCATCTCGCGCTCATGCCTGATGCGCTGCCGGCGGGCATCGAGATCTTTCGCCTGGATCTCGATCTGCAGGCCGACGCGCAACAGGCACTGCAGCACCTGACACCCGAGGAGCGCAGCCGCGCCCGGCGCTACGTGCGGCGGGCCGACCGGGTGCGCTTCGCGCAAACCCGCAACGCTGTGCGTTGCCTGTTGGGGCAGCGGCTGGGCTGCTGTCCTTCCGAAGTACCGCTGTCCATGGGGCCCCATGGCAAGCCTTTCGTGGATGAGGCGCCGCAGTGCGCACCGGTGTTCAACGTCTCGCATTCGGGAGACCACGCATTGATTGCTCTGGCTGATCCCTGCGGCGTCATGCACCTGGGTGTGGACATTGAGCAGCAGCGCAGCGATCTCGATGCGGATGTGATGCTGGACGTCGTGTGCACGGCTCAGGAGCGCGACAGCGTGCGCCGCGCCCCCGACGTGCTCTCGGCTTTTTACCAGCGCTGGGTGGGCAAGGAGGCCGTGCTCAAGGCCATCGGCATCGGTGTGGCCGAGCACCTGTGCTCCATCGACATCAGTCCCCAAGCGGATGGGCGGCTGGCGATTGCCAGCGAAGTCCCCGAGTGGAATGGTTTTCAAGCAATGGCGCTGCCAGCGCCGCCGGGCTACGCGGCAGCTCTTGCGTGGCGTACCAAGGAATCGACATGAACGAAACCCTTCAGCGCTTCGAGCGCAAGGCACCCGCCGGATCTCTTCTTCCTCTGCTCATGACGCCGGCCCACCGAGGCCAGGACCTGCTTGCCGCGCTGCAGTCGCTGCGCCGCGACATCGACGAAGCGCTGCTGACCACGGGCGGCGTGCTGTTGCGCGGTTTTTCCGTGCCCGATGTGGAGACCTTCCAGCGCTTTGCTTCCGCCTTCGGCCATCCATTGCTGAAATACGAATTTGCCTCCACGCCACGCAGCGCGGTCGAGGCATCCAGCGGCGCGGGCGTCTACACCTCCACCGAGTACCCGGCCCACCAGAGCATCCCCTTGCACAACGAGCAGGCCTATACGCGCGAGTGGCCCATGAAGATCTGGTTTCACTGCGTCACCGCGTCGCCCGAGGGCGGAGAGACGCCGATTGCCGACAGCCGCGCGGTCTACCGGCGCATTCCGGCGCATATCCGAGAGCTGTTCGAGCCCGGCATTCTCTACGTGCGCAATTTCGGCGAAATGGACGTGCCCTGGCAGAAGGTCTTCAACACCGAAAGTCGCGCCGAGGTCGAGGCTTTCTGCCGCCATGCGCGCATGGACTGGGAGTGGAAGGAAGACGACGGCCTGCGAACGCGCCAGCTTTGCCAGGCCATGGAAAGCCATCCCGTGACGGGCGAGATGGTGTGGTTCAACCAGGCGCACCTGTTCCACATCTCGGCGCGCGAGCCCGAAGAGCGCGAGGTGCTGGAAGAAATCTACGGCATCGAGAACCTGCCGCGCAACACCTTCTTTGCCGACGGATCGACGATCAGCGACGACATCTTTGCCGAGGTGCGCGCCGCGCTCGACGCCGAGACCGTCAGCTTCCCCTGGGAGCAGGGCGACGTACTGATGCTGGACAACATGCTCGTGGCCCATGCGCGCTCGCCCTTCAAGGGACCGCGCAAGGTCATCGTCGCCATGGCCGAGCCGCGCAGCAATCTGGATCGTTTCTGAGAACCCGGGAGGCAGCTGACATGCTGAGTGGACAAAGTGCAATTGCAGCAGAGGGGCAGGCGCCGGCCAGCCTGGTCGAGCATCTGAGGGGGCTGGCGCAACAGCGGCCCGATGACATCTGGCTCACCGTGGCCGCCATGCAGGACGGCCACCTGGTCGAGCGCCACCACAGCTATGGCGACTTCGAGCGCCGCGTGCGAGCGCTGGCCGCCCATTTGCAGCACCGTTGTCCTGCGGGCGCGCGTGCCTTGGTGATGATGGACAACGACGAGCACTATGCCGCCAGCATGCTCGCCTGCTTCTACGCAGGCGTCATTGCCGTGCCGGTACCGCCGCTGGAATCGCTGCGCGCACAGCATCTGGAACGGCTTTTGGGCATCGTCGGCGACGCTGGCGCCGCCTGTGTGATCAGCACGGCCGAAGTCATTGAAGCCCTGCCCGGGGCCGATGCGCGCTTTGCCGGCATCGCCGCCATGGCCGCCGATCGCATAGACCCCGCTGATGCCCCCGCATGGGTCCTCCATGCGCCCACCGGCGCCGACATCGCCTTCCTGCAATACACCTCGGGCTCGACCTCGGCGCCCAAGGGCGTGATGGTCAGCCACGGCAACCTGATCGCCAACGAGGCTGCCATACAGCAGCGCATGGAAATAGGCGCGGGTGATCGCTTTGTCTCATGGGCGCCGCTCTACCACGACATGGGCTTGATCGGCGGCCTGCTGCAGCCCCTGTACAGCGGGCTGCCGCTGGTGCTGACTTCGCCGCGCCTCTTTCTTGAAAGCCCGGTGCGCTGGCTGGAGCTGATCTCGCGCCACCGCGCCACCATCAGCGGCGGCCCCGACTTCGCCTACCGGATGTGCCTGGAGCGCATCAAGCCATCGCAGCTGGCGCAACTGGACCTGTCGAGCTGGCGACTGGCCTATACGGGCGCCGAGCCCGTGCGCGCAGACACGGTCTCGGCCTTTGCGCAGCGCTTTGCCCCCTGCGGCCTGCGGCCCGACGCGGCCTATGCCTGCTACGGCTTGGCCGAAGCCACCCTGTTCATCACGGGCGGCGCACGGGGCGCGGGCGCTGCCGTCACGGCCTTCGATACCGACGCCCTGGGCCTGGGCAAGGCGGAGCCTGCCAGCAACGCTGCTGAGGGTCCCGAGGCTTCCCAGACCTTGCTCGTGGGCTGCGGCCCTGCCGTTCCCGGCCATGCCGTAGAAATTGTCGACCCCGACAGCCTGAAGGTTCTGGAATCCGGCCGCGTGGGTGAAATCTGGGCGCGCGGCCCCAGCATCAGCCAGGGCTACTGGGGCAAGCCGCAGGAGACGCAACAGGCCTTTGTCGAACATGCCGGCCAGCGCTGGCTGCGCACGGGCGACCTGGGCTTTGTGCACGGCGGCCAGGTCCATGTGGCAGGTCGCATCAAGGACCTGATCATCGTGCGCGGCCACAACCTCTATCCGCAGGACATCGAGCGCGTGGTCGAGGCCGAGGTGGAAGCCGTGCGCAAGGGACGCGTGGCGGCCTTTTCGGTGGATGGACCTGCGGGTGAGGGCATAGGTGTGGCGGCCGAGATTTCACGCGGCTTGCAAAAACTGGTGCCACGCCAGGCCCTGGTCGATGCACTGGCCGTGGCCGTGGCCACGGCCTTTGGCGAGGCGCCGGCCGTCGTGGTCCTGCTCGAACCCGGCGCCCTGCCCAGAACATCGAGCGGCAAGCTCCAACGCCAAGCCTGCAAGAAGGGCTGGGCGCAGCGCAGCCTGGACGCCTATGCGGTCTGGGAGCACGGGGCCTTCGTGGAGGCAGTGGATTCCGCGACCAATGCGAATGGCGATGCGGACGCGTCCAAAACGGCCTCCATCGCGCCGCGCGACGAAACCGAGACTGCTCTGGCAGCGATCTGGTGCGAGACCCTGCGCTGCGCCGAGCTGCCTGAGGGCGATCCCCATTTTTTCCTGCTGGGCGGCAACTCCCTTTCGGCCGCGCAACTGGCCGCATGCGTATCGGCGCATTGGGGTGTGGACTTCGCGCCCGGCCTGCTCTTTGACCGGCCCCGCTTCTCAGAATGCGCGGCTGCATTGCGTGAGCTGCATCAGGCGACTGCCCACGCCAATCGCACCACCACGTCAGGCCCACGCCCAGGCCCCGTGGCGCGCGACCGCGGCGAGGCGCAGCCCCTCTCCCATGCCCAGCAGCGGCAGTGGTTTCTCTGGCATCTGGATCCTGCGGGAACGGCTTACCACGTGGCGGTGGAACTGCGGTTGGGCGGCCTGCTGCATGCGCAACGGCTGCACGCGGCCCTGGAGCGCCTGGTGGCGCGCCATGACGCGTTGCGCACTGTGTTCCGGCCTGCGGCCGATGGCTCTGCCGAACAGCATGTGCTTGACGCGGGCGGCCTGGAATTCAACCTGCTGGACCTGGGCTCCGATCCACAGCGCGCTGGCGACGAGGCGCTCCGCCTGCGTGCCAGGCCCTTCGACCTGGGCCTTGGCCCGCTGTTGCGCGCGCTGCTGATGCGGCTTGGGCCGCATGACCACCGCCTCGTGCTAGTCATGCACCACATCGTGTCCGACGGCGTGTCCATGCAGAACCTGCTGGACGAACTCGCGCAGCAGTATCTCCATCTGGGAGATCCTGCGGCCGCCGCCGAGCCTGCGGCCCCTGCATTGCAGTACGCCGACTACGCGGCCTGGCATGCGGCCTGGCTGGATGGCGGGGTGCGAGAGCGGCAACTGGCCTACTGGCGCCGGCAACTGGGCCGCGATCATCCTGTGCTGGCCCTGCCCAGCGACCGGCCGCGCGCCGCAGTGGCCAGCTACTCGGCCGCCCAGCATGGCTTTGCGCTGCGTGCACCGCTGGTGGATGCGCTGCGCATGCGCGCCGCCGAGTCTGGCGCCAGCCTGTTCATGGTGCTGCTTGCAGGGTTCCAGGCTGTGCTGCACCGCTACACGGGCCAGCCGGTGCTGCGGTTGGGCGTGCCCGTGGCGGGCCGCCAGCATGCGGGCACACAGGGCTTGATCGGCTTTTTCGTCAACACCTTGGTGCTGCAAGCCGAGATCGACGGCCGTACCCCGCTGGCCCAGGTGCTCGCCGCAGCCCGGCGCGCCACGCTGGAGGCCCAGGCCCACCAGGACCTGCCTTTCGATCAATTGGTGGAAGACCTGCAGCCTCAGCGCAGTCTGTCGCACCCGCCGCTGTTCCAGCTGCTGTTCAACCATGTGCATGAGGATCTGCGCGGCTTCGAGCGCATGACGGGCTGCGCGACTGAGGCGGTCGCAGTGCCTGGAGGCGCCGCGCAGTTCGAGCTCTCTCTGGAAGTCCGCGAGCGCGCGGGCGGTGCCGTGCGAATCTGCATGGACTATGCGGCCGAGCTGTTTCTTCCCGCCACCATGGAGCGCCTGGGCCAGCACTATGTGCGCATGCTGGAGGCCTTGGCCTCTGGCCCGGAGGTTGCCGTGGGCGAGGTGGACTTGTTATCGGATGCAGAACGTGCCCAGCTCGTTTCCTGGCAGACGGGACAGGGCGGCCATGCCGTGCCCGAGCTGGTACACGCTCAGTTCGAGCAGCAGGTGCGCCGCGACCCACAGGCAACGGCCCTGGTCTTCGGGGACGGCGCCTGGAGCTATGGCGAACTCAATGCGCGCGCCAACCGATTGGCGCACCACCTGATTGCTCTCGGCGTGCGCCCCGAAGTCCAGGTCGGCATCGCAATGGAGCGCTCGCTGGAGATGGTCGTCGGCCTGCTGGCGATCATGAAGGCCGGTGGCGCTTATGTGCCCATGGACCCCGAGCACCCGGCCGAGCGCCTGCGCTACATGGCCGAGGACAGCGGCATCGGCGTGCTGTTGATCCAGTCGGGCCTGATGGTGCGGCTGCCGCGTGAGCTACAGCCCCTGTGCCTGGCCGTGGATGCTCTCGACCTGTCCACTCAGCCAGCCCATGACCCTGCGGTCGCCATGCAGGGCGAGAACCTGGTCTATGTCATCTATACCTCGGGCTCCACGGGGCGGCCCAAGGGCGCGGGGAACCGCCACCGTGCGCTGTGCAACCGCCTGGCCTGGGGCCAGCGACACCACCCGCTGAGTGCACAGGACACCGTACTGCAGAAGACGCCGTTCAGCTTCGACATCTCGTTCTGGGAGTTCTTCTGGCCGCTGTCCACGGGTGCCCGCCTGGCGCTGGCAGGGCCTGGGGAGCACCGCGATCCTGCGCGCATTGCGGCCCTGGTCGAATGCCACGCCGTCAGCTGCATTCACTTCGTGCCTTCCATGCTGCAGGCCTTTCTGTCCAGCGGCCATGCCCAGGCCTGCTCGGGGCTGCGGCACATCGTCTGCAGCGGAGAGGCGCTGCCGGCCGAGCTGCGTGACCGTGCGCTGGCCATGCTGCCCGGCGCCAGCCTGCTCAACCTTTACGGGCCCACTGAAGCAGCCATCGAAGTCACCTACCACGATTGCCGCGAGCCCGGCCCTCAGGCAGTGCCCATCGGGCGGCCGCTGGACCATGTGCAGGTGCATGTTGTCGACGCCGGCTTCCACCCCGTGCCGCGTGGCGTGGCCGGCGAGTTGCTGCTGGGCGGTCTGGCGCTGGCGCGGGGCTACTGGGGCCGGCCCGCGCTCACGGCCGAGCGCTTCGTGGCCAGCCCCTCGGCCGAGTCCGGCGAGCGCGCCTACCGCACGGGCGACCTGGTGCGCTGGAACGAGCAGGGCGAGATCGAGTACCTGGGCCGCCTGGACCACCAGGTCAAGATCCGCGGCTTCCGTGTCGAGCTGGGCGAGATCGAGGCGGCCCTGCTGGCCGTCGAAGGTCTGCGCGAGGCGGTGGTGGTCGCGGCGCCGACCGAAGGTGGCAGTCGGCTTGTGGCTTATCTGACCGGCGAGGGCGCTGCGCTGCAGGACCCGGGCACGCTCAAGGCGCAGCTGGTACGCAGTCTGCCCGACTACATGGTGCCGGCCCTCTTCGTGCGTCTGGACACGTTGCCGCTCAACAGCAACGGCAAGGTGGACCGCAAGGCGCTGCCGGTGCCCACGTTTGCACATGGCGACGGCACGCGGCCGTTCGAGGCGCCCGAAGGTGGCGTGGCCAAAACCATTGCAGCCATCTGGCGCGAGTTGCTGCAACTCGAACGCGTAGGCGCCAACGAAAGCTTCTTCGACCTGGGCGGGCATTCGCTGCTGCTGATCCGCGCGCACCGGCTGATCGAGGATGCGTTGGGTAGCGGTCTCTCGGTGATCGACATGTTCGAGTACCCAACCGTGGCCACGCTGGCGCGTCGCATCGAAGCGCAACGTGGCGCCGGTGTCGGATCTGTGTCTGGCGCTGCGCAGGACCTGCAGGCCGACGAACGCGCCCAGCGCCGTCGCGCGGCGTTGCTGGGCCGCCGCGGCCTGACCGAGGAGGTGAATTGATGCGTGCTCAGGATGCGGGCTACAGTGGCGTGGAAGTCGCCATCATCGGCATGGGCGGGCGGTTTCCGGGTGCGGACGGTGTGGACGCGCTCTGGCGCAATATCCGCGAAGGCCGCGAATCCGTGACCGTTTTCAGCGATGAAGCGTTGCGGGCCCATGGCGCGGACCAGGCCTTGCTGGACGACCCGGCCTGCGTGAAGGCCGGTGTGGTTTTCGAGGGCATGGACTGGTTCGATGCCGGCTTCTTTGGCTACACGCCGCGCGAGGCTGGCCAGATCGATCCCCAGCAGCGAATCTTCCTCGAAAGCGCCTGGCAAGCACTGGAGAACGCGGGCTACGACGCCGAGCGGCTGGATGTGGCGGCCGGCGTGTTCGCGGGTGCGGGCGCCAATCTCTACCTCATGCGACATCTGCTGGGGCGTGCACAGTGGAGCGGCGGCATTGCCGAACTGATCGCCTTGCTCAACGGCAATGCGGCCGATGCGCTGTGCACGCGCGTGGCCTACAAGCTCAACCTGCGCGGCCCGGCAGTGACGGTGCAGACGGCCTGCTCCACCTCGCTGGTGGCCGTGCACATGGCCTGCCAGTCGCTGCTGGGCTTCGAGTGCGACATGGCCCTGGCCGGCGGTGTCTGGCTCAACTTGCTGCAAGGCGCGGGCTACCTGCACCAGGCGGGCGCCATCCTTTCCTCGGATGGCCATTGCCGTGCCTTCGATGCGCGCGCCGATGGCACCATGCTGGGCAGCGGTGCGGGCTTGGTCGTGCTCAAGCGGCTGGACGACGCGCTGCGCGACGGAGATACCGTCCATGCCGTGATCCGTGGCAGTGCCGTGAACAACGACGGCGCACGCAAGATCGGCTACAACGCGCCCAGCGTGGATGGTCAGGCCGAGGCCATACGCGCGGCCCAGGCCATGGCTGGGGTCGATGCGGCTTCCGTGGGCTACATCGAGGCCCATGGCACGGGCACGATGCTGGGCGATCCCATCGAGATCGCGGCGTTGACCCAAGCCTTTGGCACGACAGGGCGCGCGCCTGGCCACTGTGCCCTCGGGTCGGTCAAGACCAATGTCGGCCATCTGGACGCAGCGGCCGGCGTGACCGGCCTGATCAAGGCCGTGATGGCGCTGCGCCACCGCACGCTGCCACCCAGTCTGAATTTCGCCACACCCAATCCGCGCGTGGACTTCGCCACCAGCCCTTTCCGCGTCCAGACCGAGGCGCAGGATTGGCCTGCCGGCCCGTTTCCCCGGCGTGCAGGCGTGAGCTCCTTCGGCATGGGCGGTACCAATGCGCATGTGGTGCTGGAGGAGGTCCCCGCAATGCTGCAAGCCTCTCCACCTGGGGCAATCGAACAGGCCCCTCAATTGCTGCTGCTATCGGCCCGAACACCCCAGGCGTTGCAGGCTTCGGTCAGCCAACTGGCCCGGCATCTGGAGCAGCACCCGGGGTTGGCCCTGGCCGATGTGGCGCACACGCTGCGTGTGGGCCGCAAGCGCCATGCGCATCGACTGGCCGTGCTGGCTCAGGACGTGCCCCAGGCCATCGAGGCACTGGGCCGTCCGGCGGCCCCGGTGCATTTCAAGGGCAGCGTGCTTTCGCCGCAGCCCGGCGTGGCTTTTCTGTTCCCGGGCCAGGGTGCACAGCATGCGGGCATGGCGCGCTGCCTGCACGCGCAGGAGCCCGTGTTCCGCGACATCGTGGACCGCTGCTGTGACACGGTGAGGGGACAGACCGGCATGGACCTGCGGCCCTGGCTGCTGGCGCATGCGTCCGACGAGCAGGCAGCGCGGGCGCTGGCCCGGACCGAAGCCACGCAGCCCGCGCTGTTCATCGTCGAATACGCCATGGCGCGGTTGTGGATGTCCTGGGGCCTGCAGCCTGAGGCCATGCTGGGTCACAGCATTGGCGAATACGTGGCGGCCTGCATTGCGGGGGTTTTCACGCTCGGCGATGCGCTGGATCTGGTCGTTGCGCGCGGCCGCATCCTGCAGTCCACGTCGCCTGGCGCCATGCTGGCGGTCGGCCTGCCCGAGTCTGCCTTGCAGGACTGGCTGGGTCGAGGCTGCGATCTCGCCGCCGTCAATGCGGCCGATCTGTGCGTGCTCTCGGGTCGGCCCGAAGCCATTGCGGCAGCCGAGCAGGCACTGGCAGGCACAGGCGTGCTGCTGCGCAGGTTGCAGGTGTCACACGCCTTCCATTCTTCGCTGCTCGATCCCGCGCTTGACGCCTTCGCTCAGAAGATGGCCCGGGTTGCGTTCAGCCGGCCCGCCATTCCCTTCGTCTCCAATCTCAGCGGCCGCTGGATCGGTGATGAAGAGGCCCAGGACCCGCGCTATTGGTTGCGACACCTGCGTGGCACGGTGCGCTTCGCCCAGGGGCTGGACACGCTGCTGGAAAAAAGCGACCGCATCCTGCTGGAAGTCGGCCCCGGCCAAAGTCTCACCAGCCTGGCCCGGCGCCATCCCCAGGCCGGCTCGCGTCCCGTGCTGGCCTCGCAGGCCGGAGTCAATCGCGAGGAACTCCAGTCCGACCAGCCAGCGCGCTGCCTGGCCCAGCTCTGGACAGCGGGCCTGGAAGCGGCCCAGGCGCCACTCCTGCGCAGCGCGCAGGGTGCGCGTCGCGTGCCTTTGCCTAGCTATCCGTTCGAGCGTGAATCGCACTGGGTTGCCGCCGCAGGACGAGGCCAGGAGACAACGGTGTCCCCGATGTCTTCCATGGCGGAGACCCGACGCGATCCC
This sequence comes from Acidovorax sp. SUPP1855, assembly GCF_030158955.1. NCBI lineage: Bacteria > Pseudomonadati > Pseudomonadota > Betaproteobacteria > Burkholderiales > Comamonadaceae > Acidovorax > Acidovorax sp. SUPP1855. The sequence continues at coordinate 69,788 of NZ_BQXI01000003.1, read as the reverse complement.
CTCGACTGGCTGTATGCCCCGGTCTGGCAACGCGCCTTGCCTAACTTCCAAGCCGCGGTCGCACAGGCTGGTGGCTGCTTGCTGCTGCTGGCCGAGTCCGGATCGGCGCTGGCTGAGTCCTTGGCGCAAGTCTGGTCCGTCACCCAGTCCGCCCCGCTGGTGCGCATCGAGCCCGGCCTGCGCCACGAGCGTCTGGGCGCTGGGCACCATGCGCTGCGCATGGCCGAGCGTGGCGACTGGATGAGCGCGCTGGAGCAGATTGCGGCCGAGGTCGGCCCCGTGGCACACATCTGCCACCTTTGGAGCCTGGGCCCGTTCGATGACGCACAGGCTGCCGAGCGCTGCCTGCTGGCCCCGCTGGCCCTGGCCCAGGCGTTGGACTCCCTTCCTGCGGTGCATGCAGCCGATGGGCTGCAGATGCTGCTGGTCACGGACGGGTTGGAGGACGTGACAGGCACCGAGGCCTTGCAGCCTGCCAAGGCCATGCTTCATGGCCCCTGCCTCGTGATTCCGCAGGAACTGCCGGGCATGGCCTGCCGCATCGTGGATGTGTTGCCTGCGCAGGAGTGTGCGGCTGATGAAGCCACTGCGCTGGCGCATCGCATTCTCGCGGAGTTCAACGAGCCCGCACAGGCCTGCGTAGCCTTGCGCGGCCCACACCGCTGGGCCAAGCGCTACGAGCGAATCGCGATGCAGACCTCCTCCACGCCCGCGCCACGCCTGCGCCGTGGCGGCTGCTATGTGATCACTGGTGGCCTGGGCGGCATGGGGCTTGCGTTGGCCCGGCACCTGGCGGAGCACTGGCAGGCCAGGCTGGTGTTGCTGGGCCGCTCGCCGCTGCCTGCGCGTAGCCAGTGGCAGGCGCTGGTGCAGGATGCGCAGACGGCACCCGCGCTGCGCGCCCGGCTGCAGCAATTGCTGGACATCGAAGGCCTGAGCGCGCAGCTTTGCCTGGTGGAAGCCGATGTGGGCGAAGAATCCCAATTGCGCGCCGCGTTCGCTCAGGTGCGGTGCGCGTTCGGCGAAATCCATGGCGTCATTCACGCGGCCGGTCTGGCTGGCGAAGGCATGCTTGCAGACAAGCTGGCACCCGCCGTGATGCAGGTGCTCGCACCCAAGCTCCAGGGAACGCGGGCCTTGCTGGCGGCCCTTGACGGGCAGCCGCTGGACTTCATGCTGCTGTGCTCTTCGCTGGCCGCCGTGGCGGGTGGCCTGGGCCGCATCGACTACGCGGCTGCGAATGCCTGTTTGGATGCCCTGGCCGTCGCGCATGGCCGCGGGGCCCGCTGGCCGCTGATTTCTGTGGGCTGGGACGGGTGGCGCGGTGTGGGCATGGCTGCGGAGACGTCCATGCCCGAGGGCGTAGGCATCGGGCCGCAGCAGGGCGTGCGCCTGTTCGAGCACATCCTGGCCAGCCCGGTGCGGTCCCATGTCTGCGTATCCACCACAGACCTCGAAGCGCGCCGCCATGCCGACCTCGCCGCGTTGCTGACTCAGGCACTGCCTGTGGCCTCGGCAGTGGCGGCCGAGTCGCCATGCGTCCAGGCGCGGCCCGGTGGTTTGGCCGGCTTCGTAGCACCCGAGGGCGAGCTGGAGACCGGGCTGGCCGCGCTCTGGAGCGGGTTCCTTGGCGTGGCTCCTGTGGGCGCCGAGGACAACCTGTTCGAGCTCGGCGGCGACTCCCTCATGGCGATCCAACTGCTGGCGCGCGTGCGCCAGGCCTATGGCGTCGAAATCCATCCTGCGGCCTTGCTGCGCACGCCCACGGTGCGGCGGCTGGCCGAATTCGTTGAAACCCGGTTGATCGAGGAAATCCAGTTTCTGGACGCCGAAGCCGAGCCCAGTCCGACAACCGCCTCGCCACTCTATTCGTAAGATTGCCATGACAGCACCGCAAGATATACAGTCCCTGCGCGCCCGGCTCAGCCCCGAGCAGCGCGCCCAACTCGATGCCCGCCTGCGCGGCGGTGGTCGAGCAGCGCCACGTGGTGGTCAGGACATTCCGCGCCGGGACCCGGCCACCCCCGCGCTGCTTTCCCATGCGCAACGCAGCCTTTGGTTGACCTGGCAGCTTGCTCCCGAGAGCCCGGCCTACAACCTGGCAGGCAGTCTGGAAATGGACGGCCCCCTCGACGCGTCGGCGCTGAGCGCAGCGCTGGGTGACCTGGTGGCGCGGCACGACATCCTGCGCACGCTGATCACGATCGGTGGCGACGGTCAGGCGCTGCAGGCCGTGCAACCGCAGGCGGGTGTGCCGCTGCAACTTCCAGTGGTCGATCTGCGCGAGCAGGCCAGGATCGAAGACGCGTTGGCAGACGCGCTGGCCGACTTCGCGCAGACGCCCTTTGCCCTTGACCGGGAGGTGCCGCTGCGCGCCTGCCTGTACCGCCTGGGCGAACAGCACCATGTGCTGGCGCTGTCCCTGCACCATATTGCGGCGGATGGGTGGTCGTTGCGCATTCTCGTGGACGAGCTTTTCCAGTGCTACGCCGCCAGGCTCGGCGCCCGGCCGCATGCGCTGGCGCCGCTGCCCATACAGTTCACCGACTACGCGGCCTGGGAACGCCAGCGCCTGGACGGCGGCGAGCGCGAACGACAACTGCGCTACTGGCGCGATCGCCTGGGCAGCGCGCATGAGCCGCTGGAACTGCCCCTGAGCCATGTACGCGGCGCGGTAACGGATGCGGCCGAGGGTCGCCACCGTTTCGTCTGGCCCATTGAATTGTCCGATGCGGTGCGTGCCATGGCGCGAGCGCGTGGTGCCTCGCTGTTCATGGTGATGACGGCCTTGCTCGACCTGTTGCTGTACCGCCTGAGCGGCCAGCGCCGCATCCGCGTTGGGACGCCCATCGCCAACCGGGGCAAGGCCGAGACCCATGGGCTGATCGGTTATCTGCTCAACCTCCAAGTGGTGCAGGTCGATGTCGCGCCACAGATGGGCTTTGGCGAACTGCTGGAGCAGGTGCGGCATGCTGTGCTCGACGCGCAGCAACATGCCGACCTGCCGTTTGACATGTTGGTCGAGGCGCTTGCGCCGGAGCGCCAGCCGGGCGTGCATCCGTTGTTTCAGGTCAAGTGCACGCAACAGGACGCGATGGAGCGCGAGCGCAGCGTCGCCGGGTTGCACGTGCGCATTCAGGCCATGACCGCAGGCCATGCGCACTTCGATCTGAGCCTGGATTTCACAGATCGGGCCGAAGGCATCGAAAGCGTTTTCATCTACGACACGGGCCTGTTTGATGCGCAGCGGATTGCGGTCTTTGCGGAAGGCCTGACCCGTTGTGCGCAGCAGGTGGTGACGGCGCCCGACAGGGCATTGGCGGCCCTTGCGCTGACTGACCCGGCCGAGGGTCTGCAGACGGTTGCCGTGTCGCAGCCCGCAAGTCCGCAGGCCATAACGGTGCTTTCCCTTTGGGATGCCGCCGTGGCCAGCCAGGGCCAGGGCTTGGCGGTGCGTGCCGAATCGCGCACTGCATCGTTCGGGCACTTGGACAAGGCGGCAAACCAGCTTGCGGCGCGGCTGCGCACGCAAGGTCTGGGTCCGGAAACCCGCGTCGGGGTGCTGGCACCGCGCTCGCCGGAAATGGTGCTGGGTATGCTGGCCGTACTCAAGGCCGGCTGCGTCCATGTGCCGCTGGACCCCGAGCTGCCGGCCGACCGGCTGGCCTATCAGCTGCGCGACAGCGGCGCCCGCCTGGTGCTGGCCCTGCAGCCTCCTGCATGGCAACCGGGGGTCCCGGTATGGCCGCTGGCGCTTTCGGAACCCGCAGAACTCGAGGCCGATGCGCTGGAGACCGCGACCCTTCACCGGGACCAGGCCGCTTACCTCATCTACACCTCGGGCTCCACGGGCCAGCCCAAGGGGGTCGTGATCACGCACGGCGCGCTGGCCAACTATGTGCAGGGTGTGCTGGCCCGGCTGGACCTGCCGGTCGATGCGTCCAGCATGGCCATGGTGTCGACAGTGGCTGCAGACCTGGGGCATACGGTGCTTTTCGGCGCGCTGTGCTCTGGGCGTCTGCTGCACCTCATCTCCCCTGAGCGCGCTTTCGATCCAGACGCCTTTGCGGACTACATGCAAACGCACCAGATCGATGTGCTCAAGATCGTGCCCAGCCATTTGCAGGCCCTGCTGAGCGCGGCCCGGCCTGAGCAGGTCCTGCCACGCCATCGCCTGGTGCTGGGCGGTGAGGCCACGGGCTGGCCTTTGTGCACACAGATCGCCGCCCTGAGCCCCTTCACCAAAGTGCTCAACCACTATGGCCCGACGGAAACCACGGTCGGGGTGCTGACCCAGGAGGCCGCTGCGGCCGCCCGTGAGGCAGGCACGGTGCCGCTGGGCCTGCCGCTGCGCAACAGCTGCGCCCATGTGCTGGACGAATGGCTGAGCCCCGTGCCGCAGGGCCTTGCCGGCGAGCTGTACCTGGGTGGGGCAGGCTTGGCACGTGGCTACGAAGGCAGGCATGGCCAGACCTGTGAGCGCTTCGTAGCGGACCCCTGGTGCGCGGGCCAGCGCCTGTATCGCACCGGGGACCGCGTGCGGCAACTCGAGGATGGCAGCATCGAATTCCTGGGTCGGAACGACGACCAGATCAAGCTGCACGGCTACCGCGTCGAGCTCAGTGAAGTGGCCCAGGCGTTGCGAAAGCTGCCCGGTGTCGCGAGTGCCGAAGCCATTGTGCGCGAGGCCGAAAACGGGCAGCAACGCTTGCTGGCCTACGTCGTCGCGCAGGAACGGCAGGTGATCGATGTGGCCGCGCTGCGCGAGTCCCTGGCGCGCACCCTGCCGCCCTACATGCTGCCAGCGGCCATCGTGGTGTTGCCGCGGCTGCCATTGACCATGAATGGCAAGGTCGATCGCCATGCCCTGCCGGAGCCAGAGACGGCCGAGTGCGGCGGCCATGAGGCGCCGGTGGGGCCGACCGAGCAAACGCTGGCAGCGGTCTGGTCGGAGGTGCTGGGGCGCGAGCCCGTCAGCCGCAGGGACAACTTCTTCGAGATCGGCGGAGACTCCATCCTGGCCCTCAAGGTGGTGGCCAAGGCGCGAAAGCACGGGCTCAAGCTGGTGCCCAAGCAATTGTTCGAGCAGGTCAGCCTGCAGCAATTGGCCGAGATGCTGCAGGCACCTCCAGTGGCAGGACAGTCCACGGTGGCCTGTCCGGTGCAGGACCAGGACCAAGCGATCCCTGTGCTGGCCCAGGAACTGCGCAACAAGCCGCTCGTGCCGTCGCACGCCCAAATGCGCCAGTGGTTCCTCTGGCAACTGGACCCTCACAGCAGTGCCTACCATATCGCAGGCGCTCTGAAGCTGGCCGGTGAGCTGGACCTGGACGCCCTGCGCACGAGCTTCGATGAACTGGTGGCGCGCCACGAATCACTGCGCACGGTGTTCAGCGCAGACGAGCAGGGTCAGGTGTGGCAGCAGGTCCAGGCGCCTGCCGAGTTGCCTGGGGCCGCGATGCCATTGATTGATTTCTCGGCCCTGCCCGAGGACCAGCGTGATGCTGCCGTGCAGCGGCAGGCGCTCGACACCATCGCCACGCCTTTCAATCTGTCCCGTGGGCCGCTATTGCGGCTGGCGCTGATCCGCGCGGCACAGCACATGCATGTGCTGGTGGTGGTCATGCACCACATCGTCTCGGACGGCTGGTCCATGCAGATCATTGTCGAAGAGTTCGCGCAGCGTTACCGAGCGCGCCTTGCGGGGCCGCGCCTGACCCTGCCGGCGCTGCGCCTGCAGTATGCGGACTACGCGGCATGGCACAAGGGATGGCTGGAAGCCGGCGAAGGGCCGCGGCAGTTGGCGTACTGGAGGGATAGGCTGGGCAACGAGCACCCTGTCATGCAATTGCCCGCCAGCAGGCCACGCCGAGCCGATGGCCGCTACCGGGCAGCTCAGCACGCCATCACGCTGTCCGCAGACCGGGTGCGAGGCCTGCAGCGCAGAGCACAGGCCCAGGGCATGAGCCTGTTTATGGTGCTGCTTGCAGGATTTCAGGCGCTGCTTCACCGCTACACGGGCTTGCAGGACATCCGTGTGGGCGTGCCCACCGCCAATCGGCACAGGGCGGAGAGCCAGGGCATCGTGGGCTTTTTCGTCAATACGCAGGTGATGCGGGGACAGCTGCATGGCCAGTTGACGCTGTCCGAACTGCTGGCGCAGGCCCGGGATGCCGTGGCGCAGGCCCAGGCGCACCAGGACCTTCCCTTCGAACAGCTGGTGGAGGCGCTGCATCCGCAGCGCAGCCTGAGCGTCAGTCCCCTGTTCCAGGTGATGTTCAACCACCAGAGAAAAGGCCACCAGGTGCTGGAGCAGCTTCCCGGGCTGCGGTTCGAGGGCTATCTGGACATCGAAAGATCGACCATCTTCGAGTTCATGCTGGACACGGTCGAGTGGGAGGATGGCCGCATCAGCGCGCAGTTCAGCTATGCGCAGGAGCTGTTCGATGCGCCGATGGTCGAACGCCTGGCGGGCAGCTTTGACCAGATCTTGGCGGCGTTGGTGGAAACGCCTGGAGCGCGGCTGTCCGAGATCGACATCCTCGGCGCCACCGAAATCCGCAAGCTCGATGCGTGGAGCCGGGCAGGTGAGCACGGCGCCGGCCCTGCCTCTCTCGTGAAGATGATCGAGAACCAGGTAGAGCTGCAGCCGCAGGCGGTCGCCATCGAATGCGCGGGGCAAAACCTCAGCTACGGCGAGCTGAACCTTCGTGCCAACCGATTGGCCCATCTGTTGCTGGAAAGGGGCATCGGCCCTGAGCGTCGCGTGGCCGTGGCGCTGGAGCGCGGCGTCGATTCGGTGGTGGCTTTGCTGGCCATCCTCAAGGCGGGCGCCGCCTATGTGCCGCTGGACCTGGAGTACCCTGCCGACAGAATCGCCGTCATGCTCGAAGACAGCCGGGCCGATGCCTTCATCCATCACGCGGATGTGGGGGCTGCTCTGTCGGGTGTCTTCGGCGGGCTGGTCGCCATCGACCTTCGCCGCGTGGCATGGGAGCATCTGTCGGGAAGCAATCCGACCGTTGCGCTGAATGCGGATGGCCTGCTGTACATCCTGTTCACATCCGGCTCCACCGGGCGGCCCAAGGGCATTGCGATGCGGCAAGGCGTGCTCTCGCAATTGGCCGCATGGCAGATCGACCGCATGCCGGGGGCCGCGCGCACGCTGATGTTCGCCTCGCCCTGCTTCGATGTGGGCTACCAGGAGGTCGTCGTGGCCCTGTGCTCAGGCGCTACCCTGGTCCAAACGGACGCCGCCCAGAGAAGGGATTTTTCCTTGCTGTTGGCCTTGATGGAGGAGCGGGCGGTGGAGCGCGTGTACCTGCCCTATGCCGTGCTCCAACTGTTGGCCGAAGCGGCGCTGCGCCTGGACAGAAACCTGCCAGCGCTTCGGCAGATCATCACGGCCGGCGAGCAACTGAAACTGACCGAGGAACTGAGGGCCTGGCTTCAGCGGATGCCCCGGTGCCGGCTGGTCAACCAATACGGCCCCACGGAAACCCACGTGGTCAGCAGCTTCGATGTGGATGCCGGCGATGGCCGGACGCTGCCTCCTATCGGATCGCCCGCCTCGACGGCCATTCTGCGCGTGCTGGATACCGCGCTGCAGCCGGTGTCGCCGGGCGTGGTCGGCGAGCTGTACCTGGGCGGTGCACTCGCCAGAGGCTATGTGGGCCGACCTGCGCTCACGGCGCAGCGCTTTGTGGCGGACCCCCTGGGCCCCCATGCTGGCCGTCTGTACCGGACGGGGGACCTGGCGCGATGGGATGAGTACGGGCAACTCGAATACCTGGGGCGGGTCGATCACCAGGTGAAGATTCGAGGTTTTCGCGTGGAGGTCGGCGAGGTGGAGGTGGCCCTGCTGGAGCTGGAGCCGGTGCGAGAGGCTGTCGTTGTGGCCCAGGAACTGGCAGGCACCAGCCGGCTCGTGGCCTATGTCGTTGGGCAGCCTGGCGCTGCGGTAGACACTGGCGCGCTGCGTGAAAGCCTGCGGCTTTCCCTGCCCGACTACATGCTGCCTTCGGCCTTTGTCGAACTGCAGGCGTTACCCCTGAATGCCAATGGCAAGGTGGACAGGGTCAGGCTACCCGATCCCGCTGGGGGATCGTCGCGTGCCCATGAAGAGCCGTCTGGCGATACAGAGCAAGGGCTGGCGCGGATCTGGCGTGAGGTGCTGTCGGTGGAGCGCGTGGGTCGCGGCGACAACTTCTTCGAACTGGGCGGCCATTCTCTGCTTGCGGCGCAGATGGTGGCGCGCGTTCAAAGCGCCATGCAGACCGGCCTTGCCGTCAAGGACGTGTTCGAAGCCCCTGAGCTGTCCGCCATGGCCGCTCGCATTGCCACCTCAGGCGATCAGCGCGCAAAGTTGCGCGAGATGGCCTCGTTTGTCGACAGTCTGGAGAACGTTTGATGGGCCTCGATCATGTGCGGTATGTCGCGGAAAAATTCGCAGGGCTTTCGGATGAAAAGCGCCGCCTCGTCTACCAGCAACTCAAGGCGCAGGGGCTGTCTATCGGCCAATTTCCCGTCCTGCTACGCGACGCGAAGGCCTCTGGCGAATGCGCAGCCTCGGCGGCCCAGGCGCGACAGTGGTTTCTGTGGGAGCTTGATCCCCGTAGCACGGCCTACCACCTGGCGGGTGTGATGCGGCTGCGTGGTGAATTCGATGTCGAGGCGGCAAGAGCAGCGCTCTCCGGTGTGGTGCAGCGCCATGAATCGCTGCGCACGGTGTTCAGGATGGGAGAGCAGGGCCAGCTCCAGCAGCTCATCCGCGAACATGCCGAAGTCGATTTCAGCTGTTTGGACTTGGGCGAGCCTGGCCAGGCAGACACGCAGCAAGCGGAAATGCAGCGCATCTGCAGCCAGCCGTTCGACCTGGCCCGGGGACCGCTGTTGCGGGCCGTGGTGCTTCGGCTTTCGCCCCAGGAGCATCTATTCGTGGTGGTCATGCACCACATCGTTGCCGATGGCTGGTCGTTGCAGATCGTGGTCAACGAGTTCGCGCAGCATTACCGAGCCGTGGTTCTGGGCGAGGCCGTAGCCCTGGCGCCGCTGGCGGTGCAGTATGCCGACCATGCGCTGTGGCAGAAAAGCTGGCTCGACGCGGGTGAGGCAGACAGGCAACTGCTGTACTGGCAGCAGCAGTTGGGCGACGAGCACCCGGTTCTTGAGCTGCCGGCAGACCAGCAACGGAGCAGCGACGGGCGATACCAGGCAGCGCGCCATGGTCTGGCCCTGTCGGCCGACCTGGTGAAACGGCTGCGCTCGCTGGCCGACCGGCATGGCGCCAGCCTGTTCATGGTGCTACTGGCGGGATTCCAGGCATTGCTGCACCGGCATACCGGCGGAGAGGACATCCGCGTGGGGGTGCCCGTCGCCAACCGGCATCGCGTGGAGACCGAAGGACTTGTCGGCTTCTTCGTCAATACCCAGGTGCTGCGCGCCAGGCTGCACGAGTCCATGCCATTCGGGCAACTGCTGGACCAGGTCCGCCAGGCGGCGCTGGAGGCGCAAGACCATCAGGACCTGCCTTTCGAGCGGCTGGTGGAAGCCCTGCAGCCCGAGCGCAGCCTGGGTAGCAGCCCGCTGTTCCAGGTCATGTTCAACCACCTGCGCGAGGACTACCGGGCGCTGCAGCAACTGCCGGGCCTGGACGCCGAGCTCTGCGACGCTGCCGACAAGGCTGCGCAGTTCGAGTGGATGCTGGAGACCACGGAGCGGCCCGACGGCAGCGTGCATGCAAGGTTCAGCTATGCGCGCGAGTTGTTCGAGCCCTCGCGCATCGCCCGGCTTGCGGACCAGTGGGTCCATATGCTGTCGGTGTTCGCAGACCGGCCGGACTGTTGCGTGGGGTCCGCCGATTTGCTGCCCGCAGCGGAAACGGCACAGTTGCACGCGTTGGCCCGAACCACACACAAGCAAACGCAAGGTCACTCTCCCTTGCACCGTCTTGTGGAGCGGCAGGCAATCAACCAGCCTGGCGCCGTTGCATTGCGTTGCGAGGATCAGAGCCTGACCTATGGAGAGCTCAACGCGAGAGCCAACGGAGTGGCCCACCGCCTGATGGCGCTGGGGGTGGTGCCGGAGACCCGGGTGGGCATTGCCATGCAGCGCTCGGTGGAGATGGTGGTGGGGCTGCTGGCCATTCTCAAGGCCGGTGGTGCCTATGTGCCGCTGGACCCGGACTACCCTGCCGATCGCCTGGCGCACATGGTCCAGGACAGCGGCATCGGCCTGGTGCTTGCTCATTCGTCGGTGCGTGAACGCATTCCCGGCACGGCCGGGCTGCAGGTGCTGGAGATCGACACGCTGGACCTGTCGGGCGAGCCGGACACCGACCCGCAGGTGCAGGTGAGCCCGGACGGGCTGGCCTATGTGATCTATACCTCCGGCTCCACAGGCCGCCCCAAGGGCGCTCAACTGAGTCACCGCAACGTGGCGCGGCTGCTGGATGCCACCGAGGCCTGGTTCGGCTTCGGGCCCGACGACGTGTGGACGCTGTTTCACTCCTACGCCTTCGACTTCTCGGTGTGGGAGATCTTTGGGGCGCTGTGCACGGGCGGGCGCCTGGTGGTGGTGCCGTACTGGGTCAGCCGCTCGCCGCAGGACTTCCTGGCCTTGCTGCGAGCCGAGCGCGTCACGGTTCTCAATCAAACGCCCTCGGCCTTTGGGCAACTGGTGCATGCGGTGGAGCAGGACGGGCATGAAGGGCAGGGCGGTGCGGGCCTGTCGCTGCGCCATGTGGTCTTCGGCGGCGAGGCACTGGAGCCCGAGAGCCTGAGGGCCTGGTTCGAGCGCTTCGGCGATCAGAGCCCCAGGCTCATCAACATGTACGGCATCACCGAGACCACGGTGCATGTGACGTACCGGCCCATCACGCAGGCGGACCTGGAAGGCGGGCGCAGCCCTGTGGGCGTGGCGATTGCGGACCTGGGCCTGTACGTGCTCGATGGCAGCCTGAACCTGCTGGCGCAGGGCGTGGCCGGGGAGTTGTACGTGGCGGGTGAAGGCCTGGCGCGGGGCTACCTGAACCGGCAAGGCCTGAGCGCGGAGCGCTTCATCGCCAATCCGTTCACGAACACCGGCGAACGCCTGTACCGCACAGGCGATCTGGTGCGCTGGACGGCACAGGGCGAACTCGAATACCTGGGCCGAGCCGATCAGCAGGTCAAGATCCGGGGCTTCCGTATCGAGTTGGGCGAGGTGCAGTCGCAGCTGCTGGCCCAGCCCGAGGTGCGCGAGGCCGTGGTGCTGGCCCAGGAGGGGCCGGGCGGCGCAAGGCTGGTGGCGTATGTCTCGCTGAACGATGCGGTCGAGGAAGGGGCGCTGAAGGAGCGGTTGGGTCAGGTGCTGCCCGACTACATGGTGCCGTCCGCCCTCGTGGTGCTCGATGCCCTGCCGCTAACGGTCAACGGCAAGGTAGACCGCAAGGCGCTGCCGGAGCCGGAGATGGCCGGGGTGCAGCAATACGAGGCACCGCAAGGCGAGCTGGAGGAGATGCTGGCGCGCATCTGGGCCGAGGTGCTGGGCGTGGAGCGCGTGGGCCGCCGGGACGGCTTCTTCGAACTGGGCGGGCATTCGCTGCTGGCCCTGGGCCTGCTGGAGCGCGTGCGCGCCCAGGGCCTGCGCGTGCAGGTGCGCATGCTGTTCCAGCACCCGAGGCTGGCGGAGTTTGCACAGGCGTTGCAGCGGGAGCAGGGGCAGGCGCAGGAGCCGGGTACCGGCGAGATCGACGTGCCACCCAATCTGATCCCCGAAGGCTGCACGGCGATCACGCCGCAGATGCTGACCCTGGTGGAACTCGATGCCCAGGAGATCGCACGCATCGCAGCCGTGGTGCCCGGGGGCGCGGCCAACATCCAGGACATCTACCCGCTGGCGCCGCTGCAGGAGGGCATGCTGTTCCACCACATGCTGGACACGCAGCACGATGCCTACGTGACCTCGCACGAACTGCTGTTCGACAGCCGCGAGCGACTGGAGCACTTTGCGGCCAGCTTCAACGCCGTGATTGCGCGGCACGACATTCTGCGCACGGCCGTGCTGTGGGAAGGCCTGCGCGAGCCGGTGCAGGTGGTGTGGCGGCGGGCGGCGCTGCAACTGCGGTGGCTGCAGGATGCCAGCGCGCTGCCGGCCTTGCACCGCATCGACGTGCGCCAGGCGCCCATGATCGATGCCTTTGCCGTGGCCGAAGGCCAGCGCTGGAGGCTGCAGCTGTACACCCACCACATGGTGGACGACAACACCACGCTGAAGCTGGCGGTCAGGGAGATCGGCTTGGTGCAGCAGGGCCTGCAGGCGCAGTTGCCCGAGCCGGTGGCGTTCAGGCGCTTTGTGGCGCAGGCGCGGCTGGGCCGCAGCAGGGCTGCACATGAGGCGTTCTTCCGGCAGATGCTGGGCGACGTGCAGGAGCCGACGGCGCCCTACGGGCTGTTGGATGTGCGCGGGGATGGCTCGGGCGTGCAGGAGGCGCGGTTGGCGCTGGATGCGGGCCTTGCGCGGCGCATCCGCGAGCAGGCGCGCAGCCACGGGGTGAGTGCGGCGGCATTGTTCCACCTGGCCTGGGCGCTGGTGGTGGGCAGGACCACGGGGCGTGACGATGTGGTGTTCGGCACGGTGCTGTTCGGGCGCATGCAGGGCGAGAGGGATGCGGGCCGTGCGCTGGGGATGTTCATCAACACCTTGCCGATCCGAATCGGGCTGGGTGGGCAGGCGGTGGATCAGGCGTTGCGGCAGACGCATGTTGCGCTGACGGGGCTGCTGGAGCACGAGCATGCGAGCCTGTCGCTGGCGCAGCGCTGCAGCGGGCTGGAGGCTGGGGTGCCGCTGTTCACCGCCTTGCTCAACTACCGCCACGGGGCATCTGCGTCCGAGGATTCAGGCCAGTCCTGGGAAGGCATGGAAATTCTTGGAACGCGGGAGCGCACCAATTATCCGTTCGGGCTGTATGTGAACGACAGGGATGGCGGCTTCGAGCTGGTGGCGCATATTGCGCGCCAGATCGGAGCGCAGCGCGTCGCGGAATACGTGAGGCAGACCCTCGAGGGCCTGGTCCAGGCGCTGGCCCGCAGGCCATCGATGGCGGCCGTAGAAGTGGCGGTCCTTGATGACGAGGAAGACGCGTCCTTGCGGCAAAAGGGCACTTCCCTGAGGGCCGGGCTGGATGCGCAGCCGCTTCATCACCTTGTGGAGCGGCAGGCAATCAACCAGCCTGGCGCCGTTGCATTGCGTTGCGAGGATCAGAGCCTGACCTATGGAGAGCTCAACGCGAGAGCCAACGGAGTGGCCCACCGCCTGATGGCGCTGGGGGTGGTGCCGGAGACCCGGGTGGGCATTGCCATGCAGCGCTCGGTGGAGATGGTGGTGGGGCTGCTGGCCATTCTCAAGGCCGGTGGTGCCTATGTGCCGCTGGACCCGGACTACCCTGCCGATCGCCTGGCGCACATGGTCCAGGACAGCGGCATCGGCCTGGTGCTTGCTCATTCGTCGGTGCGTGAACGCATTCCCGGCACGGCCGGGCTGCAGGTGCTGGAGATCGACACGCTGGACCTGTCGGGCGAGCCGGACACCGACCCGCAGGTGCAGGTGAGCCCGGACGGGCTGGCCTATGTGATCTATACCTCCGGCTCCACAGGCCGCCCCAAGGGCGCTCAACTGAGTCACCGCAACGTGGCGCGGCTGCTGGATGCCACCGAGGCCTGGTTCGGCTTCGGGCCCGACGACGTGTGGACGCTGTTTCACTCCTACGCCTTCGACTTCTCGGTGTGGGAGATCTTTGGGGCGCTGTGCACGGGCGGGCGCCTGGTGGTGGTGCCGTACTGGGTCAGCCGCTCGCCGCAGGACTTCCTGGCCTTGCTGCGAGCCGAGCGCGTCACGGTTCTCAATCAAACGCCCTCGGCCTTTGGGCAACTGGTGCATGCGGTGGAGCAGGACGGGCATGAAGGGCAGGGCGGTGCGGGCCTGTCGCTGCGCCATGTGGTCTTCGGCGGCGAGGCACTGGAGCCCGAGAGCCTGAGGGCCTGGTTCGAGCGCTTCGGCGATCAGAGCCCCAGGCTCATCAACATGTACGGCATCACCGAGACCACGGTGCATGTGACGTACCGGCCCATCACGCAGGCGGACCTGGAAGGCGGGCGCAGCCCTGTGGGCGTGGCGATTGCGGACCTGGGCCTGTACGTGCTCGATGGCAGCCTGAACCTGCTGGCGCAGGGCGTGGCCGGGGAGTTGTACGTGGCGGGTGAAGGCCTGGCGCGGGGCTACCTGAACCGGCAAGGCCTGAGCGCGGAGCGCTTCATCGCCAATCCGTTCACGAACACCGGCGAACGCCTGTACCGCACAGGCGATCTGGTGCGCTGGACGGCACAGGGCGAACTCGAATACCTGGGCCGAGCCGATCAGCAGGTCAAGATCCGGGGCTTCCGTATCGAGTTGGGCGAGGTGCAGTCGCAGCTGCTGGCCCAGCCCGAGGTGCGCGAGGCCGTGGTGCTGGCCCAGGAGGGGCCGGGCGGCGCAAGGCTGGTGGCGTATGTCTCGCTGAACGATGCGGTCGAGGAAGGGGCGCTGAAGGAGCGGTTGGGTCAGGTGCTGCCCGACTACATGGTGCCGTCCGCCCTCGTGGTGCTCGATGCCCTGCCGCTAACGGTCAACGGCAAGGTAGACCGCAAGGCGCTGCCGGAGCCGGAGATGGCCGGGGTGCAGCAATACGAGGCACCGCAAGGCGAGCTGGAGGAGATGCTGGCGCGCATCTGGGCCGAGGTGCTGGGCGTGGAGCGCGTGGGCCGCCGGGACGGCTTCTTCGAACTGGGCGGGCATTCGCTGCTGGCCCTGGGCCTGCTGGAGCGCGTGCGCGCCCAGGGCCTGCGCGTGCAGGTGCGCATGCTGTTCCAGCACCCGAGGCTGGCGGAGTTTGCACAGGCGTTGCAGCGGGAGCAGGGGCAGGCGCAGGAGCCGGGTACCGGCGAGATCGACGTGCCACCCAATCTGATCCCCGAAGGCTGCACGGCGATCACGCCGCAGATGCTGACCCTGGTGGAACTCGATGCCCAGGAGATCGCACGCATCGCAGCCGTGGTGCCCGGGGGCGCGGCCAACATCCAGGACATCTACCCGCTGGCGCCGCTGCAGGAGGGCATGCTGTTCCACCACATGCTGGACACGCAGCACGATGCCTACGTGACCTCGCACGAACTGCTGTTCGACAGCCGCGAGCGACTGGAGCACTTTGCGGCCAGCTTCAACGCCGTGATTGCGCGGCACGACATTCTGCGCACGGCCGTGCTGTGGGAAGGCCTGCGCGAGCCGGTGCAGGTGGTGTGGCGGCGGGCGGCGCTGCAACTGCGGTGGCTGCAGGATGCCAGCGCGCTGCCGGCCTTGCACCGCATCGACGTGCGCCAGGCGCCCATGATCGATGCCTTTGCCGTGGCCGAAGGCCAGCGCTGGAGGCTGCAGCTGTACACCCACCACATGGTGGACGACAACACCACGCTGAAGCTGGCGGTCAGGGAGATCGGCTTGGTGCAGCAGGGCCTGCAGGCGCAGTTGCCCGAGCCGGTGGCGTTCAGGCGCTTTGTGGCGCAGGCGCGGCTGGGCCGCAGCAGGGCTGCACATGAGGCGTTCTTCCGGCAGATGCTGGGCGACGTGCAGGAGCCGACGGCGCCCTACGGGCTGTTGGATGTGCGCGGGGATGGCTCGGGCGTGCAGGAGGCGCGGTTGGCGCTGGATGCGGGCCTTGCGCGGCGCATCCGCGAGCAGGCGCGCAGCCACGGGGTGAGTGCGGCGGCATTGTTCCACCTGGCCTGGGCGCTGGTGGTGGGCAGGACCACGGGGCGTGACGATGTGGTGTTCGGCACGGTGCTGTTCGGGCGCATGCAGGGCGAGAGGGATGCGGGCCGTGCGCTGGGGATGTTCATCAACACCTTGCCGATCCGAATCGGGCTGGGTGGGCAGGCGGTGGATCAGGCGTTGCGGCAGACGCATGTTGCGCTGACGGGGCTGCTGGAGCACGAGCATGCGAGCCTGTCGCTGGCGCAGCGCTGCAGCGGGCTGGAGGCTGGGGTGCCGCTGTTCACCGCCTTGCTCAACTACCGCCACGGGGCCGGGCAGTCCGATGATGTGCAGGCCGAAAGACTTCAGTGGGAAGGGGTCGAGATGGTGGGTGGGGCGGAGCGCACCAACTATCCCTTCGGCCTGTTCGTGAATGATCTGGGCACGGATTTTTCGTTGGTCGTCCAGGTGGCATCGGGCGTTGATGCGTCCACCGTCGGTGGCTATGTGAGCGAGGCCATTCAAGGCGTGGTCCAGGCCTTGGGATCGCCGTTGCCTGTGCGGCTGTCGGAGATCGGTGTGATGCAGGGCCAGGAGCGTGCGCGCTTGCTGGACTGGAGCGTGGATGCCCATGGCCACCCGTGGGCGGCTCCCGTCCACCGCCTGTTCGAGCAAAGGGCACGCGAATGCCCCGAGGCGCCGGCCCTGTCGTTCGGGGAGCGGACGCTGAGTTATGGAGAGCTCAACGCGAGAGCCAACGGAGTGGCGCACCGCCTGATGGCGCTGGGGGTGGTGCCGGAGACCCGGGTGGGCATTGCCATGCAGCGCTCGGTGGAGATGGTGGTGGGGCTGCTGGCCATCCTCAAGGCCGGTGGTGCCTATGTGCCGCTGGACCCGGATTACCCTGCCGATCGCCTGGCGCACATGGTCCAGGACAGCGGCATCGGCCTGGTGCTGGTGCAGTCCGCGCTGCGCGCGAGCCTGCCTGGCCTGCAGGCGTTGCAGGTGGTGGAACTGGATCAGTCGGATCTGCCGGGCCTGGATGCCGGACCTTCGCACGATCCCGCGGTAGAGCTGCATGGCGAGAACCTGGCCTATGTCATCTTTACCTCGGGTTCGACGGGGCGACCCAAGGGCGCAGCCAACCGGCACGGTGCGCTGCACAATCGGCTGGCCTGGATGCAGCAGGCCTATGCGCTGACTGCAGCGGATGCCGTGCTGCAGAAGACACCGTTCAGTTTCGACGTATCGGTCTGGGAGTTCTTCTGGCCGCTGATGACCGGCGCCAGGCTGGTGATGGCCGACCCGGGCGATCACCGCGATCCCGCCCGACTGGTTTCGCTGATCCAGCAGCATGGCATCACGACGCTTCACTTCGTGCCTTCGATGCTCCAGGCTTTTCTCGGGTATGAGGGCATCGAGGCCTGTACAAGCCTGACCCGCATCGTATGCAGCGGCGAAGCGCTGCATGCCGATGCACAGGCTCAGGTCCACAGGCGGCTGCCGGGCGCAGCCCTCCACAACCTTTACGGGCCGACCGAGGCGGCCATCGATGTGACGCACTGGACGTGCCGCAACGACGGGCGGGCCAGCGTGCCCATCGGTCGCCCCATCAGTGGCATCCGTACTTATGTGCTGGACGCACAGCTGAATCTGACGGTGCCGGGTGTGCCGGGCGAGCTGTATTTGGGCGGCCTGGGCCTGGCCCGTGGCTACCAGCACCGCGCCGGGCTGAGCGCGGACCGCTTTGTCGCGGACCCGCTGGACGATGCTGGCGGCAGGTTGTACCGCACGGGGGATCTGGTCCGCTGGAGCGCAGATGGGCAAATAGAGTATCTGGGCCGCATCGATCATCAGGTGAAGATCCGGGGCCTGCGCATCGAGTTGGGCGAGGTGGAGTCGCAACTGCTGGCGCAGCCGCAGGTGCGCGAAGCCGTGGTCATGGCAAGGCAGGGCGCCGGGGGCGCGCGCCTGGTGGCCTATGTGACGCCTGTGCCAGCCGGCCCGGACGCCGCCCTCGACACCGATGTGCTGCGTGCCCAGCTGGGGCAGGTCCTGCCCGACTACATGGTGCCCAGTACCGTCGTGGTGCTGGACGACTTGCCTTTGAATGCCAATGGCAAGGTGGACAGAAAGGCGCTGCCCGAGCCGCAGGCGCCGGCAGGCAGCGCATACGAGGCACCCTTGCCGGGTGTCGAGGCGTTGATGGCGGAAGTGTGGTCCCAGGTGCTGAAGGTGGACTCCATGGGCCGGCATGACAATTTCTTCGCGCTGGGCGGTGACTCCATCCTCAGCCTGCAGATCGTCACGCGGATGCAACAGCGCGGTTGGCACATCACGCCCCGGCAGCTGTTCGAATGCCAGACCATTGCTGCGCTGGGCGCTGTGGCCAAGGAGACCGATGCAAGCGCATCGCAGGGCCGCGCGCCAAGGCGCCGCTCGGACCTGAGCGACTACCCGGAGGCAGACCCGGCCTGGTTCCCGCTGCTCGACAGGGACAACATCGAGGATGTCTATCCCCTGGCCCCCACGCAGGCCGGCATGCTGCTGCATGCGATGGAGGCGCCGGGTTCGGGCTTGTACGTCAACCAGTTGAACCTGGAGGTCGGCAATCTGAATGCGGCCCGTCTGGCGCGGGCCTGGCAGGTCATGGTCGATCGCCATGAGATGCTGCGCACCGGATTCCTGTGGCACAGCGCCATGGCGCGGCCCCTGCAGGTTGTGCTGCGCAGTGTGCAAGCGCAGGTGTTGCTGCTTGACTGGTCCGGCGTGGAAGCCGGTGAGACCGAGCGCCGTGTGTCGTCGCTGGCGCAAGAGCTGCTCACGCGCGACATCGACTGGTTGCGCCCGCCGCTGTCACAGGTCACCGTGATCGACCTAGGCGCCGACCATCCAGGCCATCGACATCGCCTGATCTGGACCCACCACCATGTGCTTTCGGATGGCTGGTCCGATTCGCGCCTGATGGGCGAATGGCTGCGCGCGTACGCTGACGAGCCTCTGCCGGCCAGGCCCGCGCCCTATGGCGATTACATAGACTGGCTGCAGGCCCAGGACATGCAGCAGGCCGAGCAGTTCTGGCAGGGCGAGCTTGCAGCGTGCGACGGTCCCAGCCTGCTGGCGCAAGCCACGGCAAACAGCCATCCCGGCCAGGGCTTCGGCAAGCTGTATACCCACCTGGGCCGCCAAGAGACCGGCGTACTCCAGGCGTTTGCACAGCGCGAGCGCGTCACGCTCAACACACTGGTGCAGGCCGCCTGGGCCTTGCTGCTGCAGCAGCACACGGGCAAGGAGCGCGTGCTGTTCGGCTCCACGGTGGCCGGCCGTCCGGCGCAACTCCAGGGCGTGGAAGAGATGATGGGACTGTTCATCAATACCATTCCGGTTCCCGTCGCAGCCCCGGGCGGGCAAAGTGTGGGTGACTATCTGCGCGAGGTGCAGCAGACCAACATGCGCGTGCGCGAGTACGAGCATGTGTCACTTGCCGATATCCAGCGCTGGAGCGGATCGGGCGGTAGGCCGTTGTTCGACAGCATCATCGTTTTCGAAAACCTGCCCATGGACGAGACGCTGCGCAGCCTAGAACGCTTCGGCCTGCAGTTCGGCCCCATGCAGGGTGGCGGTCTGACCGGGTATGCCATGGACCTGCAGGTCGTCGTGGGCGAGTACCTGGACATTGAGTACTGCTACGACCGCCGCGAGTTCGACGAGGACCAAGTGGCGGCGCTGCGCTCGCAAATGGAGCATGTGATGCAGCGCATGGCCTGCGATGCGGCTTGCGCATTGGGCGAACTGGGTTGGCTGGACGATGCGGCGCGTGACGGCCTGGTGGCCCTGGGCGGCAATGATTCACCGCCGCCGAGCGCCAGCCATGGGGCCGTTCACCACCTCATCGAACAGCAGGCCGCCCGGCGCGGCGATGCCATCGCCTTGTTGATGGGTGACGAGGAGCTGAGCTACGCCCAGCTCAATGCCAGGGCCAACCGGCTGGCGCATTGCCTGCGCGGCCTGGGAGTTGGGCCCGACGTGCTGGTGGGGGTGGCGCTACAGCGTTCGCTGGACAGCATCATCAGCCTGCTGGCCGTACTCAAGGCCGGCGGCGCCTATCTTCCCATCGACCCCGGTTATCCGGCCGACCGACTGAAGTACATGGTCGAGGACAGCGGCATCGCCCTGCTGCTGGCTCACCGTGCCGTGGCGGCCCGATGGCCGGCATGCGAGGGTGTCGAGGTGCTGGAGCTGGAGAGCATTGATCTGCCCGGTGGCGAGGAAAGCGCATGCAACCCGCAGGTGGCGCTGGGGGCCGACCATCTGGCCTACGTCATCTATACCTCGGGATCGACGGGGCGTCCCAAAGGGGTGGCCGTGGCCCATGGGCCCCTGGCCATGCATTGCCTCGCGACGGCGGAAATCTATGGCATCGGGCCTCAGTCGCGCGAGCTGCATTTCATGTCTTTTTCTTTCGATGGGGCGCATGAGCGCTGGCTTGCACCGTTGTGCGTGGGAGCCGGGCTGGCTTTGCGCGAAGAGGAACTTTGGACTGCGGAGCAGGCCTACGAAGCCCTGCGCCGCTATGGGGCGACGAATGCCGCGTTCCCTCCTGCCTACCTTGGACAGATCGCCGACTGGGCGCACCAGCGTGAAGATGTTCCGCCCGTGGAGTTGTATGTCTTTGGCGGCGAGGCCATGCCCAAGGCCGCCTATGAAAAGGTAAGGAGCAGCCTGCGGCCGCGCTTGCTCATCAACGGTTATGGTCCCACGGAGACCGTGGTGACGCCGCTGATTTGGAAGACCACGGCCGATCGCAGCTTCGATTGTGCTTATGCGCCCATCGGCCGACCCGTGGGCGAGCGCAGCGCCTATGTGCTGGACGCCGGCCTGCAGTTAGTCCCCCGCGGTATGGTGGGCGAGTTGTACATCGGCGGCTACGGCCTGGCGCGAGGCTACCTGGGGCGCAGTGCACTGACGGCAGAGCGCTTCGTAGCGAGTCCCTTTGAAAAAGACGGCGGGCGTCTGTATCGCACCGGCGACCTGGTACGTTGGATGGAGGACGGCAATATCGAATACATCGGACGCGTGGACCACCAGATCAAGGTCCGCGGCTTTCGCATCGAACTGGGTGAGGTTGAAGCCCGCGTGCGTGAGGTTGAAGGGGTGGTCGACGCCGCCGTGGTCGCCCACCAAGGCGCTGCGGGCGTGCAACTGATCGCCTATGCCGTGCCTCGGGATGGCTTGTCCGCGGAGGAACTGGTGGCGCGCATACAGCAGCAACTGCCCCAGCGGTTGCCGGAATACATGCTGCCCTCGCGCGTGCTAGGTTTGCCGGCCCTCCCCCGGCTCATCAGCGGCAAGCTGGACCGCGCTGCGCTGCCGCCCCCCGCTGCCGAGGTGCGAAGCACATTCCAAGCACCCGCCAGCCATGCGCAGGTCGAGATGGCCAGGATCTGGCAACAGGTGCTGGGCGTGAAGCAGGTGGGCATCCATGACAACTTCTTCGAACTCGGCGGCGATTCCATCATGAGCCTGCAGGTTATCTCGCGCGTGAAGAATGCCAAGCTCGGATTCAATCTGCGCCTGCGCGATCTGATGCGCCACCAGACCATCGAGGCCCTGGTGGCCGCCTGTGCCGCGCAGCCCGGTTCCGTGCGGCCGGCGGCGGCCGCGGTCGTCGCCCATGGCGAGATCCCGTTGGGCCCCATACAGCAATGGTTCTTCTGCGAGGACATTCCATCGCGCCACCATTTCAACCAATCGGTGCTGCTGCGTGCGACACGACCGCTGCACAGCCGCAACCTGGAAGAAGCCGTTCGCCTGTTGCAAGCCCGGCATGATGCTTTTCGCATCCGCTTTCGGCGTAACGGGGCTGGTGTGTGGACGCAGGCCTATGCGCCGGACAGCGGATCCACCGTGCTCTGCACGCTGGAGGACGTGGCCGTTGACGACATCTCCCGCACTTGTGAAACCGTGCAGTGCAGCTTGGATCTGGAGCACGGGCCTTTGTGGCGCGTGGCACATCTGCGCGTTGAAGATGGCAGCGAGCGGCTGTTGATCGTCGTCCACCATCTCATTGTGGATGGCGTTTCCTGGCGTGTGCTTCTGGAGGACTTGCAGAGCCTGTACCAGCAGCTTAGCGACGGTGCTCTGCCCAAAGGTTTGGCCGAATCTGCACCCTACAAGGCCTGGACTCAGCACCTGCACGACCCTGCCACGCTGCAGCAGCGCATGCCCGAACTTCCCTACTGGCTGGGCCAACTCGGCGCCGCCGGGGATCTGCCGCGCGATGATGAGTGCGTCAGGGCCGTCATCAAGGACAGGGCCACCGTGTCCCTGCAACTGGACGAGGTGCAGACCCATGCGCTGCTGCGCCAGGCGCCTGCAGCGCTGGGCGTTTCCACGGAGGACCTGCTGCTGGCGGCCCTGGTGCGTGCCGTCGCCCAGTGGACGGGGCAGGATGCCCTGCTGCTCACCCTTGAAGGCCATGGCCGCGAGGCCGACGATGCGGGGATCGACCTGAGCCGGACCGTAGGGTGGTTCACCAGCGCCTATCCCGTGCGCCTGACCGGTGGTCGACTGGCTGCGCGGCAAACTCTGGAGAGGGTCCGGGCCGGCCTGCAGGGCGTGCCGGGCAAGGGCATCGGCTTTGGGGCCTTGCGCTATCTGCATCCCGACGAGAAGGTGCGGGGCGCGCTGAGCACCGTCGAGCCCCGGATCACCTTCAACTATCTGGGACAGTTCGACCAGACCTTCGATGGCGAAGCCAGCTTCATGCCTGCCGGCGAATCTCCCGGTGCCGAACGCCATCCCGAGGCGCCGCTGGCGAACTGGCTGGAAATCATTGGTCGCACGTACGGCGCAAGGCTATCCATGGGATGGAACTACAGTGCCGCCATGTTCGAGCGAAAGACCATGGAGCAACTGGTGCAGGCCTATCACGCGGAGCTGGTGGCATTGCTGGCGCAGGCAGTGGCAGACCCGCAAGAGTGCCTGGTAGCTGAAGCCGGAAGCGTGTGACAGGCGGGGCGGCGCAGGCACCGCCTGCGCCAGTTCCGCAATAAAGAAAGAGCGCCGTGGCGCTCTTTCTTCATTAAAGGAGCGGGCACGTAGCTGCTCCTCGATGTCCATCCACTTACCAGCGGTAGGTGGCTGTGGCAATCGCCTTGCGGGGCTCGCCATAGAAGCAGCCCGTGGTGCAGCTGCCGACATAGGTTTTGTCGAAGAGATTGGTGACGTTCAGGGCCAGGCGCCAGGGCCCCGTGGTGTAGCTGACCATCGCGTCGAACAGCGTGAAGGATGGCACATCGAAGGTGCCCACATTGGGCTTGGTCTCGCCCTGGTAGCGCATGCCTGCGCCCACCTTGAGGTTGGGCATTCCAAAGCGGCCGAAGTTGTAGTCACCCCAGAGGGAGAGCTGGTGGTAAGGGATGCCTGGTGACCGCATGCCGACCTGGGACGGCTGCAAAGGGCTGGCCTGCGTGGTGCGCGCATCGGTGTAGGCATAGGCTGCGATCAGGTTAGCGTTGCGGCCCACGCGTGTCCGGGCTTCCAGTTCGAAGCCCCTGGAGCGCACCTCACCAATCTGGGCCGAATACGTGGGGTCCACGGGATCGGCTACCGAAACGTTCTGCCGGGTCAACTGGTACAGGGCCGCGGAAATCAGCGTGCTCGAACCCGGAGGCTGGTAGCGGGTGCCGATTTCGTACTGCGTACCCTTTGATGGGTCGAAGCGTGATCCCAGGCGGTCCCGGCCCGAGGTGGGCTCGAAGGACTGGCTGAAACTGAAGAAAGGCGCCAAGCCGTTGTCCGCCAGGTAGACCAAGCCGGCGCGGCCCGTGAACGCCTTGTTCTTCTCGTTGTCGACGGCTTTTTCTCCCGTGAACAGGTTGCTCTGGTTGTCACTGGCATGGTCGTAGCGACCGCCGATCAGGGCCACCCATTTGTCGGCGATCTTCATCTGGTCCTGCGCATAGACGCCCAATTGCCGGGTGTCGGCGTTATAGGACCACCAGTTGTCACGGGTCGGCTCACCCAGGGCGCTGCCATATACCGGGTTGTAGTAGTCGATGCTGCCCGCCGTCCTGTCGTATCGCTCGGACTGATTCTTGGGCCGGGTGTAGTCGAACCCGACCAGCACCGTGTGCTCGACATTGCCGTGCTTGGCCTGGTATTGCAGCGAGGTGTCGGCGACCAGCGAGGAGGAGCGCTCCCAGCGCAGCGTACCGCCGCGGAAAGCGGAAGTGCGCTGGTCTGCCGCAAGCCCGGAAACCCAGACCTGCGGGAAGTCGCTGTTGGAATGGAAGTAGCGCAGGCTGTTGCGCAGCTTTAGGTTGTCGTTGAACGCATGTTCGAACAGGTAACCGATCGAATAGCGTTCCATATCGAACTTGCTGTAGCCGGGCTCCCCGGTAAAGCGGTTGCGCGGGATCTTGCCGTAGATGGTGGGGAAGATGGTGCCCTGCGCGGGCAGCCAGTAAACGTAGTTGGTCTTGTCCTTTTGGTAGTCGGCCAGCAGCGTCAGCGATGTCGATGCGTTGGGTTGCCACTTCAGTGCCGGGGCAATGAAGGTCCGGTCATCGCGCACATAGTCGACGAAGGTGTTGCTGTCGCGTTGGAGAAAAGTCATCCGATAGGACCATTCACCATCCTTGTCCAGCGGTCCGCCGAAGTCCCCGGAGATCTGCTTGCGGCCGAAGCTTCCCAACTCGAGGTTGAGTTCATGCAGCGGGGTCGACGTGGGCTGCTTGCTGACCATGTTGATGATCCCGCCGGGACCGGCAGACCCGTAAAGGACCGAGGCTGCGCCCTTGAGCACCTCAATGCGTTCAAGGCCGTAGATTTCCTGCTTGCCGTTGAAGGCATTCACCGTGTACTTCGTGCCATCGCGGTAGACACTGCCCGTGCCGGCCTGCGCCTGAAAGCCGCGGATATAGATGGTGTCCTGGACCCGCGACAGGCCTTCGAAGCGGCTGACGCCAGCCACGTAACCGAGTGCATCCTGGATACTTTGAGACTTCAGCGTGTCGATCTCCTCGGCGCCGACCACCGAGATGGACTGCGGAGTCTCGATAAGGGGCGTGTCGGTCTTGGTGCCCGTCGCACTGCGGCTGGCGACGTAGCCCTGCACGGGGCCGGTGGCGGATTCGCGGAATGCGTCGTCCCGCACCAGCACGGTGGGAAGTGTTGAATCCTGGGCCAACGGCGGCGGACTGCGACGGATGGAAAAACCCCCACTTGCCATGTGCACAGCCTCCAGAGGGGTGCCCGAAAGCATCTGGTGCAGCGCCTGATCCAGCGGCAGTCGGGCGGCGACGGCGCGGGACTGCAGTCCGCTCACCAACTCGCCTGCGGCGAAGATGGGCAAGCCTGTCTGGCGCGAGAACTCGTTGAGTGCGCCCGCCAGGGGCTGTGCGGGCACATTGATGTCAAACACCTGTGCCGTCGCCTGTATCGGTGCCTGGGCGCTGGCGAAGGGGCTGTGGAGCGCCAGGGTGGACCCGAAGGCCGTGGCAAGGGCTGTACTGAGCAGAGGGTGGCGAGGCAGAGAACGCATGGTTGGGAGGTCCGAGTGCATTGAATGAGAGCTATTCCTAAAGAGGCGCGGGCTCCCGTTCTCTATCGGTTGCCACATGCCGCACTGCGAAGACGTATGGGCCTGGAAAATGGAGACAGGCTGCCCCCATTTTTTTGGAAACTGCAGGATGGTCTCGGAGAAGCCGTTCAGAGCGCTTGTAACTGCACCTTGCCATCGGCCTGCATCCGCACCTTCAGCGGCAGGATCGAGGGCAGCACGGCCAGCAGGCCGGCGGAATCCTTGGCACGAAAACGCCCGGTGAGGCGCAGCGCCGCCACACGAGCGTCGGCCGCCTCGATGGGTTGTATGCGATAGGCGTTGACCGTGGCCAGGGCTTCGGCCAACGGGGTGTCTTCGAAGACCAGCCAGCCCTCTCGCCACGCCGACAACGTCGTGGCATCGGCCTGGCGGACAGCCCCAGGCTGGCCATTGCGGATGTCCAGGATCTGCCCGGGCAGCATGTCGAGCACCGGTGCGGTTGCGGCAGCCGAATCCTGTGCATCCTTGCCCATCACCCGCACCCTCACGTGGCCATGCTCGACGCCCACGGTGACCTGGCCGCCGCGGTCGCGCACGTGGAACACCGTGCCTATGACCTCGATGCGGGCCTCACGTGTCACGACCTCAAAGGGCCGTCCGGGATCGGGGGCCACGTCGAAACGCACCTCGCCCTCCGACATGGACACGCTGCGGCGCTGGCGGTACAGGGTGACGGCGATGGCGCTTCGGGGTGCGAGCTCGACGCGGCTGGCTTCGCGAGAAACCTCGCCGTCGGCCAGTGTGACCTTGAGAAGCTGGGAGCTGCGAGTGGTGTAGGACGCCGTGTGCACGGGCTGCTGCCAGTACCAATAGGTTCCGCGGCCTGCCAGTACACCGGTGCACAGCAGTCCTGCAATGGATCGCAGCAGCTTGCGGCGCTGCCGCAAGCCCGCAGAGCGGTCGGCGTTGCCAGCCAGCATCGCTGACTCCTGGAATTGCTCACGCAGCCCGTTGGACATGCCGCCCAGCATCGTCCAGCGCAGATGCGCCTCGTGCGCGGCGGCGTCGTGCCGGGCCGATTTCTCGCGCCATTCGCCAAGGATCAGGCGGGCCTGGTCGGCGATCGGGACGGGCGCAATTTCGCTTTGAACGATCAGCGTCAGCGCATGCTCGACCATGCGCTCGCTAGGTGCATTCGCCATGGGAAAGGGGGTCAGGAGGCATCGTCGCTCAGTGTACTGTTGTCGAAATCCATGGCACTGGCCATGCTTTGATCCTCCAACAGTTCCAAACGCAGCTGGGCGAGCACACGCGAGCAATCGAGCGTGGCACGCACCATGTGCTTGGCGACAGCCATTTCCGTGATGTTGAGCTGCTCGGCGATTTCAGCGCGCGTGTAGCCGTGGGCGCGGAACAGAATGAAAACTTCGCGCCGGCGCGGCGGCAGGCCTTCCAGCACTCCGACAACGCGGTTCAGGATCTGACTTTGGGCGGCAAGGTACTCGCTCGAAGGTGCACTGTGCTGCAGCACCATTTGCTGGCGCGTCCATTCCTGAGCGGTCTTGCGCTTTCGCGCATCGTCGATGCACAGATTGCGGGCCACGCGAAAGAGCAGGGCGCGCGGGGATTCGATGCCTGCATTCGGCGGCGTTTTGGCCTGTCTGCCACTGCGCAGGCCCATGGCGTGGACATAGACCCGCTCGAAGCTCGATTGCGCAATGTCGGCTGCATAGTGCGGATCCCTGAGATCGCGCGTGAGCTGGCGGCGCAGATCGCCATAGTGAACCACGAGTTCCTGGATCAGGTCACGCATCCGGATACCTGCCTTTCTGCAAGGACGATGGGTTGGAACCCCTGGGTCCGTGCAGAGAAGGGCCTATCGGATTCTGCAGCTCCGGGCGAGCCGGAGGCATGCAGCAACGGATATGGAATTCAGCGGCGCAGGCGATTCAAATGCAAATGGTTTGCATTCAAATTATGGCATGGGAGATTCGTGCGCCCATCATGCCCCATGTGATCTTTCAGTCCTGCAGCGCCAGCTGTTCTTTGCGCGCAACATCCGGTCGTTCTGCTTGTGCAGCCAGCAGGGCTTCACCGATCTCTCCGGTGCGCACCGAGGTGACCGACAAAAGGGTGTCACTGAGCCCGTGGGAGCCTTCGCAGGCGCCCTGCAGGAAGATGGCCGGGCGAAAGTCCGGCGTGGTCCTGAGCTGGTAGTCACGGCTGACGGAAAAATCTCCCAGGTACGGTGCCAGCGGGTCCAGCAACGTCTTGTGGTGATCACGCGCATAACCGGTGGCCAGCACCACCACGTCATAGCGTGACGCATGGTGGATGCCGCTGTTGAGGTCCCGCAGCCCGAGATGGATGCCATCGCTGGCGGCTCGTACATCCTGCACCTCATTGCGGCGCAGGAAGCGGTGGCGCGTATCGCCCGTGACCTTCTGTTCGTAGAACACTTTGAAGATGTTCTCGATCAGTTCCAGATCGGGGCAGGCATAGTTGGTGTGCCAGAACTCGCGCAGCAAGGCGCCGCGTTCGTCATGGGGGCGGCTGTAGACATGGTCCACGAAGTCGGCATTGAAGATTTCGTTGACGAAGGGGCTGTCGTCCGACGGACGGATGGAGCGGGCCCGCATGACGAGGTCGATCTCGGCGGTGGCGTAGCGGCCATGCAGATCCATGAAGATCTCGGCGGCGCTCTGTCCCGCGCCAACGACAGCGATGCGCAGTGGTTTGGGATGCTCGGCAATGCTGCGCAGGTAGGCGCTGGAGTGAAAGACGCGAGGGTTCCCGCGCAAGGGCTTGAACTGCTCGGGAATGCTGGGCGTGCCACCAATGCTCATGACCAGGTTCTGGCCCAGTCGCTCGTGCACATTGCCGGCCGCATCGCGTGAGCGTACGCGCAGCAGTTCGACCCTGCCGTCGCGCTTTTCGGGCAGCACTTCGATGACTTCCTGGCCGTAGACGCAGCGGTCCTCGAACTTGGAGGCAGCCCAGCCCAGGTAATCGTTGAACTCGTGGCGGCTGGGGAAGAAGGTCTTGAGGTTGATGAAGTCCTGCAACCGGCCCTTCTCATGAAGGTAGTTGATGAAGGTGAAGCGGCTGGTGGGATTGCGCAACGTGGCCAGATCCTTGAGAAAGGAGACCTGCATGTGGGCCTGCTCCAGCAGCATGTCCCTGTGCCAGGCAAAGCGCGGCTGCTTTTCGATGAAGAGAGGATGCATGGCATGCGTGGCGGATTCGCGCTCCTTGAGGGCGATGGCCAGTGCAATGTTGGAGGGGCCGAAGCCGATGCCTATCAGCGGGTGGATTTGCATGGAAAGTCCTTTCATTGGGTCGATGCGTCCGGCGCGGCTGCGTCGGACTGCGGTATCCATAAGGCGTCTGCGAAAAAGCGTTCCCTGAGCAGGACTCCCAGCACGGCACGTTTGTGCGGAAAGTCGAATTCCTTGAGCAGCGCATAGCCGCAGCGCGGCAGGTTCTTTCGCATCTTCAAGTTGTCGGAGCGTGGCTCGACGACGATGCGCTGCGTGCGGCAGTCGTCGAGGAACAGGTAGTGCGAAAGTGACGGCAGCCAAGCCGTGAGATAAGGCTGACCGCGAAACTCGGCCTCGCCCACCAGTGCATGCCAGCCGCGGTCGTGGTCGCCGGCGTCATAGAACGGCGCGATGCGGTCTTCCTTGGCCCAGTAGGCCTCGAAGTAGCCGAAGGGCTGGCCGTCGAAGCAGCCGATGAGGCCTACCGCATGCGGGTCACCGGCAATGCGCTGCAGATATGCGCGGTGATGGCCGAGGTCGCCGCTTTCCTCCCAGAAATGGGCTACCGTGGGATCGTTCATCCAGCGGTGGAAGGTGGGAAGGTCGGCATCGGGATCCACGGTGCGCAGGCTCAAGGTTCGGCCCAGCCAGGGAATGAAGCGCCGGTATACCGTGTTCTGGGGATGGGCTGGCCGCACCGGATGTCGCCGCTCTCCGGTCATCTTGTAATGCAGTGCATACGGTGGCCGAGGTTGCGGCAGCCATAGCCGTTGCTGCTGCCACAGCACCGACCTAGCGACCCGGGGAGGGCGGCTGGGGCTCAAATCCACGATGCCATCACGCAGACCCGGTGCCAACTGTGGCATGGACAGCCTGAATTCGATGGCCTCGGGATGGAGTTGGAAGGCCGCCTCCAGAGCTGCCAGCGACTCGGTGGCGTTTGGAGCGGCAGAGCATGACCCCATCCATTGCAGGCACGGGGGGTGGGTTGTCGGGTTCAGTTTCCAGAGGCTTGGTGCGTGCCCATCCTTGAAATCCAGGCGCAGCTTATCGTCCTCGCATTGCACGATGGCCGTTTTTCCATCGGCATAGGCGATGTGCCGTTGGCTGGTCTGGCGCATTGGAGCTAGGGATGGAATGGATGGAGCTTCGACTGGATGCACATGGACTCTTTCAGGTGGAGTACTCCGATCGGGGTGAAACTGCTGCCTCATAAAGGACGAGACGCGCAAGGCTGCGAAACGTTCATGCCGCCGGCTGCTCCATGCGGCGGACTGGATGGTTACCGAAAGGCCTGTGCGAGCGCCTGGCACAGGTCATGCCGCAGCGTGTCGGCCTCTTCAGTGATGCACCCCAGACGCGCGAAATCGTGGACCATGCCGTTATAGATATGAAGGCTCACACCGACGCCCGCGGCCTCTAGTCGCTCGGCATAGAGCTTGCCTTCATCCATCAGCGGGTCGTACTCGGCAAGGACCAGGTGCACTGGTGCCAACCGGTCCAGGTCTTCGGCCTCAAGCGGCGCGAAGCGCCAGTCCCGTCTGTCCGTATCGCTGCGCAGGTATTGGCCGAACATCCAGTCCAAGGTTTCGCGTTCCAGCAGGTAGCCGGACGCCAGGCGTTCATGGGAAGCGCTGTCTTGCCGGGCGGCCGTACAGGGGTAGAGCAGCATTTGGAGTATGGGCTGTGGGCGCTGTGCATTCCGCTCGGCAATGCACAGTGCGGTCGCCAGCGTGCCGCCCACGCTGTCGCCTCCGATGGTCAGCTTCCGGGCGTCGAGTCCATGTTCGGGGCCATGAACTCTCAACCATGCCAGGGCGTCCTGGGCATCAAAAAAGGCCGTGGGAAAGCGGTGCTCTGGAGCCAGTCGGTAATCGACCGCTATCACGTTGCACGGGGTGCCATGCGCTAGATCGCGGCAAAGGCTGTCGTGGGAATCGAGGCCGCCCAGCACATAGCCACCGCCATGGAAGAACAACAGTGTTGGCGCTGGGGAGTCGGCCGCGCATCCGCGGTACAGCCTGGCAGGAAGCTTCGAGCCGTCGCGGGTCGGCAGCTCGAGCATCTTGATCGGCAGTTCATTGCCGGGTTGGTCCAGTGCGAGCGTGGAGCGGTCATAGGCTGCGCGCGCTTGTTCCGCCGTCATCTGGTGCATTTTTGGCCGTCCGGAGGATGGCGCATTGGCCAGTTCGAGGAATGCTTCGAGATCGGGATGCAGGGGCATGGTGTCCTTGGTCAAGCAGGCAAAGCCGAGGGCATTGCTTTCAGCCCTGATGACGCATCAGGGCTGGATTTGTTCAAGGTTCAAGGAGTTCTCGGTGTGGAGAGGGGCAGTTCGCAGATGGCCAAAAAGGGGCCGCTGTGAGTGGTGGTGAGATCGAAGCTCCTGTGCCGCACAACGCCTGCCAGGACTGCCTAGCCTTGCATTAGCGGCAGATCGTGCGTCCGCAATGGCGTGCCGCTGTTCCTGCGGGGGCGGCTGAACATTCTTCGATCTCGAACGTCTTGCAGGAATGGGTTGCTCTGCGCTGCCGAGCGCTTGGCAGTCAGCCGTCAGTAGTTACCTGTGCATACCCGAGAACCGGTCCGTCGGAGGCTGGAGTCGCCAATCGATGCGTCCGTGAGGCGCCAAGGAAAACCGTATGGAAAACTCAACCAGCCGGACAGCGGAGATTACCCGCCTGCTCAAGCCATTCCTGCCATGGATCGCCTTGTCGGCGATCGCGGGCATTCTCGCGGGTGCTGCGACGGTTGCATTGCTGGCAACCATCAACCAGGTCCTCAATCGCCCAGGAGGGATGGCGGGCGGGCTGTTGCTGACATTCATTGCCTTGTGCGCCACTGCGCTGGCGGGCCGTGCCGCCTCTGATATCTCCACCAATCTGGTGGGGCAGCGCTTGGTGGCTCAAGTGCGCAAGAGCTTGGCACAGAAGATCCTGGCCGCACCGATCGATGCGCTGGAGCGCTATCGCACCCACCGCCTCATGCCTGTCCTCACGCAGGACGTGGACATGATCAGCGACGTCGCCTTCGCGCTGGCCTCTACCGTGATCTCCATGGCCATCGCACTGGGCTGCCTGATTTATTTGGCCGTGCTGTCCTTGCCGCTGTTCGGCATGCTGGTGATTGCCCTGGTTTTTGGCATCACCATTCAAGTCATGGCGCAATCGCGCGGGGTCGCCGGCTTCTGGAAGGCGCGTGATCATGAGGAACAACTGCATAAGGCCTACCGGGGAATCAGCGAGGGTGCGAAAGAACTGCGCATGCACCGCGCTCGGCGTCGCCGAATCTTCGGCGAACAGATCGAGCGTACTGTCGATGCGATCAGGGACATCAATCGGCGCGCTATCAATACCTATGTGTTGGCGACCGCTTTCGGCTCGGCACTGTTCTTCCTGTTGATCGCCTTGATCCTTGGCTGGGCGGCCTTCCGCACCATGGAGCCCGCGGTGCTCAGCGGGTTCGTGCTGGTGCTGCTCTTTCTCAAAGGGCCGATGGACCAGATCGCAGGCTCCCTTCCGGGCATAGGGCGGGCCAAGGTGGCGTTTCAACGCATTGCAGACCTGTCGGCGCGCTTCGCGAGTCCGGAGCCGCATTTGCACCTGGACCGAGATCCCAGTGAAGTCGATTTGAAGGCGGGGATCGAACTGCGCGGCGTGCGCTACGCCTTTGACGCAGCCGAGGGAGGCGATCCCTTTGAGTTGGGTCCGATCGATCTGCAACTGCGCAAAGGCGAACTGGTATTCGTTGTCGGGGATAACGGCTCTGGCAAGACGACATTGATCAAGCTGCTGCTCGGGCTGTACGCACCGCAGGCTGGCGAGATATTGCTCGATGGGAAGGCGGTCACGCCGCAGACGCGCGACGACTATCGGCAACTGTTCACCACGGTGTTTTCCGATTTCTACCTGTTCGAGGATCTGGTGGCAGGTGGGGATGGAGCTCAGGTTGAGGCGCTGCCGCAGGCCGCGCTGCCGTATCTGGAGCGGCTGGAGATTGCCCACAAGCTCAGCGTCAAGGACGGTTCTTTCAGCACGATCGACTTGTCCACTGGACAGCGCAAGCGGCTGGCGCTGGTGCATGCTTACCTGGAGGGCCGGCCGGTGCTGGTGTTCGATGAATGGGCCGCTGATCAGGACCCTACCTTCCGCCATCTGTTCTATACCGAACTGTTGCCGGAGTTGCGCGCCAAGGGGCATTTGCTGGTGGTGATTTCGCACGACGACCGCTACTTTCATCTGGCCGATCGACTCGTGTGCATGCGAGCGGGGCAGGTCAAGGAAGAAAAAATCCAGAAGATCAAGGGGACAGCAGGGGCCAGTGAGACCGATGAGCATGTGGGCGATGACGCCCTCATTACCGTCTAAGTTGCTTCTGATCGCATGAACATGCCCAAGACCAAGCTTGTCTATATCTGGTCCCTGAGAAACGCCGCCGCCGATCAGGCTGGGCAGCATGTCCCCTACAAAGGCGGCCTCAGGTATATGAAGTCACCACTGGAGTATCTGGGGGAGGCGCTCGAAAGGACCGCACTGGGAGATGCATACAGCCTGGAAGCCGTGATTTACGACGATGACGAGGAATCGCCACGCGACCGAGAGAAACTTCGGGACTATGGCTTTGCGTATCGGCCTGACAGGCGCTGGTTCTATCCCCCAGAGCTATCGATCCAGGGGCGCAGAGTGAACGATCTCCTGCACGCGATCCCTTCTTCTTATCGACGGGAGCCACTGCATGCCCCGGAACGCGGGACTGGCAAACAGGCGTTCGAGAAAAACCTGCAGGACAAGCTGATCGACCTGGGGGCTGAACTGGTGTTGCTCGATGGTCTGCTGGTCATTCTCGATCGGCTGGTGCGTCCTGGTGCACCGTTCCATCGCAAGATCGTCAATATCCACCCGGGCATCACCCGGCTGGAATCTCCGTATGAGCGCCGTGGTGCATGTGCGACGCTCGATGCGTTGTACGGTGCTCGTGGTCTTGAAGTCGTGGATTGGACCTCGATGGAAACGCGGGCAGTGCCTCCACTTCTGATGACTGGTGCTTCGTGTCACTACGTGGACAACGGCATTGATTCAGGCGAGGTCATTTCCGACGTTCTGAAGACTGATATTGACCCAGCCGACACCATCCTTGAGCTTCGCTGGAACAATTTCACGAACAGCTTGTTTCCTGCGCTTCAGCAGGGGCTGGAAGTATTGGCTGGGCAGCATCGCAAAGGCCATGCAAGGCATTCAGAGATTGAGAACGCCTGACATCACGCGTGCGCATGAACAATCGAGCGGGATTGGCGAAATCAACCGGGCGATCACCCAGCTGGACCACATGACCCAGCAAAACGCCGCCCTGGTCGAAGAATCCTCGGCGACCGCGGCGGGCCTGAGAGGGCAGGCCCAGGCGCTGTCGCGCACGGTGACGGTGTTCAAGCTCGAGCCTGGCGTTCTTCCCGTGGCCCTGGCGCCCTCGTATCCACCCCCTGCGCTGAACCGCCTCACCCTGGCGCCTTGAGCGGCGGGACAGTCCGGACCTGCGGGGCCAGCCACCGCGCGCTTGTCGGTCTGCGCAATGCCTGCCGGTATGGGGGCTTTGCACCGGGGGGGCGCCGCACTTTTCAAATTGTCCGAATGCAGAATCTTCTCGAGCGCATCGCCAGCGCGGTGCGTCCATTGGCCCGCACGGGCCGCGTGGCCAGCTACATCCCCGGTTTGGCCGATGTAGAACCTTCGCAGTTCGGCATCGCCATTGCCACGCTGGAGGGCGACATCTACGCAGCCGGCGACTCTGACCAGCCATTCTCGATCCAGAGCATTTCCAAGGTGTTTGCGCTCACCCTGGCGATGCGTCTGAAGGACGATGAACTCTGGGCGCGTGTGGGGAGACTGCCTAGTTCGAACCAGTTCAATTCGCTCATCGAACTGGAACTGGAGGAAGGCAAGCCGCGCAACCCGTTTCTCAATCCCGGGGCGCTGGCGGTGTCCGACATGCTCAGCAGCCGCAACACCCAGATGGAACTGGCCGTGCTGTCGCTCCTGCGCGATCTTTCGGGCAATGCGGCGCTGCAGTACGACCTCGATGTGGCAAGGGGCGAGTTCGCCTGCGCGCACAGAAATCTGGCGGCCGCGCACCTGATGAAGAGTTTTGGCAATTTCCGCAACCCGGTCGAGGACGTCGTGAAGGCGTATTGCGCCCAGTGCGCGATCGCAGCCAGCTGCAAGGACCTGGCGGTGGCCGCGCTGTTTCTTGCCAATGGCGGTGCTGACCTGCGCATGCGCAAGGTCCTGGAAGCCCGCCAGGCCCAGCAGGTGTGCGCGCTCATGATGAGCAGCGGGACCTACGAAGCGTCCGGTGAAACCGCATTCAGCATAGGGTTGCCGATCAAGAGCGGAGTCGGTGGTGGCGTCCTCGCCGTGATTCCCCGGTTTGGCGCGGTGTGCTCCTGGTCGCCGCCATTGGACGAGAAGGGAAACTCTGTCGCGGGGTTGAAAGCCATCGAGCTCGTTGCTCCCGAACTGGACAGAACGGTTTTTTCATGACGAAAACCGCAAGCCAACGGGTTGAACCTTCGTCTGGTTCATCCCTGCGCCATGGACGGCGAGCGGCATCGCACCGGCCGTGCCAGACCATGTTTGATCCGATCACCCTACGAAGATGAGAGGTCCCTCACCAGGCCGTTGACCTTGAAGTTTGCACCCGCGCGCTGAGTGCAAGTCATGCTTCAAGTTCCCAATGCATGGGGTGCTGCTTTTTGTTGTGGCGGAGACTGTGAGATTCGAACTCACGGACGGTTGCCCGTCGGCAGTTTTCAAGACTGCTGGTTTAAACCGCTCACCCAAGTCTCCGCAAACTGGCGCGTATTCTATCCGGCCTCCACACCCCGCCCCCGCGCATCAGGCCGCCTGCAGCAGGCCCTTCTTCTCGATGAAGGCCAC
Organism: Acidovorax sp. SUPP1855; assembly: GCF_030158955.1. NCBI lineage: Bacteria > Pseudomonadati > Pseudomonadota > Betaproteobacteria > Burkholderiales > Comamonadaceae > Acidovorax > Acidovorax sp. SUPP1855. The sequence continues at coordinate 34,290 of NZ_BQXI01000003.1, read as the reverse complement.
CACCTCGTCCAGCCCCTGCAGGGTTTTCAGATTGGTCATCACGAACGGCTTGGTGCCGCGCATGCGCGTGGTGTCGGCGGCCATCACGTCCAGGTTGGCGCCCACGTGCGGGGCCAGGTCGGTCTTGTTGATGACGAACAGGTCGCTCTTGGTGATGCCGGGGCCGCCCTTGCGGGGGATCTTCTCGCCCGCGGCCACATCGATCACGTAGAGCGTGAGGTCGCTCAGCTCGGGGCTGAACGTGGCCGCGAGGTTGTCGCCGCCGCTTTCGATGAAGACGACGTCGGCGTTCGGAAACTGCGCCAGCATGCGGTCGATGGCCTCCAGGTTGATGGAGGCGTCTTCGCGGATGGCGGTGTGGGGGCAGCCGCCGGTTTCCACGCCCAGGATGCGCTCCGCAGGCAGGGCGCCGCTCACCGTCAGCAGGCGCTGGTCTTCCTTGGTGTAGATGTCGTTGGTGATGGCGATCAGGTCGTGCTTGTCGCGCATGGCCTTGCACAGCATTTCCAGCAGGGTGGTCTTGCCCGAGCCGACGGGGCCGCCGATGCCCACGCGCAGCGGGGGCAGGGGCTTGGTGCGGTGGGGGATGTGGTGCAGTGCGGTGGTGCTGCCGGTGGTGGTGGTGTTCATGATCGGAAGAGGCGGGAGTATTGGGTTTCATGCTGCGCCGACAGGATGGCGAGCATGGGCGAGAAAGCCTGGCGGTCCGCGTCGCCGGTGTGCAGCGCGGCGTCGGTGGCGGCGGGAATGGCGGCGGCCAGCCGGGCCAGGATGCGCTGGCCGGCGCTCTGGCCCAGGGGCACGGCCTTGAGCGCGGCCTGCACCATGTTCTCGGCCCAGCCGAAGGTGTAGGCCAGCAGCACGTCGCGCGCGCCGGCTTCGGTGCCGGCGGCGGCCAGGGCGAAGGCGACAGGGTAGGTGGGGGTGGGCGGCAGGGCGGCGAGCGCGGCCACGTCTTGCAGCCGGGCGGCGTCGCCCGCGTACTGGTTGCGCAGCCAGTCGGCGAGCGAGCGGCCCATCTGCTCGGTCTGCAGGCGCATTTCGCTGGTTTCGCGCGTTTGCAGCACCCAGTCGTTCAATTGGCGCACGCGGGCGTGGTCGGCGGCGCGCCAGGCGGCCAGGGCCTGCTGCAGCACGGCCATGTCGCCGCGCGCCTGAGTGAGCTGCAGTTGCGCGGCCAGCCATTCGGCGGCAGCGGCTTCGGTGGTGACGCCAGCGCGCTCCACCGCTACTTCCAGCCCTTCGGAGTAGGAGAACCCGCCCACCGGCAGCGCCGGCGAGGCCAGCCAGATGAGCTGCAGCAGGCTGGCGGCGGGCAGGGCCGTGGGTGCGGCGGCGACGGACTCGGGCGCGGTGCAGTCGGGGGCCGTCATCCCTGCGTCAATCAATGGTTGTGGTGCGGGTGATCGCACTTCGCATGGTCATGGTCATGGGCGTGCGCATCGCCCTGATCGTGGCCATGGCTTGCATGGCGGTGCCCATGGTCATGCCCATCGCCGTGCGCGGGGGCGGTGGCCTCGTGCGAAGGGGCCGCGTGGTCGTGGCCATGTTCGTGACCGTGGTCATGGCCGTGGTGTCCGTGCCCATGGTGCCCGCCCGCCGCATAGGCGCCGCCCTCGGGCTCGAAGGGGGCTTCGATGGCGTTCACGATGAGGTGCATGGCGCGCAGCATGTCGGCCAGCACGTGGTCGGGCTCGATCTGCAGGTGGGTGGGCGTGAGTTCGATGGGCACGTGCCGGTTGCCCAGGTGGTAGGCGGCGCGGGTCAGATCGAAAGCGGTGCCGTGGCGGGTGCAGTGCGTGATGCGCAACACCGCCTGGGGCGCGGCGATCACGCGGACCAGGGCGCCGTCCTCGGCCACCAGCACGTCGCCGCCGCGCACGGCGGTGCCGCGGGGCAGGAAGATGCCCAGTTCCCGCCCGGTGGAGTCGGTGGCGGCGAAGCGGCTTTTCTGGCGCGTGTCCCAGTCGAGTTCGAGGGTGGCGGCGCGCTTGACGAGCACGGGCGCGAGGCCCTTGCCCTGGGCGATGAGTTTGGAGACTTGAAGCATGCGTGCGATCAGAACAGAAAGTAGCGTTGCGCCATGGGCAGCACGGTCGCGGGCTCGCAGGTGAGCAGCTGGCCGTCGGCGCGCACGGTGTAGGTCTGCGCGTCGATCTCCATGCGCGGCGTGTAGTGGTTGTGCACCATGTGCTGCTTGCGCACGCCGCGCACGCCGCGCACGGCGCTGAGCTGCTTGGCCAGGCCGAAGCGCTCGCCAATGCCCGCGGCCAGTCCGGCCTGCGACACGAAGGTGAGCGAGGTGCGGGCCAGCGCCCCGCCGAAGGCGCCGAACATGGGCCGGTAGTGCACGGGCTGCGGCGTGGGGATGGAGGCGTTGGGGTCGCCCATGGCGGCCATGGCGATGAAGCCGCCCTTCAGGATCATGGCGGGCTTGACGCCGAAGAAGGCGGGCTTCCAGATCACGATGTCGGCCCACTTGCCCACCTCCAGGCTGCCCACCTCGTGGCTGATGCCGTGGGCGATGGCGGGGTTGATGGTGTATTTGGCCACGTAGCGCTTGATGCGCGTGTTGTCGTTGCGCGCGGTGTCGCCGTCCAGCGTGCCGCGCTGCGCCTTCATCTTGTGGGCGGTCTGCCAGGTGCGCAGGATGACCTCGCCCACGCGGCCCATGGCCTGGCTGTCGCTGCTCATCATGCTGATGGCGCCCAGGTCGTGCAGCACGTCTTCGGCCGCGATGGTTTCCTTGCGGATGCGGCTCTCCGCGAAGGCCAGGTCTTCGGCGATGGAGGCGTCCAGGTGGTGGCACACCATCAGCATGTCCACATGCTCGTCCAGCGTGTTCACCGTGTAGGGCATGGTGGGGTTGGTGGAAGACGGCAGAAAGTTGGCCTCGCCCACCACGCGCAGGATGTCGGGCGCATGCCCGCCGCCCGCGCCTTCGGTGTGGAAGGCGCAGATGCCGCGGCCCGCCACGGCGGCGATGGTGTTCTCGACGAAGCCGCTCTCGTTGAGCGTGTCGGAGTGGATGGCGACCTGCGTGTCGGTGGCGTCGGCCACGTCCAGGCAGTTGCTGATGGCCGCCGGCGTGGTGCCCCAGTCCTCGTGCAGCTTGAGGCCGATCACGCCCGCGTCGATCTGCTCGTGCAGCGCGTCGGGCAGGCTGGCGTTGCCCTTGCCGAGAAAGCCGAGGTTCATGGGAAAGGCGTCGGCCGCCTGCAGCATGCGCTCGATGTTCCAGGGGCCCGAGGTGCAGGTGGTGGCCAGCGTGCCGGTGGCCGGGCCGGTGCCGCCGCCCAGCATGGTGGTCACGCCCGAGGCCAGGGCCTCTTCGATCTGCTGTGGGCAGATGAAGTGGATGTGGCTGTCGATGCCGCCCGCGGTGACGATGTTGCCCTCGCAGCTGATGATCTCGGTGCCGGGGCCGATGACGATGTCCACGCCGGGCTGCGTGTCGGGATTGCCGGCCTTGCCGATGGCGGCGATGCGCCCGCCTTTCAAACCGATGTCGGCCTTGACGATGCCCCAGTGGTCCAGGATGAGCGCGTTGGTCAGCACCGTGTCCATGGGGCCCCCGGCCGTGGGGCCGGTGCCCTGACCGTCGCGCGTGCGCTGGCCCTGCGCCATGCCGTCGCGGATGGTCTTGCCGCCGCCGAACTTCACCTCTTCGCCATAGGCGCCGGCGCGCAGCGTGTAGTCCTGCTCCACCTCGGCGATGAGCCCGGTGTCGGCCAGGCGCACGCGGTCTCCGACGGTGGGGCCGAACATCTCGGCATAGGCGCGTTTGGACACAGTGGCCATGGGAATGCTCTCCAGCTCTCGGGCGGTTCGAAAAGGGATGGGGTCGGTGTTCAGGCGGCGGCCGGGGCCGGCGGCTCGCCCAGCGGCCCCTGCGTGAGGCCCCGAAAGCCGTACACCGTGCGGTCGCCCGCGTAGTCCACCAGCTCCACCGTGCGCTGCTGGCCGGGCTCGAAGCGCACCGCCGTGCCGCTGGCGATGTTCAGCCGCATGCCGCGCGCGGCGTCGCGGTCGAAGCCGAGCGCGCCGTTGGTCTCGGCGAAGTGGTAGTGCGAGCCGACCTGGATCGGCCGGTCGGCGGTGTTGCGCACCACCAGGGTGAGGGTGCGGCGGCCGGTGTTGAGCGCGTGCTCGCCGTCGTCGATGAGGAGTTCGCCGGGGATCATGGGGTGGGCTCGCAGTGGGATGGTGCAGTGGTCGATGCGTTGGGCCGCTCAGGCCATGCGCACGAGCAGCGTGGCGCCCAGCAGCGCGGTCGAGGCGCCCGCCGCCACGGCCAGCCAGCGGTGGCGCGCCACCACGGCATGGCCCAGGGCGATGCCGGCGGCGTGCAGCGCGGCGGTGGCGATCACCATGCCAGCCAGGGCCAGCCACTGGCCGCTGCCGCCCAGTTCGGTGCCGTGCGCCGCGCCGTGGAAGAACGCGAACGCGCCCGCCAGCCCCGCGGCCAGCGGCAGTGCCAAATGGCGGCGCCAGGCGACCAGCAGGCCCAGCACCAGCAGCGAGGCGGCGATCATCGGCTCCACCGCCGGCACCGCCACGCCAAGGAAGCCGGCCGTGGCCCCTGCCACCAGCAGCGCCACGAAGGCGGCGGGCGCCAGCCACACGGGGCGCACGGCCAGTGCGCTCCACACGCCCACGGCCAGCATGGCGGCCAGGTGGTCCAGGCCGGTGAACGGGTGGACCAGGCCGTCGAGGAAGCCGGCGTCGGCATGCAGCGCGTCCTGCGCGCCATGGCCCGGGTGGGCGAAGGCGAGGGCGGGCAACAGCAGCAGCGCGGCGGCGGAGACGAAGGAGCGGGTTTTTGCTTCTTTTTTCATAGCATCAAGGGAAATAGGTACTAGGGCGTGAGAGGGATTTGGTTCAAAACCCGTCACACGATGGGCTGGTGCACGGTGACCAGCTTGGTGCCGTCGGGGAAGGTGGCCTCGACCTGGATGTCGGGAATCATCTCGGGCACGCCTTCCATCACGTCGGCCCGCGTGAGCACCGTGCGGCCCTCGCTCATGAGCTGGGCGACGGTCTTGCCGTCGCGCGCGCCTTCCATCACGGCGGCGCTGATGAGGGCCATGGATTCGGGGTAGTTGAGCTTGAGTCCGCGCGCGCGGCGCCGCTCGGCGAGCAGCGCGGCGGTGAAGATCAGGAGCTTGTCTTTTTCGCGGGGGGTGAGTTCCATGGCGCAGCGGGCGGTGGGAGGGCAAAGGGGAGGGAATGCCGCATGGTAGTCAGCAATCGCCATGCCCGTCCATACGCCGGATGGCGGTGGTGGCACCGCGTGGCATGGAACCTGCACCCCGCGCCCCTGCCCCCATGACGCCCGCCAGCCCCGCCATCGCCCCCGCGGCCCCTTCCCCGGCCCCTTCTTCGCCGGCGCCCGCCGACCACCTGGCCGCCGTGCCGCAGCAGGTGGTGAAGGTGCGCCGCGACTACAACAGCTGGGTCGCCACCGAGACGATGGAGGACTACGCGCTGCGCTTCACGCCGCAGCGCTTTCGGCGCTGGTCCGAATGGCGGGTGGCCAACACGGCGTTCGGCGCGGCCTCGTTCCTGGTGCTGGAGGCGGTGGGCGCCACGCTGCTGGTGCAGTACGGTTTTTTGAACGCCTTCTGGGCCATCGTGGCCACGGGGCTCATCATCTTCCTGGCGGGCCTGCCGATCAGCGTGTACGCCGCGCGCTACGGAGTGGACATGGACCTGCTCACGCGCGGGGCGGGCTTCGGCTACATCGGCTCGACCATCACCTCGCTGATCTACGCCACCTTCACCTTCATCTTCTTCGCGCTGGAGGCGGCCGTGATGGCCTATGCGCTGGAGCTGGCGCTGGACATCCCGCCGCGCTGGGGCTACCTCATCTGCGCGCTGGCGGTGATCCCGCTGGTCACGCACGGGGTGTCGGCCATCAGCCTGCTGCAGGTGTGGACGCAGCCGCTGTGGCTGGTGATGCTGGTGGTGCCGTTCGTGTACGTGCTGGCGCGCGATCCTGGTGCATTCACCGGGGTGATGCACTACGGCGGGGAATCCGGTGCGGTCTCCACGTTCAATCTGCCCCTGTTTGGTGCGGCGCTCACCGTGGGCATCGCCCTTATCACCCAGATGGGCGAGCAGGCCGACTACCTGCGCTTCATGCCCGCGCGCACGCCGGCCAACCGCTGGCGCTGGTGGCTCGGGGTGCTGGCCGGCGGGCCGGGCTGGGTGGTGCTGGGCGTGGTCAAGATGCTGGGCGGCGCGTTGCTGGCGTACCTGGCGATCAGCCACATGGTGCCCCTGGAGCGCGCGGTGGACCCGAACCAGATGTACCTGGCGGCGTACGAATACGTGTTCCCGCACTACGGCTGGGCGGTGGCGGCCACGGCGCTGTTCGTCGTCGTCTCGCAGATCAAGATCAACGTGACCAATGCCTACGCCGGCTCGCTGGCGTGGAGCAATTTCTTCTCGCGCCTGACCCACAGCCACCCGGGGCGGGTGGTTTGGGTGGTGTTCAACACGCTCATCGCGTTCATGCTCATGGAGATGAACGTGTTCAAGGCGCTGGGGCAGGTGCTGGGGCTGTACTCCAACCTCGCCATCGCCTGGATGATGGCGGTGGTGGCCGACCTGGTGGTGAACAAGCCGCTGGGCCTGTCGCCCCGGGGCATCGAGTTCAAGCGCGCGCACCTGTACGACATCAACCCGGTGGGCGTGGGGGCCATGGCGCTGGCCTCGGGGCTGTCCATCGTGGCGCACCTGGGGCTGTTCGGGCCGCTGGCACAGGCGTTCTCGGCCGTGATCGCCATGGTGACGGCCTTCGTCGCGGCGCCGCTCATCGCCTGGGCCACGCGCGGGCGCTACTACCTGGCCCGGCCCGCCGGTGCCCAGGCGCCGGCCGTGGGCACGCCCGGGGCCTGGGCGGTGCAGCGCTGCGTGGTGTGCGAGCGCGAGTACGAGGCGCCCGACATGGCGCAATGCCCCGCCTACCGCGGCACCATCTGCTCGCTGTGCTGCACGCTGGATGCGCGCTGCGGCGACATGTGCAAGCCCCACGCGCACCTGGCCGTGCAGTGGAGCGCGGCCCTGCGCTGGGTGCTGCCGCGGCGGGTGTGGCGCATGCTCGACACGGGCCTGGGCCACTTCCTGCTGCTGATGCTGGTGATCGCGCCGCTGCTGGCCGCCGTGTTCGGGCTGTTCTACCACCAGGAGCTGCAGACGCTCACCCCCCTGGCGCCCGACAGCGGCCCGGGCACGGGGGCCGGCTTCGGCACGCATGCCGCGCTGCGATCGGGGCTGCTCAAGGCCTATCTGGCGCTGCTGGTCATCTCGGGCATCGTGGCGTGGTGGCTGGTGCTGGCGCACAAGAGCCGCAAGGTCGCGCAGGAGGAATCCAACCGCCAGACCCACCTGCTGCAGCGCGAGATCCACCTGCACCGCCAGACCGACCAGGCCTTGCAGGAGGCCCGCCGCATCGCCGAGCACGCGCGCTCGCAGGCCGAGCAGGCGCGCGGCGTGGCCGAGGAAGCGCGCGAGGAGGCCGAGGGCGCCCGGCTGCTGGCCGACCAGGCCAACCAGGCCAAGAGCCGCTACATCAGCGCCATCAGCCACGAACTGCGCACGCCGCTCAACAGCATCCTGGGCTATGCCCAGCTCATGGGCGAGGACGCCGCCGTGCCGCCGCACCGCCAGCAGGCCGTGAGCGTGATCCGCCGCGGCGGCGAGCATTTGCTGTCGCTCATCGAAGGCACGCTGGACATCGCCCGCATCGAAAGCGGCAAGCTCACGCTGCAGGTGCGTCCCATGCGCTTTGCCGACTGCCTGCACGAGATGTGCGACATGTTCGAGCCGCAGGCGCGCGCCAAGGGGCTGGCGTTCCGCTTCGAGCCGCAGGGCACCTTGCCCGAGTGGGTGCGCGGCGATGACAAGCGCGTGCGCCAGATCCTCATCAATCTCATCGGCAACGCCATCAAGTTCACCGCCAGCGGCCATGTGCGGCTGTCGGTGCGGCACGCGCGCGAGCTGGCCCTGATCGAGATCGAGGACAGCGGCCCGGGCCTCACCGAGGCCGAGCGCGCCAGCATCTTCGAGCCCTTCGCGCGCGGCGCGGCCAGCAGCCAGGGCGCCGCGCCTGGCGCGGGCCTGGGGCTCACCATCGCCAAGATGCTCACCGAACTGATGGGCGGCGAGATGACGGTGACCAGCACGCCGGGCGCGGGCGCGCTGTTCCGCATCCGCCTGTTCCTGCCCGAGGTGCACCCGGGCGCAGTGGGTGAGGCCCTGGGCCCCGCGCGCCTGCGCGCGCCGCGCCGGGGCTACGCCGGCCCGCGCCGCCGCCTGCTGGTGGTGGACAACGAAGAGGCCGACCGCGAGCTGCTGGTGCAGTTGCTCGCGCCGCTGGGCTTCACCCTGCGCACCGCCGCCAGCGGCCACGACGCGCTGGACCTGATCGCGGCCGGCTACCGGCCCGATGCGGTGTTCATGGACCTCGCCATGCCGGGCATCGACGGCTGGGAGACCATCCGCCGCCTGCGCCAGCTCGAAGCCGCCGTGCAAGGCGCGCAGGCGCCCGCGCACATCGCCGTGGTCTCCGCCAACGCCTTCGACAAGGGGCTGGAGAACGACGTGGGCATCCGCCCCGAGGATTTCATCGTCAAGCCCGTGCGCCACAGCGAGCTGCTGGACTGGCTGGAGCGGCGCCTGGCCCTGGCCTGGATCGAGGATGTGCCGGCGCCGACCGCGCCACCCGCTCCGGGCCCGACCTCGGAGCCGCCCCGGGCCCCCGCCGCCAAGGCGCTGCCCGACCCGTCCCGCCTGCCGGCCCTGTCCGAAGCCGTCGAGCTGGGCTACTACCGCGGCGTGCTCAACCAGCTGGGCGCCATCGAGGCCGCGCAGCCCGGGTGCGCGGCCTGGGTGGGCGAGGCGCGCGACCATGCGCGGCAGTTCCGTTTCGAGGCCATCGCCCGCATGGTGGCCGAGGCCGCCGCATCCCATCCTCCTTCCCCATGACCGCGACCGCCATGCTCCCCACCGATGTGCTGCCCCTGGATGCCACCGCGCAGGCGCTCGACCGCACCCGCGCCGACGTGGTGCTGATCGTGGACGACGTGCCCGACAACCTCGCCGTGCTGCACGACGCGCTCGACGAATCCGGCTATACCGTGCTCGTGGCCACCAATGGCGAGACCGCGCTGTCGCGTGCGGCGCAGGCGCTGCCCGACGTGGTGCTGCTCGACGCGATGATGCCGGGCATGGACGGCTTCGAGGTCGCGCGGCGGCTGAAAGGCCTGCCGGCCACCGCGCACATCCCCATCATCTTCATGACCGGCCTGACCGAGACCGAGCACCTGGTCGCCGCGCTGGACGCGGGCGGCGTGGACTACGTGACCAAGCCCATCAAGCCCAAGGAGGTGCTCGCGCGCATGAACGTGCACCTGCAGGGCGCGCGCCGCGCCCGCCAGGAGATCCGCCAGGCCGGCCAGGCGCGCAACGCGCTCGACGCCTTCGGCTACGCCAGCATCACCGTGCGCGCGAGCGACGGCCGGCTCATGTGGCAGACCGCCTTGGCGCGCGAGCTGCTGCACGGCTACTTCGGTGGCGGTGCGGCCACCGGCGCGGCGGGCGAGGCCTTGCCGGTGCCCGCTTTCGCCCCCGCGCCGGTCACCGAGTGGCTGCAGTCGCAGCTGCCCCGCCTGGCCGATCTGGCCGCGCAGCAGCTGGAGCCGCCGCGCCTGGTGGTGGAGCAGGGCGCGCGCCGCCTGTCGTTCAGCCTGCACCAGCAGACCGGCGACAGCGAAGGCGGCGGCGACTGGCTGATCGTGATGCGCGAGGTGTCCGACGCCGCCGTGATCGAAGCCATGGGCCTGTCGTTCAAGCTCACCGCCCGCGAGGCCGAGGTGCTGTACTGGCTCGTCAAGGGCAAGACCAACCGCGACATCGGCGACATCCTGGGCGCCAGCCCCGCCACGGTCAAGAAGCACCTGGAGCGCGTGTACGTGAAGCTGGGCGTGGAAACGCGCACCGCCGCGGCCGGCATCGCCATGGCGCGCATCCGGCAGACGCACCCGCAGTTCGAGGGCTGAGCGGGGAGGCCGGTTGAATTCGTGTAGCTGGAGACGGCTTCGTTCGGCGAGCGACGGGGTGTTGTGTTTCGTTGGTCAATAGGGGCACTCTTTCTTTTGCAGGCCATGACCCTCTCCAAAATTTTCCGCCCATCCGTGTCCATCGCATGGAATCTCGGGAAACCGGCTGGGTCACATGCTGCTGCTGTTCCCGCTGCTCCCGCACGGCCTCCATCGGCCGGACCCTTGCAGCCACGAGGGCGCCGGTCCTTGCCCGAGCGGGAAGACGTGCGACCGCGGCAGGTCACGATCCGGGCAGTGGATGAAGCCGCCCTGTCCCGCATGAGCCGACTGGTCGGTGCCACCATCGATCCGCGCGTTGCCACCGCACTCTTGCCGGAATCCGATCCGGATGCCGGGCCTGTCCGGTTCGACGGTCGCGGACAGATTCTTGGCTTCAACACGCTCCCTGGCCGCCCTGTCCCTGCCGCGCTGATCGACCGCCTGGAAACGGCGGTGATTCGCCCTCTGACCCAGACCAACGCTCACGCATCTGCACAAGCGCCCAGACCCGAGCGAGACCTCCTCGTGCGAGCCATGCACGTACTTCGCCTGTACGACAGTGAGACCAACGCAGCACTGCGCCAGGAGGCCAAGGCCCTGTTTCTGTCTTCGTCTTTCAGCCGTGACACGGTGTCCGCGTTCTTGAAGGGTGCCGCACAACGCCTGGTGGCCGATCCGCTGCTTCAAGACCAATTCGATAAGCTGGCCACGGAGGCCGCCAAAGCCGTCTCCGTCGCTCAACAGGCCGACAATCTGTACGGTCGCACTTTTGAAACGTTTCTTGCGGAGGACCTGATCGAGAACCCACCCCAGGGTTTGCTGGATACGGCGGCGGCGTTGGGGCGTGGAATGTTCGACACGGTGCTGGAGCTGCATAACGCCGATCGTGCCGCGCTCATGAAAGAGCTGATCAACAAGCTCTCGACGGGCGCTCGGCCGTGGTTCGGCCATTCCGCATCGCTGCTGGAGTTTGCGAAATCCCCCTCCATGACCACCCTCGCGGCTTGCCTGTCCGATGCGTCCACCGGCATCGAGGCCGTCAAGGTGATGCACATGGCCCAGCGTTTCGTGCATTCCATCAACGATGTTTCCGAACGCGGTGAGATGGAGCGTCCCGACTGGTACAGACGTTGCCTGGACTACTACTCGGACTTCATGTCAACGCAAAAGCCCGCGGGAACGAGTCCGCTGGGCCTGACTTCGCAGAGCCCTGGCATCTGGCTTCACTATCACCCTAAGGCATCCAGCATCCAAAATCCCGGAACGGGAAGGGACAACACCCATTCGCGCATACCGCAGGCCGATGCACTGAGTCTGTTCGAACAAGATGCTTTTTCCCGAGGGCAGACGGTGGTCAACGGGCTGTCTGGCCAGACAGGCATGGTGTCCTTCTTTGCGCAGCACTTGTCTGAGGCAGACCCGTCGGTGTCGATGAAAAACGTTCACCTCGGCATGCTGATGACGCTGGTCTTCAATGGCGGGCACTCACGGAGGAAGTGCTGGCCACCGCCCATGCTCTGCAACCCATGCACACGCCGGGCCGCACGGATGACCGCGCCAATGCGGCATTCATCGGCGGCTACGAGGCGCTTCTGGATCTGGCCGAGGATGAAGCGTCAAAGAAGGATCTCGCCGCGCGGCTGGAGCGGGCCGTGGATCGGACGGTGCAGTACTGCGCGGATCATGTGGCATGAGGCACACAGCGGGCCAAGGCGTTCGCCGAGTTGCAGCGACGGTGCCTTTGCGGGTATTGCCCTCACGGCGTGAGGAGCATCACATCAAAACCGCACTCCCGTGGACAGCCGCAGCATGTTCTGCGGCGTGAAGTTGACCTGCGGGTCCCATGCGGCGCGCACGAACCACTCGGGCCAGTCATAACCCACCGACAGGCCGGCGCGGCGGATGAACCGGCCGTCCACCGTGCCCTGCTTGGCCAGCAGGTCCACGGTGAGCCGCTGGCCGCCGGGCCGCGGGCTGCGCCACACCAGGTGCAGGTTCTGCTGGTCGGGGTTCTGCCGGTTGTCGCGCACCAGTTGCAGCGCCAGGGTGTCGCCGCTGGTGAAGCGGTGGCTGCCGTACACGCTGTACGCGTCGTTGGGGTCGAAGTTGAGGTTGGCGTAGTTGCGCAGGTTGGTGCGCCCCAGGCCCGCACCCACCACCCAGGTGGTGCCAGTCTCCACGGCCAGGCTGCCGCCGACGAAGCCGCCCGAGGCGATCTGCACCGAGGGCAGCACCCGCCAGTCGCCGAAGGCCACGGTGCGGTCCCACCCCGCGCGCGGCATGGAAAAGCCCAGCGCGGGCGAGCGGAACGCGCCCACCCACCAGTGGTCGTCGCCGCGGGTGTAGCGCAGGTTCACGTCCAGCCCGGGGCCCGAGGGCAGGCCGCCGCCGGACACCTGGTAGAGGCCCGTGGTCAGCTTGAAGGGCAGCAGCGTGTCGGGATCGGTGTCGGTGGCCGCGCGGGCGGCCGGCGCGGCGAGGGCCGCGGTGCCGAGGGCCGCCAGCACGGCGGCGCGCGCCAGGCGGCGCAGCGGGGCGGACAGCCGAGTGGAGCGCCGAGTGGGGGGCAGGGCGTCAACTCGCACGGCGGCCGATCTCGATCAGGCGGTTGTCCGGCAGCCGGAAGTAGTCGGACGCGCGCGCCGCGTTGCGCTGCAGCGATCCGAACAAGGCCTTGCGCAGGGCGCCCAGCCCTTCGAGCCGGCCCGTGCCCAGCGAGGCGCGCGAGGTGAAGTACGAGGTGGACATGGACTCGATGTGCAGGCCCTTCTGGTAGGCCATCAGGCGCAGGTATTCGGGCACGTCGGGCCGCTCCATGAAGCCGTGGCTGGCCGTCACGCACCACACGCCGTGGCCCAGTTCCTGGGCGTGCAGGCGATCGGCGGCCGGCACGCGCGGCACCGGGCGGGTGCGCACGGCCAGCACCACCACGCGCTCGTGCAGCACCTGGTTGTGCTTGAGGTTGTGCAGCAGCGCGTGCGGCACGCTGTCGGCGTCGGCGGTCATGAACACGGCGGTGCCGCGCACGCGGTGCGGCATGCCGTGCGCCAGGGCCTCGATGAAGGGGGCGAGCGGCATGCGCTCCTGCGCCGCCGCCTGCTCGGCCACGCGCCGGCCCTTGGCCCAGGTGGTGAAGACGAACATGACCAGCGCCGCCACCGCCAGGGTCAGCCAGCCGCCGTCGGCGATCTTCAGGCTGTTGGCCACGATGAAGGTCACGTCCACCAGCGCGAAGCAGCCCACGCCCAGGCCCACGGCCAGCGGGTTCCAGCGCCACAGCCGCAGCGCGACAACGCCGGCCAGCAAGGTGGTGGTGAGCATGGTGAGCGACACCGCGATGCCGTAGGCGGCCGACAGCGCGCTGGAACTGCGAAAGGCCAGCACCAGCAGCAGCACGCCGGCCATGAGCAGCCAGTTCATCGTGGGCAGGTAGATCTGGCCGATGGCGGTGCCCGAGGTCTGCACGATGCGCATGCGCGGCAGGTAGCCCATGCGGATGGCGTGCGCCGTCATGGAGAACGCGCCCGAGATCACGGCCTGCGAGGCGATGACGGTGGCGCAGGCGGCCAGCACCACCACGGGCACGGTGGCCCATGGGGGAAAGAGCCGGAAGAACGGGTTGTCGATGGCCGCGGGGTTGGCCAGCACCAGCGCGCCCTGGCCGAAGTAGTTGAGCACCAGCGACGGCAGCGCGATGAACAGCCACGCCAGCCGGATGGGCGTGGCGCCGAAATGGCCCATGTCGGCATACAGCGCCTCGCCGCCGGTGAACGCGAGGAACACCGCGCCCAGCACCGCCAGCGACTGCGCCGGGTGCGTGGCCAGGAACTGCACCGCCCAGCGCGGGTCGATGGCCTCCAGCACGTGCGGGTTCTGCGTGATCTGCCAGAGGCCAGACACCGCCAGCACGCCGAACCACAGCACCATCACCGGCCCGAACACGCGGCCCACCGATTCGGTGCCCCGGCGCTGCACGAGAAACAGGCCGATCAGCACCAGCAGCGTGATGGGCACCACGTAAGGCTTGAACACCGGCGTGGCCACCTCCAGCCCCTCGACCGCCGACAGCACCGAGATGGCCGGTGTGATGAGGCTGTCGCCATAGAACATGGCCGCGCCGACCAGGCCCAGCCCGGCGACGGCCTTCCACGCCCACGGGCGGGCGCCGCCGCGCTGCAGCGCCTGCGCGGCCAGGCCCTGCAGCGCCAGGATGCCGCCCTCGCCGTCGTGGTCGGCGCGCAGCACGAACACCACGTACTTGAGGGTGACCACCAGCATCAGGCCCCACAGCACCAGCGACAGCAGGCCCAGCACCGCGGCGCGGTCCAGCGCCACGCCGTGCTCGGGGTTCAGGCATTCCTTGAAGGCGTAGAGCGGCGAGGTGCCGATGTCGCCGAACACCACCCCGAGTGCGGCGATCATCAGGGCGGATCGGGCGGCGAAGCCGCGGGCAGCGGGCGCGTGGCCGGGCGCCGGAGTGGAGGTCATTGCGGAGTGCGGGGCAGTGAAGGGTCGGCGCATTGTGCGCCGGCGGCTGCGCGCGGTCACGGGCGGCGCGAACCGGGTGATGCCGGCGCGCAACGCTGTGGGAAGGCTTGGGGCCAAAAAGGCCTTCAGCGCAATTTCAACTAGGGCGTATTGCTATCAATTGAATAGCATTTCGGCGGCCGTGCCTTCGTGGCCCGCCGCCGCATCGGCCCGCCCCGCCGTCACATGCCCAGCGATTTGAGCAGGTCGTCCGTGTCGCTGGACGACGCGGCGGCCGGCACCGGGGCCGCGGCCTTGGGCTCGCCGGCCTGGGCGATCAGCGCGTCGGGATCGGGGGCTTCCTGCGGCTCGAAATCGACGAGCTTGATGAACTCGGTGCGGTCGATCGCCAGCTCCAGGTAGAAGATGTGGTTGCTGGCCGTGTAGAAGGTCACGCGGCGCGCCTCGGGCTTGTCCAGGTTGGCGTCCACGCTCAGCATCACCTGCTTGTTCAGCGCCAGCATCTTGGGCTGGTTCTGCGTGATGTGCGTCTGCAGTTCGCGGCGCACCTTGCCGGTGAAGTCGCCCACCACCTGGTTCATCAGCTCGCCCATCACGTTCGACACCTCGTCCGAGGTGTAGGAACTCGCCAGGTCGTCCTTGGACATGCCCATGCTCAGCAGGTAGCTCTGGTAGAGCTCCATCGCGGCCTCTTTCGAGAAATTGATGATCACCAGGCCCGAGAACCCGCCGTCGAACAGCACGAAGCAGCCGATGTCGGGGCGCAGGCAGGTCTTGGTGATGCGCTGGACCATGCCGGAGTAGTGGATGGGGCTCTGCGTGGCCACGCTGAGCACCCGGGTCACCGAGTTGCAGAGGCTGATCAGCAGGTCTTCGGTGCCGTAGACGATGGAGGGGGTTTGTGCGCTCATGGTGTGCAAGGGGAAAGGGGAGGGGGACGAAAAAGGGGCTCTGGAAAAAAGGCCGGAGCGGTTCAGCGCTCCGGGGTGTCGGAGATGCGCCGGGCATACACCGCCAGCACGATGCGCTCCGAATGCACGAGGTACTCGTTGAGCTGGTCCGAGGCCTCGCGCAGCTTGCCCGCCTCGAACAGATCGACGATCCTGACGTTCATGTCCACATACGGCGCGTGCAGGAACTCGGGGTCGTTCAGCAGCCCGAAGGCCAGCCGCAGTTCGGCCAGGATGTGCGAGAACATCACGTTCAGGCGCTCGCTGTCGGCCAGCTCCACGATGGCCATGTGGAACTCCATGTTGGCCGTGCCCACGCCCTGCCAGTCGGCCGCCTCGCGGCAGCGCACCGCCGAATCCACCGCCTCGCGCAGGTGCTTCTTGGCGGGGTGGCGCGGGTAGGCCTGGGCGATGGCCTGGCATTCGATGAGCCGGCGCACGCGGTAGATGTCGATGATCGAGGCGATGCTCGGGATGGCCACCGAGACGCCGCGGTTGGGCTCGTACTTGACCAGGCCTTCCTTGGTCAGCAGGCGGAAGACCTCGCGCAGGGTGTTCCGCGAAATCTCCAGGCTTTCGCTCAGGGCGGCCTCGGACAGCCGCTGGCCGGGCGAGAACTCGCCCTTCACGATCTTCTGGCGGATCAGCTCCGCCGTGCGTTCGTTCAGGGTCTGGGCGTTCGTGGGGGTTTCGATGGTCATGCCTGGCGGTTCGGGGTGGGCGTGCGGCACGGCGTGCGCAGGCCGGGATCGGGGTTCCGCACTTTGTAGCAGATCGGCCTGCTTCGCAAGAATCCACTCTGTGGAATACCGTTTTCTAACCCCGTTTCTTAGGGTTTGTCCGGGTCGGTTGTACGCCCTGTTGTTGGGCAAAATCGACCAATCGTGAAACAAATTGGTGCCGGTTGTCTCTTCATAGTGCATAGATTGTTCAACAACTTGAAGTTTTTCAAGGGTTGATCCCTGATTTGTTGTTCATGGATTGGCATGCAATTTGCGTTGTGTGTCGTGCCGGTCCGGTCCAGACCGCGCTCGGGCAGCAACCTCCCATTGCCCGCGCGCTGCCAGGCCGGCAATGGGGCCCTACGGTTGTCCGCACCTCTTCGCCAACGGCGGCGGGGCGCACGCGAAGACCGGACCGGCCAGGGCTGTACGTATTCAAGGAAGTTCAAGATGCAAAACGTAGTCAATCTGTGGCCGCTCATCGGGGTGGCGGTCATCATCGTGGGGTTCATCCTGCGGTTCAACCCGATGCTGGTGGTGATCGTCACGGCCATCGCGACGGCGTTTGCCGCCGGATTTCCGATCGACAAGATCCTGGCCACCATCGGCACCGGCTTCATCAAGACGCGCAACCTGCCGCTCATCATCCTGCTGCCCCTGGCGGTGATCGGGCTGCTGGAGCGCCATGGCCTGCGCCAGCATGCGCAGAACTGGATCAGCAGCATCAAGTCGGCCACCGCCGGCCGCCTGCTCATCGTGTACCTGGGCGCCCGCCAGCTCACGGCCGCCATCGGCCTGACCAGCCTGGGCGGCCACCCCCAGATGGTGCGCCCGCTGCTCGCCCCCATGGCCGAAGGCGCCACCGAGGCGCGCTACGGCAAGCTGCCCGACCGCATCCGCCACAAGCTGCGCGCCTTCTCTGCGGCCACCGACAACGTGGGCCTGTTCTTCGGCGAGGACATCTTCGTGGCCTTCGGCGCCATCGTGCTGATGTCCACCTTCCTGCACGAGGCCGGCATCGACGTCGAGCCGATCCACATCGCGCTGTGGGGCATTCCGACCGCGATCTGCGCGTTCGCCATCCACGCCTGGCGCCTGCACCGCCTGGACGGCGTGCTGGCCCGTGAACTGGCCGCGCACGCCGCCGAAACCGCTGGCCGCAATGGCAACGGGAACGGCAATGGCGACGGCACCCTCTCCAGCGCCAAGGGAGCATGAACATGACACTGACCATCCAACACCTGTACTACCTCGTCGGCGCCATCCTGGCCATCACCGCGGTGATGACCGTGGCCGACCGTGACAACCCCAAGCGCTTTTCCAGCGGACTGTTCTGGGCCCTGTATTCCCTGGTCTTCCTCATCGGCGACCTGCTGCCGCCCATCTGGGTGGGCGCCGGCGCCGTGGTGATGGCGCTCATCGCCGGCTTCGGCGGCGTGGGCGCGGGCAAGCACACCCCCCGCACCCCGGCCGAGTACCAGACCAGCGCCAAGCGCCTGGGCAACCGCCTGTTCATTCCCGCGCTGGCGATTCCGCTCATCACGATGATCGGTACGCTGTCGGCCAAGCACCTGTCCGTGGGCGGCGTGCCGCTGATCGACCCCAAGAACACCACCCTGGTGAGCCTGGGCGTGGGCTGCGTGCTGTCGCTGGCCCTGGCCTGCTGGCTGACCCGCGAGAGCCCCGTGCAGGGCCTGCGCGAATCGCGCCGCCTGACCGACGCGCTGGGCTGGGCTCTGGTGCTGCCGCAGATGCTGGGCATGCTCGGCCTGGTGTTCTCCGATGCCGGCGTGGGCAAGGCCGTGGCGTACATCACCACCAGCTACATCAACATGGACATCCGCTTCGTGGCCTGTGCCGTGTACGTGATCGGCATGGCGCTCTTCACCATCATCATGGGCAACGGCTTCGCCGCCTTCCCCGTCATGACGGGCGGCGTGGGCGTGCCGATCCTGCTGGGCGTGTACCACGGCGACCCCGCCGTGATGGCCGCGATCGGCATGCTCTCGGGCTACTGCGGCACGCTGCTGACCCCGATGGCCGCCAACTTCAACATCGTGCCCGCCGCGCTGCTGGAGCTTCCGGACAAGAATGCGGTGATCCGCGCACAGGTGCCGACGGCCCTCGCGCTGCTCACGTGCAACGTGTTCCTGATGTACTTCCTGATGTTCCGATAGTCCGAAGAAAGGCCGCCCCGTGTCCGACGCCGCCCCCCACACTGTGCTGCTCACCGGCTTCGAGCCCTTCGAGCGCGATCCGGTCAACCCCTCGTGGGAGGTGGCGCGGGCGCTCGACGGCTGGCAGCAGGGGGGCGCCACGGTGCGCTCCGTGCAGCTGCCCTGCGTGTTCGGCAAGGCCGCGCAGGCGCTCGACGCGGCGCTGGCGCAGTGGCGGCCCTCGCTGGTGATCTGCCTGGGCCTGGCCGGTGGCCGCGCCGAGGTGTCGCTGGAGCGCGTGGCCATCAACCTGGACGATGCGCGCATCGCCGACAACGCCGGGCAGCAGCCGGTGGACACCGCCGTGGTGCCGGGCGCCCCGGCGGCGTACTTTTCCACGCTGCCCATCAAGGCGATCGTGCGCGACCTGCGCGCCGAAGGGCTGCCGGCCGCGGTGTCCAACACCGCGGGCACCTTCGTGTGCAACCACATCTTCTACGCGCTGATGCACCGCCTGGCGCAGCAGGCCGCGGGTGCCGCCACGCTGCCGGGCACTGCGGCGCCTGCGCGCGGCGGCTTCATCCACGTGCCGTACCTGCCCGAGCAGGCCGCGCGCGTGGGTGGTGGCGCGCCCAGCGTGGCGCTGGACACGCAGGCACAGGCCCTGCGCGCCGTCATCCGCACGGCGCTGGCCGTGCGCGAGGACGTTCGCGAGACCGCCGGGCAATTGCATTGACCGGCATGGGCATATAGACGGGGCGCTGCGCGCAGCGCTCCGCGGGTTTGAGATATCGGCGGCACCGACCGCCAGGAGAACGACGATGAAAATGGATCTGAACAGCGACCTGGGCGAGAGCCTCGGCGCATGGCGCATGGGCGATGACGCGGCCATGCTGGGCATCGTGAGCAGCGCCAACGTGGCCTGCGGCTTCCACGCCGGCGATGCCGCCGGCATCCTGCGCACGCTGCGCGAGGCCCAGGCCCGCGGCGTGGTGGTGGGGGCGCACGTGGCCTATCGCGATCTGGTCGGTTTCGGTCGCCGCAACATGGACGTGGAAAGCGCCGACCTCGTGGCCGACGTGATCTACCAGATCGGCGCGTTGCAGGGCCTGGCCAAGGCCGCCGGCACCGAAGTGCGCTACGTGAAGCCCCACGGCGCGCTCTACAACACCATCGCCCACGACGCCCGCCAGGCGCGCGACGTGATCACCGCCCTGCGCGAGATCGACGACCGCCTGGTGCTGGTGGCGCTGGCCGGCTCGCCGCTGATCGGCTGGGCGCGCGACGCCGGCCTGCGCGTGGTGGCCGAAGCCTTTGCCGACCGCGCCTACACCCCGGCCGGCACGCTGGTGTCGCGCCGCGAAAAGGGCGCCGTGCTGCATGACGCCGCGCTGATCGCCGAGCGCATGCTGCGCCTGGTGTCCGACGGCGTGATCGAGGCCATCGACGGCAGCCAGGTGCGCATCGGGGCCGACTCGATCTGCGTGCACGGCGACAGCCCCGACGCCGTCGCGATCGCGCAGCAGGTGCGCCAGCGCTTTGAGCAGGCCGGCGTGACCATCACGTCGTTCGCAGGGCAGCCCGCATGATGCGCTTCCTGCCCGTCAACCTGAATGCGGTCATGGTCGAGCTGGACGACCTCGACCAGACGCTGGCGCTGCTCGCTTCGCTGCGGCGCGAGCCCATCGACGGCATCGAGGAAATGGTGCCCGCCGCGCGCACCATCCTCATCCACTTCCGCCCCGCCGTGCAGTCGCTGCCCGCGCTGGTGGACGCCATCGCCCGGCGCGACGTGAGTGCGCAGGCCGAGCGCAGCACCACGCTGATCGAGATCCCCGTGCACTACGACGGGGAAGACCTGGCCGAAGTGGCGCACATGCTCGGCATCACCCCCGAAGAGGTGATCGCGCGCCACACGGGCAGCGAATACACCGTGGCGTTCACCGGCTTCGCGCCGGGCTTCGGCTACCTCACCGGCGGCCACCCCAGCCTGAACGTGCCGCGCCGCACCACGCCGCGCACCCGCATCCCGGCGGGCGCGGTGGGGCTGGCGGGCACCTTCAGCGGCGTCTATCCGCAGGCCAGCCCGGGCGGCTGGCAGATCATCGGCACCACGCCCACGGCCATGTGGGACCTGGGGCGCCCCGTGCCGGCGCTGCTGCAGCCCGGCGACCGCGTGCGCTTCGTGGATATTGCTACTAAAAATGTAGCAGAATGCCCTAGTGAAACATGTGCTGAGGGCCAAAAAGGCGCTGAACCCGCACCGGCACCCGCCGGGCCCCCTGCGGCCACCGCGCTCGAAGTGGTCTCGGCCGGCCTGCAGACCCTGTTCCAGGACGTGGGCCGCCACGGCCAAGCGGGCCAGGGCGTGTCGGCCTCGGGCGCCATGGACCAGGCCGCCTGCAAGGCCGCCAATCGCCTGGCCGGCAATGCCTCCGACGGCGCCTGCCTGGAGACGGTCAACGGCGGCCTGCAGCTGCGCAGCCGCGGCGACACCGTCGTGGCCGTGACCGGCGCCGATGCACCGCTGACCCTCACCAACTCGGCTGGCCTGCGCTGGCCCGTGCCGAACTACCAGCCCATCGCGCTGGGCGACGGCGACACGCTCACCGTGGGCGAGCCGGTGGCCGGCACGCGTTGCTACGTGGCGGTGCGCGGCGGCTTCGCCGTGCAGCCGGTGCTGGGCAGTTGCGCCACCGACACGCTGGCCCGCGTGGGCCCGGCGGCGGTGGCCGGCGGCGACGTGCTCGGCGTGCGGCCCGTGGTGGGCAGCGCCGTGGTCGGCGCGCCCGAGGTGCCGCCGGCCGGCCTGCCCACGGTGCACGAAGACATCACGCTCGACGTGGTGCTCGGCCCGCGCACCGACTGGTTCACGCCCGATGCCGTCGCCCTGCTGGCGGCGCAGCGCTGGCGCGTCACGCCGCAGTCCAACCGCGTGGGCATCCGCCTGGCGGGCGACGAGCCGCTGGCGCGTGCCGTGGGCGGCGAGCTGCCCAGCGAAGGCACCTGCATCGGCGCCATCCAGGTGCCGCCGAGCGGCCAGCCCGTGCTGTTCCTGGCCGACCACCCGCTCACGGGCGGCTATCCGGTCATCGGCACCGTCGCGCCCCACCACCTGGACCGCGCAGGTCAGATCCCGGTCAACGCCTGGGTGCGTTTCAACCCGATCCGCGAATTCGAAGCCATCACGCGCGGCGCTGCCGCCTGACGGGCCTGAACGAGCACCCCCTTACCGAACACCGATTACCGAGCCCCTGACATGAAAAAAGTCCTCATTGCCAACCGTGGCGAGATCGCCGTCCGCATCGCCCGTGCCTGCGCCGACTACGGCGTGGCCTCCGTGGCCGTCTATGCCAATGCCGACATCGACGCCGTGCACGCCCGCATGGCGGGCGAGGCCTACGGCCTGGACGGCGACCGGCCGGCCGACACCTACCTGAACATCGAAAAGCTGCTGGCCGTCGCCCGACGCAGCGGCGCCGACGCGGTGCACCCGGGCTACGGCTTCCTGTCGGAAAGCGCCGCCTTCGCGCAGGCCGTGATCGACGCGGGCCTGACCTGGATCGGCCCCTCGCCCGAGGCCATCGCGCGCCTGGGCGACAAGGTCGAGGCCCGCAAGATCGCGCTCAAGGTCGGCGCGCCGCTGGTGGCCGGCACCTCCGAGCCCGTCAAGGACGCTAGCGAGGTCATCGCCTTCGCCGAGCAGCACGGCCTGCCCATCATCATCAAGGCTGCGTTCGGCGGCGGCGGCCGCGGCATGAAGGTCGCCTGGCGCATGGACGAAGTGGCCGAGCTGTACGACTCCGCCGTGCGCGAGGCCGTCACCGCCTTCGGGCGCGGCGAGTGCTTCGTCGAGCAGTTCCTCGACCGTCCCCGCCACATCGAGGCGCAAGTGCTGGCCGACACCCACGGCAACGTGCTGGTGCTGGGCACGCGCGACTGCTCGCTGCAGCGGCGCAACCAGAAGCTGGTGGAAGAGGCGCCCGCGCCCTTCCTCTCCGACGACCAGCGCGCGCGCATCCACCAGGCGGCGCACGACATCTGCGCCGAGGCGGGCTACGCCAGCGCGGGCACGGTGGAGTTTTTGCTCAGCGGCAGCGGCGCCATTTCGTTCCTCGAAGTGAACACGCGCCTGCAGGTGGAGCACCCCGTGACCGAGCAGACGACGGGCATCGACCTGGTGGTGGAGCAGTTGCGCATCGCCGATGGCCACCCACTGGCCGTCACCGAAACGCCGCGCCCGCTGGGCCATTCCATCGAGTTCCGCATCAATGCCGAGGACGTGGGCCGGGGCTTCCTGCCCACGCCCGGCCCGGTCGTTGCGTTCTCCGCGCCGTCCGGCCCCGGCGTGCGGGTGGACAGCGGAGTGCAGTCCGGCTCCACGGTGCCGGGCACGTTCGATTCGCTGATGGCCAAGCTCATCGTCTCGGGCGCCACGCGCGAGCAGGCGATCGCCCGCGCACAGCGCGCGCTGCGCGAGTTCAAGATCGAAGGCGTGGCCTCGGTGCTGCCGTTCCACCGCGCGGTCATCGGCCACCCGGATTTCGTGGGCGGCGACGGCTTCAAGGTCCACACCCGCTGGATCGAGACCGACTTCGCCCCCGACCTGGCCGCCGCCCTGCGCGCCGAGCCCGTGGCCGACACCACCCTGATCCGCACCGCGATGGAGATCGACGGACGCCGCGTCTCCCTGGGCCTGCCGCCCGAGCTGCTGCGCGGCCTGCAGTCCGTGCCGGGCGGCGCCCCGGTTGCACCGGGCGCAGGCGGCGGCGACAAGGCGGAGCAGGATCCCAATGCCGTCGGCGCCCCCATCGCCGGCACGCTGCAGACCTGGAAAGTGGCCGAAGGCGACACCGTGGCCAAGGGCGACGTGATCGCCGTGATGGAAGCCATGAAGATGGAAATGCAGGTCACCGCGCACCGCGCGGGCAAGATCGCCCTGAGCGCGGCGGCCGGCAGCTACCACGCGGCCGGCACGGCCATCGCGCGCATCCAGGACTGAAGAAGCCCTGGCGCCTGAACGGAGCGGAGCGGCCTTTGGAGCCTTCCTCCAGCAGGGCTTTTCGGCGATCCGTCGCCGGAAAGCCCATCTTTCGATTGCTGCCCGCGCTGGAGGCCCCGGCGCCGGCGGCTATTTTTTTGTCGAAGGGTTCGCGCTGTGTGTGCGCCTCGCTTTCTTTCGCTCGTCCCATCGAGTGCCGTCGGGGCGGCGGGCCGCCATGGTGGCCACTCGTGGAGGGCTTGGCCGATGTCACAGAGGAGGGTAGTCTTCGGGCTCGGCTGCGAGCCCGTGCTGTCCTCGCCGCTCCCTGCGGGCGCCTTCAGCGCGGCGGCCCAGGCGGGTTGAGCATTCACATTTTTTGAACCATTGCGTCAATTCCATTGAAACTTGGCGCACAAAAGGCTATCTACACTGCGCCATGCCTGAGTGTTGCATCGCAGCATTCCACCCCACGAAACCCAGATCACCGCCTATGACGCCTCCTCTGCCACGATCATCCCGCTACGGGGCCACGGCCATCGCCCTGCACTGGATTCTCGGTCTGGCGCTCATCGGCATCTTCGCGGTGGGGTTGTACATGACGGGCTTGCCGTTCTCGCCCCAGCGCCTGAAGCTCTACAACTGGCACAAGTGGGCCGGCGTGACGATCCTGGCGCTGTCCACCCTGCGACTGATCTGGCGCCTCACGCACCGCCCCCCCGCGCTGCCGCCGGCCGTGCAAGCGGCCATGCCCCGCTGGCAGCACATCGCGCACCACGGCACGCACCACCTGATGTACGCGCTCTTTTTCATCGTGCCGCTGGTCGGCTGGGCCTACAGCTCGGCGGCCGGCTTTCCCATCGTGTTCCTCGGCGTGCTGCCGCTGCCCAGCTTCGTGCCCGTGAGCCCCGAGCTGGCCGAGGCCATCAAGCCCTGGCATGAAATCACCGCCTATGCCCTGGCGGCGCTGGTCGTGCTGCACGTGGCGGCCGTGGTCAAGCACCAGGTCATCGACCGCGACGGCCTGCTGTCGCGCATGCTGCCGGGCCGGGGCTGATCGATCGTTTCGCTGGCCGTGCAGGCGCCGGGGTGCCCGGCCTCTCGGCCGGTTCTTCCTGAATTTTTGGTTTGTTGTTGACTGACGGAGTCCTGTCCATGAAATATTCGATGACGCTGGCCGGCCTCGCGCTGGCATCCACCACGCTGATGGCGGCCGCGCCGGCATTCGCCCAGCAAAAACTCGTGCCCGAGCAAAGCGAGATCACCTTCGTGAGCAAGCAGATGGGCGTGCCGGTGGAAGGCAAGTTCAAAAAGTTTGATGCCCAGGTCGCGTTCGATCCGGCCAAGCTGGCCACCAGCAAGATCGCCTTCACCGTCGATACCGGCAGCGCCACCCTGGGCGTGAAGGAGTCCGACGCCGAACTGCCCAAGGCCACGTGGTTCAACGTGCCCAAGTTCCCGCAGGCCACCTTCCAGTCCACCGCCATCAAGGCCCTGGGCGCCGGCAAGTACGAAGTGGCCGGCAAGCTCAGCATCAAGGGCGCCACGCAGGACGTCACCGTGCCCGTCACGCTCGCCCAGAGCGGCGCGACCACCACGGCCACCGGTGCCTTCGCCATCAAGCGCCTGGCCTTCAAGATCGGCGAGAACGAATGGGCCGATACGTCCATGGTGGCCGACGACGTGCAGGTCAAGTTCAAGCTCGCGCTGACCGGCGTGGGCAAGCTCTGAGCCTCGGCGTTCGCCCGCTGAACCCCGTTTCTGGTTTCTTGTTCCCGTTTCTGTTTTTTCAACCCGGAGATATCGACATGCGCAAATCCCTCTTCGCCCTCGCCGCCGTGGCTGCAACCCTGGCCGCCGGCGCCGTGCAGGCCCAGACCGCCACGTATGCCGTGGACCCGACCCACACCTTCGCCACGTTCGAGATCAGCCACTTCGGCGCCAGCGTGAACCGCGGCCGCTTCGACAAGAAGGAAGGCACCGTGCAGCTGGACAAGGCCGCCAAGACCGGCAAGGTGGAACTGACGATCGACATCACCTCGATCAACACGGGCGTGGCACCGTTCGACAAGCACCTGCAAAGCGCCGACATCTTCGACGCCGCCAAGTACCCCACGGCCAAGTTCGTGGGCGACAAGTTCACGTTCGACGGCGACAAGCTGGTGTCCGTGGCCGGCGACCTGACCATCAAGGGCAAGACCCAGCCCGTGACCTTCAAGGCCAACCAGTTCGCCTGCTACCAAAGCCCCATGCTCAAGCGTGAAGTGTGCGGCGGCGACTTCGAGACCACCATCGACCGCACCCAGTTCGGCGCCGACTACGGCGTGCAGTACGGCTTCCCCAAGAACGTGCGCATCGTGGCGCAGATCGAAGCCGTCAAGCAGTAAACCTTTCCCCCATGGCCTTCGGGCCGTGGGCGGCCAGGGCCGGGCCCCGCGTGCACACCGCTGCGCGGGACCGGCCCTTTTTCGTGGCTGCGCACCCGCAGCACTTGCCACGCAAAGCGGGGGCGCGTGCCGTTGGTTTTTTCGAACGAACAAGGATGAAACAGGTTTTATGAGACCTCTGATGAACCGATGTGCGCCTGCCGCTCGCCAAGTGTTGGCCATGGCTGTGATGGCGGGGACCGTTGCAGTCGCCGGCGCGGGCGAGGAGGCGGCGCGCATTCCCGCCATCAAGCTGTACTCCACCCCGGACCACCACGCCGCCTTCGTCCGCGGCACGGTGCCGGCCTTGCACAAGATCCCCACCCAGCAGTTCTGGCTGAGCAACTCGGTGGAGCCGTGGGCGCAAAACACCCACCCGGCGCCCCGCCGGCAATACGTGGTGCCGCTGCAGGGCGTGCTGGAGTTTCGCGTGAGCGATGGCTCCACCTTCCGCCTGGTCCCCGGCACGGTCTTGCTGGCCGAGGACACCCAGGGCGAAGGCCACAGCTGGAAAATCGTGTCGAACGATAAGGAATGGGTGCGCGCCTATATCCCGATGGTGTCCGAAAATGATGAATTCGAAGCGGACAAGTAGCTTGGAATTTCTTCGCTAAGTGCCTTTTCTCTCGCCATTTTCGAATGGCCTCGCATATTGAGAGATGCTAAAAATGCCGTTATCTGGTCGGCCAGATAGCGGCATTTTCTTTGGTCTGGCATATATACGATTAATGCGTCAGGAGTTCCGCCTGGCAAAGCAAATGTTCGCTTCGCCGTCGCTTCTTTCGGGTGCTGGGCAAGGCAAAAGCAGCAGAGGTTAAGAATTAATAAGTCCAACAGATTATTTATTAACCACTGAAAGATCTATATGACCACTGTCAAATCGCCTTCGTCTTCCGCTTCCGTGACCACCCCGTTGCTCAAACCGTCGGACTCCAAGAGCGACAGTGCCGGCCCGTCGGCGAGAACCTCCGCCAAGTTCACCAGCAACTCTGTGTTCGACGGGCTGCGTGCCATGCTCCCTGGCTCAGGCAAATCAGCCTCTACCGCGCCCCGCAGCAACAGCATGGTGGTCAGCCAGCCGAAGCGTTTCAGCGACGGGAGCGTGCGCCCCGATTCGCTGGTGGCCAAGCGGCACTCCGGCGCGGTCATTCACAACGCGAAGACGGGCGAGGCGATCATAGGCGGCAACCATTTCGAAGTGGCCACCTACGAGTTGTCCAGTGGCCTGGATGCGCACAGCGACAGCCACATGCACCCCACCAACTACGTGCAGCGCGGCCTGAACCCCGAGCAACTGCTGAAGATGATGGACGACATCGGCGTGCGCAACACCACCTTGATGCCCATTCCCACCTCGCTGCTGCAAGCCAAGCTGCCGGGTGACGATGGCGCGACCACGGCCCTCAACCCCCACGAAATCTCCGAACAGATCGGCGGCGGCGAACATGCGCACCATTGCGGTCCGCTCGAGTTCTACTACGTGCCCAAGAAGATCGAAGACCGCGTGCTCGCCGGCCGCACGAGCGAAGAACTGGCCAGCCGTCCCAAGCTGGACATCGACGACTTCCGCAAGGACCCGGGCCTGATCAAGGAGATCGTCGATGCGTCCATTCTGTACGTGGACACCGCCGTCAACACCGACCTGGCCACGGCCATCAAGAATTCCGGCATGAGCGAGGCGCAGCGCAGCCGCCTGGACCCCATGATCACCGGCCTGCACCTGGGCGACCCGCGCGTGAGCGACCGCCTGCTGCATGAGCTGTACAAGACCAAGGGCACCTTCACCGGCATCGGTGAAATCACGGTTCACAAGGAACTGGTGGAAGACATGTTCGCGGGTGGCCGGTTGCAAGCCAGCACCCAGACTCCGCGCATGGAGCCGCTCACGAAGCTGATGGAAGTGGCCGGGGTCATCGGCACGCCCGTGGTGCTGCACTGCGACATCGACAACCTGCACGATCAGGTCGAAGAGTTCAACAGCAAGGGCAAGGGCAAGGCCTCCGAAGCGCGCCTGCCGGCCAATCTGGAAGGCCTGCGCAAGATGTTCAGCGACCCGCGGGTGCAGGACACCAAGATCGTCTGGGCGCACGGCGGCGGCCTGGGCCGTTTCGTGCAGCAGGGCGAGGGCCATCTGGACGCCCTGAAGAAGCTGCTGGCGGACTGCCCCAACCTGAACCTGGACATTTCGTGGAGCGAAGTGGCCAAGCAGATCGGCAAGGACGACCAGTCGCTCACCGCCTGGCGCGGCTTCATCCAGGACCACAGCCACCGCATCTGCTTCGGCTCCGACACGCTGGCGCCCAAGGAAACCGGCACCTGGGAAGCCACCAAGAAGATGTACGACGAAGGCCTGTTCCAGGGCATGAGCACCGAGGCCAAGCACAACGTGCTCAACGGCACCTACGACCGCGTGTTCGTGGCATCGCGCAAGCAGGTGCGCGACTTCGAGCAGAACGTCCTGACCAAGGAGTTCATGGACACCCACGTTACCAACAACGGTGGCGACCCCGTCACGGCCCAGACGCTGAAGGACCTGAAGGCCGCAGCGGCGACGGCTTAAGGGTTTTGTAGGAAACAGCCCGGGCGTGGTGGGTGCGGGGCACCCACCACGGGGCACATGATTTGGAGCGATGCGATGCGAATTCCCATTTGGTGCGGCGTGCGGCCTGGGGACGTGGATGAGGGCCAACACCGGCCGAAGAGCGAGGAGGTGCGCCAGGAGCGCACCTCCGGGAAGCGGCTCGATGCAGGCGACATGCCTTCATCGCGGCGCGCTGCGCAGGAGCGGCAAAGCGCATCGTCCGACGGAGCCGGATCAGTGCCCCCCAGCAAACCCCACAAGTCGTTCAAGGCCAAGTTGGCCAGCAACTTCAAGAAGGCAGTAGGCTTCAAGTCCTCGAAACCGGCGGCGCCGCAAACGGCCAAGCCTTCCGGTTCGTCAGAGGCACCCAAAACGCCCCAGACTCCCGGCAACGCAGGCGGCAAGAATTCCGGGGTGGATGCACCTGGTACAGGCTGGCCACTGCGCAAGCCTTCCATTCAGGCGGCGGCTTATGCATCGACCTCCGGTGTCATACCCAACCCCTCGGAGGGTGTTTCGAGTTCTCCGGAAGAGCCGGAGGCCTTTGAAATGGCCGAGCGCGATGAGATCGTCGAGATCGGCGCCAAGCAGTCGGTACCGACACATGCGCGAGTGCAGAGCGACGGCGCTCATTCCGACAGTGCGGATGCCGACATCGACTTCGATGTGGTCGATCTCGGCGTCGTGATCGAGCCGCAGCATGCGCGCAACGACAGCGCGGACTCGGACATCGTCTTCGACGGGGGCAACTCCGAGATCGAGATCGAGTCGCAGCACGTGCAAAGCGAGGATGACGGGGGCGGTGACGGTGACGACAGCATCAGCGTCAACAGCCGACGCAGTTCGGCCCCGTCGGCTGCCGATGGGGCTGCCGCAAGCGAGATCCCAGCCCAGGACCTGCGGCGCCAGGACGGCCTGTCCAAGCTCAAGAAGGTCACCGAGGGCATCAAGGAAGGTGCGTTCAAGCACGGCTTCGGTATCTCGAGCACCACCACGTCGCCTCCCTGGAACCCGTTCCGGAGCAATGTCTCGTCCGCCGCGCCGAAGTTCGGCAGCTTCGTCGGCCAGGAAGGCGCTTCGGCCGTCAAGGTGCCCAAAACGCTGCAGCAGGCCGCGCCCCGTGTCGGCCGCACCTTGCCCAAGGAGGGCGGGGTCACAGAGTCCCTTAGAAAAGACGCCACCATCTTCGGCTCCATTGCGAAGCACTTCAATTGTCCGGCCAACCGCAAGAAGGCGTTGGAAGCCAGCGTCCTGCAACTGAAGGCCGCGACGGGCCTGTCGACCGGAGAGTCCGTCGTTCTGGTGAAGGCGCTTGCCGCCCACAGCAAGGACACGGCGCAAGCCGAGCGCCTCCTGCAGGCGCTGCCGCAAGTGCGCCTGGTGGCCGACCTGCTGGCCCCGCCTGAAGATGGCGTCAGCGCCGAGGTGCAGCTGGCCTGGAATTTCGCGGCCGAGATCGAAAGCACTCCGGGGGCCAAGGGGCTGGACCTGCTGAGCAAGATCACCGCGAAGCCCGAGGGCGCGGCGGATGGCGCGCCGGCCCTGGCCGCGGCGCAACGCGGCCCGATGCGCGCGTACCTGCGTGCCGCCGCCGAAGTGGCGCGCATGGCGCGCGCCGCGGCCAACCCCGTCCCTGGACTCGATCCGGCCAGCATGTTCGCCCATGGCCGGCTGGGCAGGACCATACAGGCCACGCCCAATGGCTGGCCGGGCCGCGCGGGGGCGCCCATTGCCAACGGATCCTCGCTCTCGCTCGCCGAGAAAGCGCTGCTGGCCGTGCGCGATGAGCTCGACCCCGCCATCCAGGAGGTCCATGGCTGCCGTTTCGCCGTGCAGATGCTCCGTGGCGGCATGGCGACCGACAAGCCCCGCAACCCGGACGGCAGCAAGAGCGAGTTCCACAAAACCGAGTCGCGCGCGGCCAAGGGCGTGGGCATGCACCTGAACCGCGCCATCGCATCGCCCACGGGCTTTCAGCGCATCGCGGACACGCTGCGCTACGGCTCGCTGCACCACGGCAAGAGCCCCTTCTACGGCTACGACGCCATCGTGTCCTCGCGCGGCAAGAACATGGGCTTCGAGCTGTCGCACATCGGCGGCATCCACGAAGGCCGGGCCATGAAGGACATGGTCGATGTGCTGGAGTCCACCATCAAGGCGCGTGGAGGCGTGGAAAACGGAGCGCTGCCCAGTGCACAGGACACCGTGGACGCGCAGGCGCTGCTGGATGACAGCGGCGCGGGTGGTTCTTTGCTGCGCAACATGGTGCGCTCCGAGATCCTTCTGCGCGCCAAGTCCGAGGCGCTGCTGCTGCCCCGCCTGGCGCGCGGCGACAACCTGTCGGAACCTGCCATCGCCCAGGTGCGCCAGGCGGTGATGGCGGCCATCCAGTTGCCGGAGGCGGCGCCCGACGACGCCGGCCTGGCCGACCCGATCGGCGCACTGGTGGATGCTGCGCTCGCTGAACAGAACCTGCCCCTCACCCCCGCCCGGCTGCTGGCATGGTCCGGCGATGCGGGCGGGCCGTCCGACGCGCAGTCGGCCCTGGAGATGCAAACCTACCGGCACGAAGCCGGCCAACCCGACTGGAAGGCCTTCTCGACCGCATTCGCCCGCGTGTCGCAAGACCCTCAGGTGAGCGTGCCACCCAATACCGCGATGAAAGGCAAAACCCGCGTCGAAGCGGCGGAAATCCTCGCATCGGTGATTCGCGGCGAAGAACTGGGATCGGGGTTCTCGCTGGCCAACGCGGGCAACACCCAGGGCACCACCCGGAACGTGACCGAGGTCATCTCGGGCCTCCTGTCCGCCGGCACCCTGTCCGTCCGTGCCGACCTGGGCGGCGGGCGCACCCGCATCGTTTCCTTCGAGTCCGGCGTCTCCACCGACCGCAGCTCGCTGCGCATGAGCGTCTCCACCGTCAAGCGGGTGCAGGAAGGGGCGGGCGCCTCGCTGGGCTTCAGCGTCGGCAAGACCGAGGCCGCATCGTTTTCCGCCTTTGTCGGTGGCGATGTGGGCCACAGCTATGAACTGCTGGACCAGGAAGGCGCGGTGTTCGGATTTCCCCGCCACAAGTCCGGCGGCGTGGGCGGGGACCGGTACGTGGCGCAGCAGAAGGCCCGCCTGATCAAGCTGCTGATCGGCGTGCCCGATGAAGCCGGCCCCTACCAAGCCCCGGGCAACAAGGAAGACCAGTCTTCGCTCGTCAAGCGTGCCTACCAGGAGTTCGGCGACACGATCTCCATCGGCGCATTCGAAGTGCGGCAAAAGGACCACCGCCTCACCGGCAGCACGTCCGCAGGCGCTGGGATGACGGTGGGCGACTTGCGCGTGGGAATGCCCCAGGCAAGTGTCGGCGGGGAGATGCGGCTGGGCACCCTCGAATACCGCGACACCTCGGGCACGCTCAAGGTCATTCGCGAGTCCGAGTCCAAGGCGTTCAAAGCCACCGTGACAGGCGCGCTGGCATCGCTGAGCGGGCTGATCGAAGGCGCCACCGCGCCGGCGGCCGTGCCGGGGCAGCCTCCCGTGGAAGCCGTTACCAGCATGACATCGCTGGGGGCGGCCACCTTCGGCTCCGCCTCCGCCGATCTCTTCCGGGATGGCGAGACGCGCACCACCAACCGCATCCTGTATGACGACCAGGAGCTGCCCACCAGCTTTGCCACGCAGACCTTGGTCACCAGCAAGGACTTTGTGGACAACCTGGCGGCGGACGTGGAAAACTTCGCCGAAGACAAGGCCAAGAAGTTCTTCCCGGCCCGGCACGGGGCGGACCGCGACCATGCCGTGCAGACCGAAAAGAAGATCCTCGGCGAATTCGCGGGCCAGCTGCGCGAGCACCGCGACCTGACCGGCACGTCGCTGCTGTATTGGGAGTGGGGCCCCAACCATGTGGAGACCAGCAACCTGCTGGAGGCGGACCGCGCACTCTCCGAAAAGCTGGGCGACAAGGAAGCCGCCAAGCATGCCGAGCGCGAGATCGACACCATCCACAAGGACCCGGGCTACCGCGAGGCGCGCTTCTTGATCAACGCCAACGAACAGTCGGCCAGCGATATCCGGGGCGTGAACGGGATGATGGGCATCCGCCACGACGTGAGAACCAGCGCCAGCGTCCGGTCGTTGAACTTCACCTGAGTCGGTGTGCGCGGGAGCGGTGGGGGGCGAGGCATCGGCCATGCCACCCACCGCGTGCCGAGCCCTAACGCCGGTGGATGGATTGAGGCGCAGACGCGGGCGCCCTTTGCTGGTCGCGGTGCCCCACTGCAGGCGCCGTTTTACAGGCTGCTTTTGCTACCGCGCTGGCTGTTGACCATCAGATCGCCATCCCACAGATAACGCGTGGTGCCGAAGGCATCGGCCTTGGCCACCCGCCGGCCCAAGGCATCGTAGGCGTAGCGGGTTGCCTGGGTCACCCCGTGACGCGTCGTGGTGGCCTCGGCCAGTTGATGGTCTGCATTCCATCGAAGTTCGGTGACCTCCTGATGGCCTGCACGCTGGTTGCCCCGGGTGCGCTTCGTCACATTGCCATGCACGTCGTATTCGAAGTGCAGGTCCTGGTAGAACCGCAGGCGGTTGTCGCCCACGACACCCAGGCCTTGCGATGTTCCCTGTGCTGATCGGTCTTCCTGCTGGCGCTGCATCTGCGCCGGGCTGGCATCCAGCAGGTTGCCGGCCGGGTCGAAGGCGAACAGCTCGCTCGGTTGGTGACTGCCCTGGCCGGGCAGGGCGGCAGGGATGCGGCCTACGGGGCCGTAGCGGAAGTCCTGGCGGCCGCGTCATGGGGGTTACCGCGAGATTACTGTGTCTGGTATCAGGGATGTTTGCCTGAAACTACGGGCGTGCTACAAAAGCCACTGGAGGGCGGCTATTTCCATATGGGAATTTTTTAATTCCTTGAGAAAATTAATTCCCCTTCATGGTATTTTTCCACTATCCAGTTTTCTCCAAATATCCAAACATCCCAATCCTCGGTTAATATTTCCATCGTGAAATCTTGGAGAAATTTTATGTCTGATGCTATTTCTACGAAATCTGCATTTGACCAAATTATTATTATATTGCCGTGAATTTTTTCCTCTGAAATTATCCCATTTAATATGGCACATGCCTCGGGGTCGTTGGTGAATTTGTAATTTTTATGGTTTGTTTTGGAGAGGTCAAGTCTGCCCCATGATTGTATGGGGATATTGCGTTTTTTTGCTTCTATTTCAATATCAAAATCAATTGATCTCAAAGAATATTTTTCGGCATTGACTTGCTTTGCGAAAATCGGTAAATGCTTCATGTGTTTCTTTTTAGGAGTTTTTTGAAAGTTTCTTCGTTTCCTGGAAATTTAATTGCCCA
The DNA here is from genome assembly GCF_030158955.1 of Acidovorax sp. SUPP1855. Lineage (NCBI taxonomy): Bacteria > Pseudomonadati > Pseudomonadota > Betaproteobacteria > Burkholderiales > Comamonadaceae > Acidovorax > Acidovorax sp. SUPP1855. The sequence goes on along the minus strand of NZ_BQXI01000003.1, from coordinate 531 downwards.
TTTTTTGGCGCAAGCCCCTTTTCCAACCTCAACGTTAATATGTGGGCCTTTGTCTGGGTCGTAATCGAGCCTAAAACGCTTAAACTCTCCATCCCCTAATCCCGTAAAGCCTGTTTTTCTTCCTTTTCCAGCTCCAAGTCGCCCGGTTTGAGGGGCGCGACTACTTGGGTCAATTGTTCCCATCTTCATAAGTGCAATATTTCTCGCCTCTTCAAAAGATCCCGCTTCAATTTCGATTTCTTTTTTAGGTGGATTTGGACATGTTGTCGATAGGCCAAATGGGTCAATCCAATTTAATGTATTTGTCGCATAGGTGAATATATTTATTCCGCCAGCAAGCCCAATAGGGAGCCTCTCACAACCCCATGTTTGACGAATCCGAACAGGAATGAGTGGGCGCCAGCAGCCGTTTGAGCGTGATGAGGCCCAGCAGCGGTCTGCGCCTGGGTGCATGAGGGGCCTTGCAGGCCCGGTGGCTCAGGCTTTCACCGTTTGCAGGCGCACTTGTGCCTTGCCAGTGGCGGGCTTGAA